>JAEEWW010000051.1 GCA_016287815.1 Treponema sp. | reverse complement strand
TGGTAACTATTATTTTGTATGTTCTGAATGGTATGAGGTACCAGCCAATAATGATAGACCTTATTTAATAAAATGGTTAGAGAAATATATTTAAGTTACCAAAAATTTTATTTGCTTTTTTATTAAAGTAGTGTATAATATTTAATAAGACACGAGTAATAAATTATTACTTGAACATCATTAATTTTTATGAATATATATAACAAGGCTTTTTATAAGGATAAGTGTTTCCTAGTAAAAAGTCTCTTTTGTTTTTAAGCTTCTACTTTTTTGTAGAAGCTTTTTTATTTTCGGAGGAAAATATGAACAATAATCTGAATGGTGTTTTTGAAAAACTGGAAATTAGAGAAAATAATTATTTATTTCTCTACAAAAAAGGAATGGATTGTTTTCATAACAAGGATTTTCGAAACGCAGAGTTTTATTTAGAAAAAGCTGCAAAAGATCCTTTTATTCCTGCAAAGATGAAAACATCATTAAAGAAATTTCTTAATCGCAGAGAATTCAACAATCTTCACAATTCTTGTGGACCTGTAGCTTACAGAGCCTCTCATATGACATGTGGTGGAAACTATGCTAGTGGAGGTTGGAGTCCATATAATGGAAAATCATGTTAAAAAGTCCCCTTTAATGCGACCTTATTCCTAATATGCTGGTTTATAATTCAAGTCATATTAGGAATGAAAAGAAGTGAAGGAGAATTTTATGGTTGAACATAATGTTTGCGTATTAGTTCCGCATACTAAAAATTTAAGTTTGAAAGATATAAATAAAGAGCCTTGGAGAATGGAAACCCCACTATCTTCTATTGGAAACTCTTTGGTTTCTATATATTGTGAAAAAACATCCTACTTTATGACAGATGAAGTAGATGCTCTTGAAGGCGAGCTTAAAAAGTACAATTTGCCGCTTCCGTCTATTAAACAATTCAGACCAAATCCTGCCTTAAACCACAGTACAAGGTTAAAAATGCTTGAACTTGGAGCAGTATGGTCAGTTACAAAGTATTACGGTACGATAATTATCAATCTGTACACTAAAAAATCCGGGGCGTTTATTGCGCAGGCAAAACCGAAATATTTATAGAGGAGCATAATTATTCTCGTGCCTTGTTAATGGAAAAATATCCGTATGATGGAAAGTCACGTTTTGCGGAGCTGATAAGATAGCCATATTGAAAACGTCACTTATTGCAAATACCCATAGAATCCAGCTTATTTATTCTATCACGCCTTGCCATCCAGTCATCTACAAGTTCTTTTGGCTCAATTGGAAAAGCTTCATCTGCCCACTGCCATGTCCAGCGCTGGATAGAATAAAGCTGATTACTACGGAAACTTAAAATAATTCCGTCATTATCAGTTCCGGGATTTTTTGAATCAACTGAAATTGTTTGATTTACACCCCAAAGTCTTTTCTTTGCATAGCGGGCTGCATAACCATGCAGGTGAATTTTAAAATCAAGATAATCGTCATGGCACATACAGCCAAAAGAACCCAAAGTCATTTTTCTAAAGTCATAATCCTTTGGGAGGGTAAAAACATCTTTTGTAAGTTCAATATTTTTCATTTCGCTCAGTGAGTACCGGCGCCGACCATTTTTTACAATATCCAAGGCGTGAAGATTCCAGTTGCCGTTATCGAAGATTAACTGCCACGGCTGTACTATCCTCTTATGCGGCTGTGAATCTGTAAGTGACTTATAATCTAAATTTATAACTCTATTTTCCCTTAAAGCCTTATCAAGGATGCGCCAGGTTTCTGCAGGAATTTCCTTATTAGGTGCTCCAACGAATATAATTCTATCATTATCGTTATTCTGGCTGATTTTGATTTTTTCCAATGATAAATCATGGTTTTCTATAGAAAGAGATTCAAATACTTCCTGAGCTTCTTTATAAAGCGGATTGCCTTTTACCATGTCTATCAATGTTTTTATAAGTTTTGCAGCTTTAGCGGCATTTTCGTCTGTGTAAAAGCGGGGTAAACGGTATTTTGGATCTGTATAAAAGTATCCGCTGGTTTCAAAATCTGTATCAATTGGAGCTGCATATTTTTCTTCAAGATCTTCTATATCGCGGAAAAAGGAAGTTTTACTGGTCTTTATTCCGTATTTTTCGTTAAGTTCTGCAATAATCTGATTCCACTTAAGTTTGCGTCCGGTTGCTATTATTTCGTCAATTGCCTGAAAACGTTTTGCTTTTTCGGTGAAGTCTACAGCCATAAATCCTCTTTCCATTCCTGTGATTTGGGAATGGACTTGTTTTATATTCTAAGCCATCAGATGAAATTGTCAAATTTCGTAAGGGGGTGTGATTATGCAAATGAAACATCAGCCATTTTGTGAACAGTTTGATTTATCTTTACAAACCTACTGGCAACGGTATCCGTCTAATAAGCAGTCAGATATTTACAAGCCGGTAGGACTTTCAAAACAGACTTTTTCAAAGATACGGAGTAACACAAATCCAAATTATCATCCGAAAAAGAAAAATGTTTTGCTTATAGCTATTGGCTTGAATCTGCCGATTGTTCAGACGGAAAGTTTGCTTGCAAGTGCCGGCTATGTTTTTGATGAAAAAAGCAAGGCGGAAATGCTTCTTAAAAAATTCATCGAAAACAGAATTTTTAACATGCAGGTCATTGAAGAAACTATCTATAGGGAATGTGGAACGACTTTAGGCAATTACGATACGGAAGATTAAGTAAAATCATATTGCAAATTAGCATGGAGGTAGACTTATGAAATCAAGGCGAAAGAATAATTTATTTTGGACAGTTCTTTGGCTAATTTTCTTTTTTATATCCAGCTCAGTTTCTGGTAGTTTTAGAAATAAAAATCCAATGTCGATATTTCCCCAGGACCTAAATTATCCTACGGTGCAATCTGCGGATATTAATGGCGACGGTAAAGTTAACTGCATAGATTATGCTGTTTCTTACAAGTTGATTTGGGATCAGAAGAACTATGGTCGCGAATCCTTCTGCGAAATTGTCCGGAACAAAAATCCAAATAACAATATGCATCATTTATTTGTTCGGGTACGCAATGCTTATACTCTTGAATGGGAATACATTGAACCACAGAACGGACTGCCGATGGAACTAGCCTGGCCGATGTTATATTACCCTGCATTCAACATCTTTGGAGAAACAGATTACTGGCTTAAAAAAAGGAAGTTTTAATAAACCGATTCCAGCAACAAAAAAGAGAGGGAACGGAACTTTTTTGATAACGATGCGTTATTAACGTTAATAAGACACCGTTATTTGGAAATACGGGAAGTATCTTTAATCGGTTTGTCATATTATCCGGGGTATATCACTTGGCGAATTTAAAAGCATGGATTTTACGATTATTCTTTTTAGACGAACAATTTTACAAAAATATTCTTTTCAAAAGAATAAAATGTCTAAATTATTCTTGACAGACGAATATTTGACACATATTATGAAATCATGGATATTTTAGATTTAATTGCTGATTTTAAAACTGCAATGGAACGAAAACTTTCTGTTATGCCAGAACGAATCCGTCCTTGGACAACAGAATATACAAATCCTAAATCGTTGCCGAAGAACATGATTTTAACAGGCTTACGAGGTAGCGGCAAATCCACATTTTTACTTTACCATTCAATGCAAAGTGGAAAAAAAATGCTTTATTTTTCTGCCGATAATCCTGTTCTTGCATCTGAAAATATCTACAATATCGTTTCTTCTATTTTTCTTAGTGGATATGATGGCGTTATAATTGACGAAGTTCATTTTTCACGTAACTGGAGCCTGCATTTAAAATCATTATATGATGATTTCCCTGATAGAATTGTATGGGCAAGTGATTCATCTTCATTAATTCTTCGCGAAGGTACTGCAGATTTATCTAGAAGATATGTTTTTATACAGATGCCATTTATGTCATTCAGGGAATTTCTTTTTTTAGAAACTGGAAATAATTACAATATCGTAAATCCATTTGAGTCTGTAAATAGCACAAAACTTCCGGTCTCTCCTGATGCAAGACTTCTTTCTCTTTTTGAAGAATACAAAAAACATGGGACCAGACCGTTTTATCAGGAAGGAAATTATGAAGAGCGAAGTCTTTCTCTGTTAGAAAAAACATTAAATTCCGATGTTCCTTTTTTTGTACCTACCATAACACAGGATAATCTTAGGCTGATGACCGCTGTTATAGGGTTGCTGTCATCAGCAAATATTCCGCGGTTACAGGTAAAATCTTTGTGTGCCGACTGGGGAATAAGTGCTGATAAACTTTATCAGCTTTTGGAAGTTATGAATGCGGTTGGTGCAATACAGATTATAAGATTTCAGAACGATACAAAAGCAAAAAGTGCCGGTGCAAAACTATTTCTTGCCGACCCTTGCTTGTATTCAGTTTTACATGGAAAAATCGGTAATCAAAGGGAAGCTTTTGTTTCAAGCTTTTTGAATCAGGCAGGTTTTTCGGTAAATGCTTCCAGGAACGAGACAGAAGGTGATTTTATAATTTCAAAAAGAACAGGAAATTTACAGCTTGGAACTAATCCCCTGTTAAAAATTGAAGTCGGTGGACGCGATAAGGTTCTTAAAAAATCAGACTGGGTAATCCGCGACAATCTTGATTACCCTGGCGACAAATCAATTCCGCTGTGGTTACTGGCAATGATGTGGTAAAGGCAATATAGCTAAAATACCGTAATTAAAAATAAAGGCTAACTGATTTGTATTTTTCCATCATCGGCCACTGACAGCAGTCGGCAGCCAAAGCCATAAGCACCGAACTATCTGCGGCAGTAATATACTGCCGCTTCAATTAGAAATAAAAAACTACTTCTTTTCATCCTGCTGGCGAATCTGTACACGGCGGATTTTGCCGCTGATGGTCTTTGGAAGCTCATCAACAAATTCTACCATGCGCGGAATTTTATAAAGGGCCAGATGTTCTTTTGCAAAAGTCTTCAGCTCAATTTCAAGCTCGCGGCTCGGCTTGTAATCTTTTGTAAGAACAACCGTTGCTTTTGCAATTTGTCCCCGTTTTGGGTCAGGTACACCTGTTACGGCGCATTCAAGGACAGAAGGATGCTGCTGCAACACGCTTTCTACTTCAAAAGGACTGATTCTAAAGCCTGAAGTTTTAATTAAATCGTCATTGCGGCCTACAAACCATATATAACCGCCTTCATCGTAGTAGGCGGTATCACCGGTATCGTACCATTCTCCGCCAAGAGCCGCATTTGTCTGCTCTGTATTTTTGTGATAGCCCTTGAAAAGCCCGGCAGGTTTGCCGTTCGTAAGGCGGATTTTTATACTGCCGGTTTCCATAGGGTCGCATTTTTTGCCGTCCGGGCGTAAAATCTGGACATCATAGCCTGGAGCACATTTTCCCATAGAGCCAGGCTTTACGTTCATTCCCGGGAAAGTTCCTGCAAGGATTGCGGTTTCTGTCTGACCGTAGCCTTCGTGGATTTTTATTCCGGTTTTTTCGTAGAATTTATTGAACACTTCGCTGTTCATGGCTTCACCGGCTGTAACACAGTATTTCAAATTTGATAAATCGTATTTTGATAAATCCTGCCTTATAAGATAGCGGTAAGCTGTAGGCGGAGCACAGAAGGTTGTGATTTTATAATGCGCAATTTTTTTGAAGAATAAATCCGGTGCGAATGAGAACATGTCGTATACAAAAACAGCAGAACCAGAAATCCACTGTCCGTAAAGTTTGCCCCAAACGGCTTTTCCCCAGCCGGTTTCTGCAACACTTAAATGAAGTCCGTCATCCATTACGTTCTGCCAGAATCTAGCCGTAACGATGTGGGCAAGCGGATAAACAAAGTTGTGCATAACCATTTTAGGGTAGCCTGAAGTTCCGCTTGTAAAATACATAAGCATTGCGTCATCATTGTGGGTAGCATCAACTCCCTGCGGACGCGGGAAAGTTTCACATTCTGCAGGCAGGGCATCAAATTCTGCATGAAAATCAATCCATCCCTTTCTTGCGCCAGAAACAGAAACACATTCTTTTACTGTCGGACATTCAGGCAAGGCTTCTTCTATTTCGTTTATAACACGACCATCGTCAAAAGAAATTATCATTTTTATATCCGCTGAATTACAGCGGTAAACAATGTCATTTTTTAAAAGCTGAGTTGTAGCAGGAACGGCAACAGCGCCGATTCTATGCAAAGCAGGAAGAATCCACCAGAATTCGTAGCGGCGGCGCAGTAAAAGCATTACAAAATCGCCTTTTTTAATTCCGTGCCTTGCTAAAAAATGTGCGGCTTTCTGAGTGTCGCGTGAAATATCCTTAAAGGAAAAAAAGTGTTCTTCGTTTTCGTCGTTGCACCAGACCATTGCGCGTTTTTCCGGCTGTTCAGCGGCATAACGGTCAATTACGTCATAAGAAAAATTGAAGTTTTCAGGAATGTTTAAAGCGAAGTTTTTTCGCATATCTTCGTAATCAGTATATTCCCGATAGTCTTTTACAAAAGTAGAAAGTAAATTCAAAATGTTCTCCAATTGTGAAAATTTCGCACAAATAATCCTGCATGAAAAAAGCAGATTATAGAAAAATTGCGCGGTGATTGTGCTGAATGCGTTTATTGCCGCATTCATATTGCGCTTTGTACGATTTTTGGGTTTCTATTTTATTAGACAGAAAAAATAAAAAAAGGTTGCACGAAATTTAAAAAAAGTAAAAAAAATTCTGCCAATTAACGGATAACAGCAAATTACAGCTTTATCTGTATTCCAAGTCCGTTGGGATAAAAATTCAGTGAAATTTTATCATTCTGGTTTGTTTTGCCTGATTGACTAGCTGCATTTCTTTTATCTCTGAGCGCAGCATAATTTTTTCCGACAGTACGCCCGATTGCAAAACCTGCAAAAGCACCTGCAAAAACGTCGCTTACCCAGTGCGCGCGGAATGACATGCTGGCTCCTACAAAAGTTGAATAGGCGATAGCTCCAAGCCTTATTGCAAGATTGTCCGGATACAAAGTTATAAGGGTTGTAGACATTGCAACGGCAACACTTGTGTGACCTGAAGGCCAGCCATCTTTTATTCCGCCGCGAAAAAATCCCCACCTGAAATCTTTACTGTAATCTTCCTGATAATCTGAATCACCTTTTATTGCTTCACCTATATGCGGCGGAACACGCCCCGTAAAGGTCTTAACCATGCTTGAAACTAAAACGCCCTGCAACGCCGCCTGCCCAAGCGCAAGACCTGTAAACTGAATTTCAGGATCATCAATACCAAAATACATCATAAAAGGAACAAGAGCCGGAAGGACACTGCCAGCTCCTACCCCCAAAAGCGGAACATATTCAGAAGTAAATTCATGCCGAACGTTAAACCTGTTCCATTCCCAATCAATTCCGCTTTGTATTATTCCGTAACTTCCGGCAGTCCCTGCAACCCAAGGCAAACCGTAACCATAAGTAAAAGAACCAAGTGTATTTTTGCCAAAATCGTGGAATAAAAGCGAAAAAGGAATTCTTTCAGGTATTCTGGATTTTTTTGATTTTTGTGACGATTGCACCAATTGTGCCGGGTATGTCATTTGGTACGCCCCTGCCACTGGTGACAAACACAGATTATCAAAACCTGCTGTTGGCGCCGCCCCCGCTGTTGACGCCAACACCGCCGGCAATACCGACCCTGACATTTTTGCCGACTCCTCCAATCCTGCCGACTGTGCAGAATGTGCAGCCGGAATGGCAAAACCTGTTTGTGCCGCCATGGTAGCAAAATACAAACTTATATAGAAAAAAATAAACAGAAATGAAATTTGTTTTTTTATCGCTTTAATGCCTTTAAAATTAACGTTTTTCCAACTTTCCATAAACTTCATCAACTTTATAAATTATACCGTTCTTAATAACCGTATTCCAGCAGAAATGCCAGGTCAATCACATTTATAAAATTATCTGAGAAAAAAGGGTTCCAGTCGTGACAACGGCTTATCGAAAACACATGCTCGCATGCTACAGACTTTTTGTACTTTTAATTATATACAGTTGCCGCTCTCGCGGCAGCACAAAAAGACTGTTTTCAAAAAACGTTTCTCTCCTTCGCGCCATTTTTAAGATAAAGTCTATTATAAATACATTTGCTCTGGCAACCATGATTAAAATCGACTTTTGCTAATCATCAGTGTTTTTTATAAATCTTACCAAAAAAATTCAAAATTTCAGCATATATTTCCACATTTTTATTCACAAAACCTTATTTTTTCATTACAATGTATACAACAGAGCATACTAAGCAGGTACAAAATGAAAAAAGAAACTTTAAAACAGAAAGCATATAACTTTATCCTTGAAAAAATCATAAATTGTGATTATTCACCAAACACAATGCTAAACGAAGAACAGCTAAAGCTTGAAACAGGCATGAGCCGCACACCAATCCGTGATGCATTAAGCCGACTTGAACAGGACGGGCTTGTTTCGATAAAGTCAAAAAAAGGAATCCTTGTAAAACCTTTAAGCTTTAATGAAATAAATCATCTGTTTGAAACCCGTATTCTTATTGAACCGTTTGCATTGCAGGAATATGGCTATACTTTGGACGGACAGACCGTCCTTGGCTTTTACAGAAAAGCCTTGAACCTCAAAGGAACAGAAACACAGGCAGAAAATTTTGAACTTGATGATGAATTTCATTCGATGATTGTAAACAACATCCCGAATCCGTTTATAAAGCAGTGCTATGCAATCACTTCCGCACAGATAAAAAGAAGCCGTGTATTTACAGGCTCTTATAAACAGGGGCGACTTGCCGAATCAAACCGCGAACACATCCTCATTCTTGAAGAATGCCTCAAAAACAATTGGGAAGCCGCAGCAGAAGCTATGCGAAAGCACCTTATAACTTCTAAAAACATCACGCTCGGAATTCTTCTTGAAAACGATGTTATTTCTTTAGAAAAATAGAAAGGGATGTCTAAATAATTCCAATCGAATTATTTTAGCGTACACAGCAAAGTTTTAGCGGGTTAGCCAAGGTGGCCCCGCCAATGCTTTGCTTTTTTTATTAGACATCCCTGCACAGTGCGGCAAATAAGCATGGGCTGACCGCCTGTCATTATAGGGCGCTGTTTATTTCTGGCACAACATGTTTGCGCCGGCTATCTTGCCCGTCATTTGTAAAATTTATAATATATACCCATGAAAATCAGAATTCTTGAAATGCCGCTCGACTTTGGTGCAAGCCGCCACGGTTCAGATATGGGCCCTGCCGCAATCAGACTGGCAGGTTTACAAAACCGGCTCGAAAGCTTAGGCCACAAAATTACCGGTTACTACTCTCCAATAAAAATTGAAACAAAAGATTACAGCAACGAAGGAAATCCTAAGGCAAAATATCTTGAGCCAATCGTTTCTGCCTGTACAAAACTTGCAGAAGAAGTTGAAAAAACAATGTCTGCCGGGGAATTCCCGCTTGTTTTAGGCGGAGACCATTCCATTGCATTGGGATCCCTTGCAGGAGCTTCCTCCGTTTGTAAAAAATCAGACAAAAAACTTGGTGTTTTATACGTAGATGCTCACGGTGATTTTAACACAACAGAAACAACAATTTCCGGCAATATCCACGGTGAATGTCTTGCCGCTTCCTGCGGTTACGGTATTCCAGAATTAACAAATTTATATTACGACGGGCAGAAGGTTGATCCAAAAAATGTTTGCTTCGTCGGTACAAGAGATTTAGACCCAAAAGAAAAACTTTTAATGAAAGAAGCCGGCGTTACAGTTTTTTCTATGAGCGATATTGACCGCCAAGGCTTTCCGGCAATTTTGCAGAAAATAAAAGTATTTTTCAAAAGCCGCGTAGATTATGTTCATTTAAGTTTTGACCTTGATGTTCTTGATCCAATGTTCGCACCAGGAACAGGCATTCCGCTGCAGGCAGGTCTTTCAAACCGCGAAGGACTTATGATTATGGAAGAAATGTGCGATACAGGTATGGTAAAATCCGCTGAACTTGTCGAATTAAATCCTGTTTTAGACATGCAGAATACAACAGCAGAATTAGCCGTAGACTTAATTGCAAGACTTCTAGGGGACAAAATATATTAAACGATTTTTATCTGCTCTGGCACTTTCCATTTTTCCGCTGTTTTTTTTGAATTCATTACAAATTCATACTAAATCCGCATTGGGCAATGTTGAATGGGTTCTTGAAAAAACATCCGGAACTATGTGGATTCGTAACGACATTAACTATGATGACAAGCCAGACCAGATGTTCATCAAGCCTTTGCATTACACCGGGGCTTTGATGAACATAAAAATTGCCGACCACGTAGAATTCAATTCAATTACATATTTTGGCATGCTGTATCACCCGGAAGGCGTTTCATGGGCTTCAATACAAGAAAAGGTAAATGATATTTATGCTGTTTTTGCCCAGGAAACAGCAGGTATTCCTCTTTACGATACCTACACAAAAAGAGTTGTTGCATTTGCCGGATATTCATATTTAAAACTTGATTACACTTCAAACTATACTTTCGTTCCTGACAAATTTGACGGACATCATCTATACCATAATTTTTTATTCGGCATTAAAGAAGAATTTCTTGTAAAAAGATGGTTAAAACTCACTTTAAAAGGAATACTAACACCCTTTGCAGATTACTATCCTATGCATGGCTCTAAAGCAATTTGCATGGAAGCCGGTGCTGACGCAGAATTTGATTTTCAAGAATTTGGGATTCATCTGTATCTTTCAAACAGAAGAACTAAAGAATTTGCTTCTTCCTATGACAGTTATTTTTCTTCAATGACTGATTTTGGTTTTACATTCAGAATCGGATCAAAGTAAATCAGCTTCTGAACTTCTTTTTCTGCCCGCCTATTCTACATGTCCGTTCATTTTTCACCTGTAAAAAATTCTTGCCGAATTTTACTTTTTATTAGTAGATTTAAATAAAATAAAAAGAATTATTTATGCATTGCTGAGCACTATCTATTCATTGTGCTTTGCATGCACCAAACAGGAGATTTTAATAAATGGCAACGTATCAGTTTCAGACAGAAGTTAACCAGCTTTTAAAGTTGATTATCCATTCAATGTATTCAAACAAAGACATTTTTTTGCGCGAAATTGTTTCCAACGCATCGGATGCTATTGATAAGTTAAAATATCTGACAGTTTCGGACGAAGCTTTCAAAGCAATAAAATTTGATCCAAGAATTGATATTTCCTTTGACGAAAACGCAAACATTCTTACCGTTCAGGATAACGGCATCGGTATGAATGAAAAAGATTTAACAGACAACTTGGGAACAATTGCCCGCTCAGGAACAAAAGCTTTTATTGAAAAAATTGAACAGGAAAAGGCTAATGCCGCTGAATCAAATCTTATCGGTCAGTTTGGTGTAGGATTCTATTCTGCATTTATGGCTGCTAAAAAAATCGACGTTTACACACGCAAAGCAGGCGATACAGACAAAAAAATCTGGCACTGGTCTAGTGACGGAACAAATTCTTACGAAATTGAAGAACTTGCTTCAGACAGCGAAATTGCAAAAAAATACGGTTTCAATGATGAATCAAAATCAGGTTCTGCAATAGAAATGCATCTTAATGATGAAAGCAAGGAATACGCAAGCCGCTGGAAGGTTGAAGAACTTATAAAACTTTACAGTGACCACATTGCATTCCCGATTTACCTTCACTATACACAGAACAAATACGATGACAAAGGAAAAGTTACCGGTTCAGAAAATAAGGTAGACCAGGTAAACAGCGCAAGCGCATTGTGGAAGCGTTCAAAATCTGAATTAAAGGAAAAAGATTACAACGATTTTTACAAAACTGTAAGCCATGATTCTTCTGACCCGTTAATGTATGTTCATACTCATGCAGAAGGAACTCAGGAATACACAACATTGTTCTATGTTCCGCAGAATGCTCCGTTTGACATGTATCAGGCAGATTATAAGAGCGGCGTAAAACTTTACGTTAAACGTGTTTTCATTACCGATGATGACCGTGAACTTTTACCGGCTTATTTACGCTTTGTACGCGGTATAATTGACAGTGAAGATTTACCGTTAAACGTAAGCCGCGAAATTTTGCAGCAGAACAAAATTTTAAGCAACATCCGCACTGCTTCCGTAAAAAAACTTTTAAGCGAGTTTAAGAAATTAGGCGAAGATGCAGACAAAGCCCTTAAAATTGCAGAAGCTGACCGCAAAGACGAAGATAAAAAGACCATTGAAAAATGGAATAAATTTGTAACTGCCTTTAACAGACCAATCAAAGAAGGTCTTTACTCAGATTATGCAAACCGCGATGAACTTGCAGAAATCGTCCGGTTTAAATCAACTGACTCAAGCGGTACAGGCGATAACAAATGGACAAGTTTTGCAGATTACGTTCAGAGAATGAAGCCTGAACAGAAGGCAATTTTCTATATCAGCGGCCGCGATGAAAAGAATCTTCGTGCAAATCCTCTTGTTAAGGCTTATACAGACAAAGGTTTTGAAGTTCTTATAATGGCTGACGAAATTGATGACATTGTAATTCCATCATTCGGCAAATATAAGGATTTTGAGTTGAAAGCCGTAAACCGCGCAGGTTCTGATGAAGATTTGGGCGGCGATAAGAAAGAAGCTGAAAAGAAAGAAAAAGAATTTAAACCTGTTGCTGAAAAAATTAAAAAAGCTCTTGGCGACAAGGTAAAAGAAGTAAAACTTTCTAAAACATTAAGCGGCGAAAACCCAAGCTGTATCGTTGTAGACGAAAATGATCCAAGCTATCAGATGATTCAGATGATGAAAGCTATGGGACAGAATGGTCCGGATTTGAAACCGATTCTTGAAATTAATGCAGAACATCCGATTGTAGCCCGCATTAAGGATAGTGATGATGAAGCGTTAATTGAAGATGTTTCAGAAGTGCTTTTGTCTCAGGCTTTACTTATTGCAGGAGTTGAAATAAAGGAACCGGCAGAATTTGTAAAACATTTGAACAATCTGCTTAGCAAATAGCTAAGTTGCTTTATTTGTGTACCTGTCAGCGTTTGACACCTCAAAGGCTGGCAGGTATAATTTTTATAATGAATGTATTTAAAGGTATATCAGCCTGTGATGTAATCGGCATAGGAAAAGCTTTTGTTATTCCGGAATTTGGTAAACGCTTTGTTCCTCAAAAAGCAATTTCTATGGCAGAAACAGAAAACGGCTGGAAGCGTTTTGAAGCAGCTGTTGCACTGGTTTCTAAACAGCTCACGCAGGAATTAAAAGAAGTTGGCGATAATCAGCTGCAAAAAGACCTTTTTACAACTTATCTTGTAATGCTTGCTGATACAGT
This sequence comes from Treponema sp., assembly GCA_016287815.1. Taxonomy (GTDB): domain Bacteria; phylum Spirochaetota; class Spirochaetia; order Treponematales; family Treponemataceae; genus Treponema_D. Next base: position 3,992 of record JAEEWW010000051.1, on the reverse strand, counting down.
TTTTATCAACGAAGTAAAAACAGCCTTTGAAGAAGAACTTTTTAACATTGAATACATTCTCGATAAAAAAATCGAAGAATACGCCGAACGCTTAAGGGCTTCTGGCAACGAATATTTAACAGAAAGAGCCAAAGATATCTGGGATGTTTTTGGACGCGTTCTAAATGAACTTTTGGACTACCACCCATTTGATATAAAATCTGTTCCAGACGGCAGCGTAATTGTTGCCCGGGAAATGAATCCTGCCGACACAATGATTCTTTCCAAGCGTAAAATTGCAGGTCTTGCACTTACAGAAGGCGGAATTTCAAGCCACGTTTCTATCCTTGCACGCAACTACGGAATTCCGTTGATTTTTGCACTTAACAGAATCACTTCAGAAATTAAAACTGGCGAAACAGTAATTGTTGACGGTAAAAAAGGTGTAACAATTTCAAAACCAACGCCTAAAACTCTTGAAAAATACCGCGTAAAAATTCAGGAAGAAGAAGAACATCAGAAAAAACTAAAACTTTTCCGTACAAAACCAGGTCAAACAAAAGACGGCGTAAAATTTAATATTCTTGCAAATATCGGAACTTTGGAAGAAGCAGAAATTGCCTGTAAAGAAGGAGCCGACGGCATCGGTCTTTTCAGAACAGAATTTTTGTTTATGAGCGAAAATCACAATCAGGCTCAGGCTGGAAGCGATAAAGGCGGTTCAAAATTTTCGGAAGAAATTCAGTTTGAAACCTATAAAAAGGTTTTAGAAATTATGAAAGACAAACCGGTTTCTATCCGAACCCTTGATGCCGGCGGCGATAAACTGATAAACAGTATTGAAATTCCGCTAAAAGAAGAAAAGAATCCGCTCATGGGTCTTCGCGCAGTTAGGTTAAGCCTGGCTTATCCTAATTTTTTGAAAATTCAGCTTAGGGCTTTGTACAGGGCAAGTGTTTTTGGCCAGTTGAAAATTATTCTGCCTTTAATTACAAGCGTTGAACAGGTTATAGAAATCAGAAAAATTATCGAAACTGTTCAGCAGGAACTTACAGTAGAAGGTAAACCTTTCAGAAAGGATGTTCCTGTAGGAATAATGATAGAAACAGCCGCTGCTGCAATAATTTCAGATTGTCTTGCAAAATATTCGGATTTCTTTTCTTTGGGGACAAACGATTTAACACAATATACAATTGGAATTGACAGGGAAAATCCTGCCGTAGCTCCGCTTTACAATGAATTTCATTTAGCAGTTTTACGAATGATTAATACAACAATTACAAATGCTGCAAAACATAATATTCCAATTTCTGTCTGCGGCGAAATGGCAAGCCGCAAGGATAGTGTTATTGTTTTAGGTGGAATGGGCATAAGAACATTGAGTATGACACCAAAACAGATTTCAAACGTAAAGGAAATACTTTCAAGATTTACAATAAAAGAACTGGAATCTATTTCTTCAAATTCCTTGAATTATTTATAGAATTTATGAGAAAATAGAACCTTACAAGATGCATTAAAAATAACAGGAAAGAAAATGCGAAAGAAACAAAAACCCGATTTTTCTAAACCGAAAGTTATAGAAAATGAAAATGCTGTTAAAGAAAAAGTTTATGACAGCGAAAAAACATATTTTAACCTTCCTCTGATTGTAATTGCAGGTCGACCGAATGTTGGAAAATCAACTCTGTTTAACCGCTTTATGAAAAAACGTCTTGCAATAACAGACCCGACTCCAGGTGTTACCCGTGACCCTGTAGAAGGTACGGCTTTTATCTGTGGAAAACCTGTGCATTTAATGGATACAGGCGGCTACAAGCTTGACCGCGAAATTGGAACAATGGAAGCCGTTATGGATAAACTTGTTTCTGAAAAATCCGTAGAAATGCTTAAGCGTGCCGACCGAATTCTTTTACTGCTTGAAGCAGGTGAAATTACCGGCGAAGATGAAGAATTTATTGCTTTGCTGCGTCCGTATTGGGACAAGGTTGTAGCCGCCGTAAATAAAACAGAAGGCGGAAGAAACGAAGAAAATGCCTGGAACTATTTAAAATATGGCTTTAAGGATTTGATTCTAATATCTGCAGAGCATGGCGACAGAATCAACGAACTTTCCGAAGCCCTTGTAAAGGATCTGGATTTTTCCATGGTCACCGAGGGTGAAGAAGACAGACCTATCCGCATTGCAATTTTAGGCAAACCGAATACCGGAAAATCTACTCTTTCTAATCGACTTACTCATACAGAAGCTTCTATAGTTAGTGACTATGCAGGAACAACCCGCGATGTTGTAGAAGGTTCTTTCCGCTATAACGGCAAAGATATACAGATTCTAGACACAGCAGGAATCCGCAGAAAAGCAAAAGTTACGGAAAATATAGAATATTATTCTGTAAATCGCGCAATAAAATCTCTTGATAACTGCGATATTGTTTTTTTGATGATAGACGTAAACGAAGGTCTTGCAGAACAGGATAAAAAAATCTGTTCTCTTGCCTTTGAGCGCGGACGTGGCATTATTTTTGTAATGAACAAATGGGATATCTATAAAGATAAAGAAGAAAAAAAATTCAAGGATATCGTAGAAAACATACGCATTATGTTCGGTCACATGAATTTTGCGCCTATTCTTCAGCTTTCGGCAAAAAATGGAGAAGGTTTAAAAGTCCTTATGGATACAGCGCTTGAACTTTACGGACAGCTGACAAAAAAAATCGACACTTCAACTTTGAATACAGCTTTGAACGACTGGCTATTTAAATATCCGCCGCCGGCATCCAGAACCGCACATTTTAAAATCCGTTATATAACTCAAAAAAGCGTAAATCCAGTTAATTTCTTGATTTTTGCAACAAGACCGGAAGTTGTTCCGGATACATATCTTGCATATCTTAAAAACAGGGTACGTGAAGATTTGGGGTTTGATAAAATTCCAGTTCAGCTGGAAATGAAAGCAAGCCGTGTAAAATGGGAAAATAGAGAAAGGCAGTAACAGGATACCACAGGAACAATGGGACAGTATTTAATCGGGGATATTGAAGAACTAACAGGAATAAAAGCTCACGTTTTGCGATATTGGGAAGAAGTGATTCCAAGTATTGCACCCAAAAAAGATTTGGGCGGAAGACGAATTTATTCCCAGCGGAATCTTGAAACAATTCTCCGGTTAAAGTATCTGATTTACGAAAAGAAATTTACAATTGAAGGCGCAAGAGATAATTTGATTTCTGAATTAGATTCCAGAAATGAAAACGCAGAAATTTTGCAGGCAATTCAGGAAACAAGAAGCGAACTGACTGATTTATATTTAACTGTCCGTAAATACAGAAAACCAAAGCAGGATGCCTGACAGGAAATTACGAATAAATGAATGATACAGAAAAATGGTATGATAAATTTTCCAAAAAAAGCAGGCTTTCTAAAAAATCTGAAAAAAGTAATAAGCCTGAAAAAACGGAAAATAAATCGGTGAAGCTCGCGTCTTCAGAAAAACTTGAAAAATCCGCAATTCTTAAAAAAACTGTAAAATCTTCGGGAAAAAAAACATCGGGTTTTGTGCACAAGCATAATGCACAGATTCTTAAACATGAATCCATGTTTTCTCTAGAAAAAATTCCACAAGACGCAAACGATATAATTGAAAATTTTTCTGATATTATTCAGCAGGTACAGCCTTTAAACAGCAGGCAGCTTGCCAAAGTTCCTATAGAAATACGCGAACTTTCCCATGAACTTACAGATGAACGTTCTGAACGCCGCCGCAGTTACATGAACGAAACAACAAGACTTTCATCATATATCCGCTATTACATGTGGTGGAATCTTGTACGGCTTACGCGGCTTTTTGCAAATTTGCCGCAAAATGCCTTTACTGTTTCAGAAGATGCAGTTTGCCTTGATATTGGAAGCGGACCTTTAACTGTTGTAACGGCTCTCTGGCTTGCCCGTCCTGAACTGCGGCATAAAAACTTAACATGGTATTGTCTTGATCTTTCGCAGTCGGCCTTAAGTTT
>JAEEWW010000050.1 GCA_016287815.1 Treponema sp. | reverse complement strand
TAAATCCTGATGCAGTTGTTTCAATTGACGGGCAGAATATTTCACATACACATTTTATGCATTCACGAAAAGATTCTATATCTGCTCAGCCCCTGTTTGTTTTTGACCTGTGCGCAAACACAGCTGCCGTAAGAAGTGTTTATTCAAAAGGCGGTAAAATATTATTCGTAAAAAATGCACACCCGCTTTCTGCACTGGCAGGAGATTTTTTACAGCTTGATTCCGGTGCCGGCACTGTTACGATTGCAGCATGCGATTTTGCATTAAAAGCAGGATTTTCTGCCATAAAAACGTTCGGAGCTGATTTCAGCTACAGATTTGGAAAACCTTACACAAAAGGAACTTACTTAGATCAGAATTTTAATACAATTTCTGACAGACTTAATCCTTCCCTTATGCAATATACAAAGCTAATGTACAGAACACCACTCATTCCTGTTGAAAATAAAGAAACATCCGGCACCGGAAAAGCATACACAACAGAAGTTTTACAATCGTACAGAAAAACTTTTGAAAGCTGGAAAGAACAGAATCTTTTAAAAAATGAATCGCCTGATACAACACTTTCAAAAATCAAAAGCATTAAGATTCAAAATCCAGATAACTTTTCGTTTAAAACCTTCATAAAAAAGTTTAATAAAGAGATAGATGAAAAATCACCTGAATGTATTGCCCTTCTTCCCTATGTTGCAAGCCTCAGGAAAAACTCTAATGTTCAAAATTTAAATTTAAGACAATTATTAAAACTTGCACAGTCGGCAGTCTTACGGTATAATTTTTTATATGAAAAATAAAAAAGTAGGAATAGTTTCCTTTATTATTACGATTATATTTATACTTACAGTTTGCAACCTGATTTTTGCAATTTCAACCGCATACAGAACTAATTCAAAAAATGCTCCTGTAGTTTACTCAACAATTTCAAGAAAGCTTTCAGACCTTTCTTCAAGAATTCCTGTTGAAGACAAAAGCTTTATTCCGAATTTCATAAATATTGTTGCAAGCCAGGAAAATATTTCTGCATTCAAGATTGAATACAACGGAATAAAATTATATGAATTCCCGGCAGTTCCTGCAAACGAAGCATCTCCTTTGATTAAAAACTATACTTCAAAAATAGAATCACCGGACGGGACACTTACGTTAGGAGTTTCTTTCTATCTTGTTTCTCCGGAAGTTATTTTTAATCATGCGCGTATTGCTTTCTTTATCATACTTATCGGAACATTAACAATTGCAATCATGCTGCTATATCTTTATCTTTGTGATAAAGATACGGAACCTTCAGATATAGAAGATGATGAATTCTATCAGTTACAAACCGAACAAAGTGTAGATAATCAGTCAGAAAAAACTGCGGTAAGCGCAGATGAAGAACCCAAAACAAGTGAACAGTCTGTTTCTGCGTCAATTCAGAGCCAGACGCAGCCTGTTATCGAACCAGAGCAAACAGAACAGAAAGGCCAGAATGTTGTACCTGTACAGAATGTTGTGCCGGTACAGAGTGTTTCTGCCGCCCCTACTTCTATCGAAACAGAACTTTCCCAGAAAGAACCTGTAACGCCTGAATCTGTAACGAACAAGCCAGCAATAAGTGAACCTTTAACTTCAACCCCGACAGAACCTGCACTTGAAAAACAGAATGAAATTGAAGAAGTGGCTTTACAAACAGCATCAAATACGAATACAGCAGAATCTTCATTATATGAAACAAGTCTTTCTTCAAAGCTGAATGAAGAACTTATAAATTCTTCTTCAGACGCAAAAGATTTGGCCTTGTACATAATAAGGGTTCCGAATACTCCGTTTACTTCGGATTTAAAAGAAACGATTCATGCACTGCTTGTAAAACAGTTTGAAGAAGAAGATAAGATTTTTGATTTCTATTCAGATGGTTTTGCAGTTATTCAGGAAGTTGAAAATCTTGATTTTGCTCTTTCGCAGGCAGAAACCTTCCATAATTCGCTTGTAGAAAAACTGAATGAAAAAGGCATAAATCAAATTCCTGTAATCGGAATTTCTTCAAAATCGCTAAGGCTTTTAAGTGCAGACAGGCTTATTACGGAAGCTGAACAGGCAGAACGCCATGCAGAAAGTGATTTAGACTCACCTATTGTAGCTTTCAGAGTTAATCCTGATAAATACAGAAAATTCATGGCAGAAACAAGCGATTAGTATAAAAATTAAAATACAGGTCAGGTAAAAGTGACCTGTATATCTGTGCCTGCGATTGTTACGATTGTCCGGTCAATTAGAATCTTTGTCTAAATTTTTATAAATAAGTTTTTGAATTTCTTCTAACTCTTTTAATTCAGGGAATTTCTGCTTTAAGATAAGAAACTGAGTTTCTGCTTCAGTAAAATTATCCTGCGCAATCAAAATGTAGATATAATTCTGTAAAATAGTAGAATCATCAGGATTAGTTTCCAGTAAGGAAGAATAAAGACCGCAGGCTTTTTCATATTTTCCGGTTTTTCCGTAAATATACGCAAGACTTATTTTAAAAGTCTGATTTTCTTCATCAGATTTTAATAAGTCAACAAAAACTTTTTCCGCTTCGCTATATTTTTCAGTAAGCACATAAGTTCTTCCAAGTTTATAGTAAGCGGCGCTGTATAAGTTTGAATCCCTCATGGAAAGTTTATAATAAGAAATTGCCTTATCATATTTTTTTAAATCAGAATATGCCTCTGCAATGTTATAATATTCTTTTGCAATATTCTTGCGATGAACATTTAATTCATTTGGCACTAGAATCTGATTTGCAGTCTTACATGAAAAAAGAGAAAAAACTATAACAGCAAAAAATAAAACATTTTTCATAATAAAAAGAAAGGCTGCCTACTCAATAAAAAACAGGCAGCCTGATTTTCCTAAACTATCGGCCTAAAACCGTATGTTCAATTTTGTAAAGCTGAGAGCGGTACAAACCTGAAATATTGCTGCCGTAATCTGCAATCAGCTGAATGATATTTCTTGGTGAATCGTGGCTGTCGCAGCCGTTCAAACGATCTCCTGCATCGCCAAGCCCCGGCATAATATATGCTTTTGAGTTAAGTACAGGGTCAATCCAGAGCGTATAGCATGTACAGTTTTCAAGAGCACGAGTTACACGGATTGAACCTTTAAGTGCTGAAATAACATTGAAAAATTTAATTGAGCGTGGTTTTACTCCCTGTGACTGTAAATAGCGCACAACAGTAACAAGAGAACCTCCGGTTGCATTCATTGGGTCAGCAAAAATCAAGTCTTTTCCGTCAAGCTGTTCAAGATTAAAGAAAGAATTTTTAAGGTTAAGCACATATTCCATGTTGCTTTCTTTCTTTGTATCATCGCGGTTAATTTTGAACAATGCAAACGGAGTAACATATTTATGTGAAGAATACTCTTCAATTTCCTTTGACATAATCATACTTGGAAGCAAGGCTCCACGAAGCATTACACACATAACGGAATTTTCAATTTTTGCATCGATATTAGGAATCTTATGAACTGCAAAATTCTGTACAGGTACGGAAACCGGAGTTTTTACTGTAATGTAATTTTTTTCATCCGTATGCTGGTCAGTATATGCCATTCTAAAAAGCATTTCATAGGCACGCTGACTATAATAGATAAATTCCTGATGAGTTGTATTTATGTCACGAAGTTTTGCAATAACGCGGGAAGCTTCTGCATGGGCACCTTCCTCTGTTACAAAAGAATAAACCTGAATATCCGGGTGCGATGCACAGATTTCCTGCATCACATGCCCCATTTTATCAAAACCTTCGATTATCTTTTCCTTGTTTTCAGGCTGGAAAAACTGCATTGTATCTTTGTACATGTTTTCAAGTTTATCCAAATCCTGTTTATCCTGCCGTGTAAGATAGCCGTCAAGATCTTCAGCTTTAAGAATAATTTTATCCAATGACATATTAGTACCCATATTTTCCTCCCTGCTGGTCAGATTTTAAATAAAACCTGCAATCTATTTTATATTACCACTTATAAGATTTAAGACTTTTTCCTGACTTAAACTTATGTTGGCAACTTTCAGTACATTAGCTGATGTTTCAAAAGAAACCGACTTTCCATAATATAACGATAGAAATGCTTTTGCTGCATTCACTACAAGATTATTCTGGAATTCAATTTCTATCGATAAAATAAAATCATCTTCTTTTTCTATAAACGTTCCGCGCGCATTTGCAATGGCAAAATTCAGTTCTACACCAAGAAGATTTTTTATAAATGCCTGCGGATAAAGTACGCAAAAACGTATATCATCGCTTGCGCTGGCCATCCAGTTATAAGTTGAATTTGTCCAGTTCTTTTCAGGCTGTAAAACAGTTCCATTTTCATAAAGGGAATCCAGCTGAGCACTGTAATGTTTCAAAAGCGGATCAATATCTTTTGCAAAAACAACATTCTTTAAGGAAGCAAGCCCAAGTTTAAAATCTGTATCTTTACGCTCGTAATAAACACACGGCACGCTTATACCTGAAATTTTTGCACTGACAGAAGATTTTTTCATCTTCCAGCCGTTTTTTTCTGTAAGGGCTGCATTTACGGCAATAGGTGGAAGGTAGCCGTCTACAGAAACTTGTACACGTGACGAAAGAGATTTTGCGCCAATTTTGCCAAGACCTGCGCACATTGTATTTACTTTTGGAATCAGATAATCTGCATTGTCCTCGGTAAGTCCGGGAACAGCAGAACATAGAAGTTTTTTTGCAAATTCTGAATGCTTTGCAACTGGAATTTTAAAATAAACGGCACTGTCATCTTCAAGAACAGCCATGGCATCTACTGCCGGAATTGACTGTTCTAAAGATTTACATGCAGAAAAACAGAATAAAATTAAGAAGGCAGCAGGAACTGCCTTCAAAAAATTAAGCTTTTTCAATGCTTACGCTCCAAACTTTATCGTCTGCTTCAACTTTTGTTCCGTCAAGGCTGTCTTTCCATACAGATTTAACGGCAAGAGTTTCACCGGAAATGAAAGAAGCAAACATTTCGTAGGCAGCCTTTAAGTCACTGTCACCAGAAACTGAAAGATTAATGCGGTCTGTAACTTCAAGACCAGATTCCTTACGCAGGTTCTGAATTCCGCGAACCAAATCACGGGCAAGACCTTCTTTGCGTAATTCGTCTGTAATCTTTGTTTCAAGCCCGACTGTTAAAGTGCCTTCGTTTATAACTTTCAAATCAGCTTTTTCTATGCGGTCAACAATAATTTTATCAGCTGTAAGGTCAAATGTTTTTCCTTCAACTTCTAAGGCAAGGCTTGAACCATCCAGAATTGACTGAATTGCTTCCTGTGAAAGAGAAGCAATCTGCACAGAAGCCTGTTTCATCAACGGGCCAAGTTCTTTTCCAAGTACGCGGAAGTTTGCCTTAGCCTTGTATTCAACAAGTTCATCTTCGCGTTCATGGAATACGACCTTTTTAACGTTAAGTTCTTCCTTAATAGAATCTTCCATTTCAGAAAGAACTGCTTTTTCTTCGGCATTTCTTGTAACAAGTGCAACACTTGCAAGCGGCTGACGGTTTTTGAGGTTAAATTCGTTTCTAAGAGAACGTCCCATAGAAACTGCCTTCTGTACAGTATTCATCTTGAATTCAAGACCTTCATCGCGCCAAGCACTGTTATATTCAGGATAGTCAGAAAGATGAACAGATTCTTTATCTTCTTCTGTCTTTAAGTTAAGCCAGATTTCTTCTGTAATGAATGGAATTACCGGAGCTGCAACCTGTGTAAATGTCTTCAAAGAAATATACAGAGCTTCGTAAGCTTCAGCCTTATCCATATCATTTTCGCTCTTCCAGAAACGTCTGCGGGAGCGGCGGATATACCAGTTATTAAGCTGATCAATAAACGAAACAATCGGGTCAATTGCACCTGAAAGATCATAACTGTCCATAGCTTCTGTTACATCTTTTACCATTTTCTGTGTAACAGAAAGAATCCAGCGGTCAAGCGGATTCTGAGGAAGTTTTGAATCGAACATGTGTCCGTTCGGCATAATTCCGTCAATATTTGCATAAGTTACAAAGAAACTGTAGCTGTTCCACAAAGGAATTATGATGCTCTTAAGAATATCGCGTACACCTTCATCGCTGTATCTTAAATCATCAGCCTTTACAACAGACGAATGCATAAGGAACAGACGGATTGCATCTGCGCCAAACTGTTTAATAGCTTCTACAGGGTCTGTATAATTGCGAAGACTCTTAGACATCTTGCGGCCGTCAGAAGCAAGAACAAGACCGTTTACAATACAGTTTTTAAATGCAGGCTTATCAAAAAGCTGTGCTGCAAGAACTGTTAATGTGTAGAACCATCCGCGTGTCTGATCAAGACCTTCGGAAATAAAATCAGCCGGGAAGTGTTTTTCAAAGAATTCTTTATTTTCAAAAGGATAGTGATTCTGTGCATAAGGCATGCTGCCTGATTCAAACCAGCAGTCAAAAACTTCCGGAATTCTGTGCATTATACCGCCGCACTTAGGACACTTAATTGTAATTTTATCTACATACTGTTTATGTAAATCTTCCGGATAAACTCCGCTTAAATCCTTTAATTCCTGGCGGCTTCCAACACAAAGTGTATGCTTGCAGTCTACATTATCACATTTCCAGATTGGAATCGGGTTTCCCCAGTAGCGGTTGCGGCTTACAGCCCAGTCGCGTGCACCGGCAAGCCATTTACCGAAGCGGCCTTCCTTTATGTGGTTCGGCTGCCAGTTAATCTGAGAATTTGCCTTAAGAAGTTTATCATGGAAATCCGCTACCTTTACAAACCAGCTGCCGATTCCGCGGTAAATCAAAGGAGAAGAACAGCGCCAGCAGTGCGGATAAGAGTGAACGATAGAATCACGTTTTACAAGCTTACCCTCTTCCTTAAGGCGCTTCATAATATCTTTATCGCAGTCTTTTACAAAACGACCTTCATAGTCATAAACTTCTTTTGTAAATTTACATTCAGCATCAATTGGTTCAACATTAGGAACTCCAGTTCCGCGGAATACCTTATTATCTTCTTCACCAAATGCAGGTGCAATATGAACAATACCGGTACCGTCTTCTGTAGAAACGTATTCAGCATTGAACATGCGGAATGCACCTTTTTCGCATTTCTGATTTGACTGTTCTTCGCAGACTTTAGGGTCGGCAAGATTTGCAAAATACGGGAATAACGGTTCGTATTCAGCACCAATAAATTCTTTTCCTTTATGACGATAGATAATTTCGTAGTCATCTTCGCTTTTATAATATGAACTTAAACGTGCTTCTGCAAAAATGTAATAATCACCGGATTCCTTATCACGAATCTTTACATAGTCAATTTCAGGTCCCATACAAAGACCAAGATTGCTCGGCAATGTCCATGGAGTTGTAGTCCATGCAAGGAAATATGTTTTTCCGTTTGCCATGTCTGAATCATTTATTGCATCCGGAGCTTTTGTAATCTTAAAGCGGACTGTAACTGTCTGATCCTGAACGTCTTTATAGCCCTGTGCCAGTTCATGTGTTGAAAGAACTGTAGAACAGCGCGGACAATAAGGAAGGATGTATTTTCCTTCATAAATCAAACCTTTATCCCACAATGATTTTGCAACCCACCAGATTGATTCCATGTAATCAGGATTCATGGTTTTATAGTCGTTTTCAAAATCAACCCAGCGGCCCATGCGGGTAATTGTCTGCTGCCATTCGGCTGTATATTTCAAAACGGAAGCCTTACATTTTTCATTAAAATTAGCAATTCCGTAATTATCAATTTCATGTTTTGAATTAAGACCAAGATCTTTTTCTATTAAGTTTTCAACAGGAAGTCCGTGACAATCCCATCCGAAGCGGCGTTCAACTTTCTTGCCTTTCATTGTCTGGTAGCGCGGAATAATATCTTTTATTGTTGAAGGAATAAAATGACCGAAGTGCGGAAGACCTGTAGCAAATGGAGGTCCGTCATAAAAAACAAATTCTTCGCAGCCTTCACGCTGAGAAACCGACTTCTTAAAAATATCGTGCTCTTTCCAAAATTTTAATACTTCATTTTCCTGAGCAGGAAAATCAGCTTTAGGATTTACGCTCTTGTACAAAATAATCCTCTTTAACAATAAAAATTACAGGCTTTTCCAAATTTCAACGACAGCCTATATTATTTTTATTATGCCATAAAACAAGGATTTATTCTATAGGTTTTCTTCAGAGGTTTTATTCTGCCTGAGCCTGCCTGGCATACTGTTTTGCAGCAAATTCTCTCTGGCGTTTGCGGACAGCCTGAATCTGCGCATTATTTTTTTCAAGCTCGTTGATTTCTTTCCAGTGCCAGTTAAGGTTATCCGGAGGAAAAAGTGGCGGAGGATCAGGTTTTCTTCGGCAGTTTGCATCTTTTGCAAGCTGCATGTAGAGTTCTATATCTTTTTCATCATCAGTGGAAGAATCAAGCAAAGTAAGGTACGGTTTACTATAAACAAGAATTTTTCCTGATGAATCCAGCATAAAATCATCGGTTACAAGAGGAGAGCGGGTAACATTTCTTATCTGTAGACTACGGCCTGAAACACAGGTGTAGATTTTTCCGGCTGACTTTATATGCTTTGGAATATAAAAATCCTGTTCTCCGTCAGAAAATGTTGCCATAAGAGGCGAATATTCCATATCAGTCTGCCAGTAACGTATATAATAAATTGAATTATGCGTAATGTAGGCAGAAGTAAGTTCTTTCTGTATGTAAGGAGCATTTGCGGTAATTCCTGAAGCAACTCCAACCCCAAGCCATGCCCCGTACAAAGGATTTTCTTCTGCGGCAGAATCTGCCTGATTCAACAGGTCAGACTGTTCAGGAATGTATTTTACTAAAAAATCAAGGTAAAGATTATTTCCTAATCTTGCTACAGGAATTCTGGCATTTGACTTATCCTGAAAAGTTAAACTGATTTCCCATGCACCGTCCGAAGCTGAGTCATCTGTTAAACTTATTTTTGAAAAATCTGCAGAAAGTTTTACACTTTCTTTACCTGTAACGCTATTTAAATCTCTTGGATATTCAGAAAAATATTCCGGTTCTGCACAACGGTCATAATACCAGTCATACAAGGTTTTAAGCATAAGCGAAACATCTGGCTTTGTACCATTATCATTGGCAGGAGTAAATAAAAGAAACCTGTCACTACCCTGCCATATCCCTGTAAGACCAGAAGGGATTTTTGTAGTTTCAGCGGCTGCAGTTTCTGCATGCCAGATTTGTGCAGACAAAACCGAAGGCGAGAAAAATAACTGAGAAAAAAACAAGATAAAAAAACAATACGCCGAAATCTTTAAAGTTTTCACAATATGAATATCGGCGTATTTTTGATTAAAATAAAGAAGCTATCTGTTTTTCGTAAATCCGGGCAACCTTATGACGCATAATTTCCATTTTTGCGTTTATTTCTTTACCCTGTTCAAAGCTTTCGCTTAATAAAACGAATTTGAATACACGTTCACATGTTCTAAAGCCGTTTTCTGCGCAAATTCGTTTGTCAATTTCTGTTCTAATCAGTTCCTGAATTTCACTTGATTCAAGCAGGGCTTCATAGCTTTCATAAACAATATTGTTTTCTGCAGCATAACCCATTACCGCATCTTTTGACGGAACAATCAATGCCGCAACATATTTTTGATCCTGACCTTCAAGAACAGCAGTTTCTATGTAATCACTTGAACAGATTGCCTGTTCTATTGCCAGAGGTTCAATATTTTCTCCGCCAAGTAATACAATAGTATCTTTTGCACGACCAACAATTTTAATTTCATTGTCATAGGTCATCATTCCGATATCACCGGTATTAAGATAACCATCTTTATCTATAACCTTTGCAGTTAAATCATCTCTTTTATAGTAACCTTTCATAATCTGACGGCCACCTGCAAGGATAAGACCAACTTTTCCTGGAGGAAGCGGAGTTGAATCTACGATTTCTCCGTCTTCCATAGCAACAACCTTTACATCTGCAGAAGGATAAATCTCGCCTACACAGCCTGAACGTGGTTTTTCAGGGCTTCTTACGGAAAGAACCGGCGCTGCTTCCGTAATTCCATAGCCTTCCAGAAGCTTAAAGTTAATTGCATGATAAAAAGCATCTGTATCCGGCAAAAGGCTTCCGCCGCCAGAAATAGCATAGCGCATGTTTCCGCCGAATTTTGCGCGGACTTTTTTGAAAACAAGGATATCAAACAAGGCATTTACAGGCGACATTAAAATAAACGGGATTATAGAAACTAGAACATCGTAAATTCTTGCAGTTTTCTGATAGCGGCAGATTAAACCGAAAAGCCTGTCTTTTGCCCAGTTATAGGATTTTCCTACAACGATTGCCGCGCGGAACATTGCAAACGAAATTCCGCCTTTCTTTTTCATTGCACGGAAAAATGCCTGCGCCAAAGATTCCCAAAGGCGCGGAACACCGCACATTGTCTTAGGTTTTAAGGCTTCCATGTCTGCAAGCATGACCGAACCGATTGGTTTTGAATAAATCATTCCGTTTTTAAGCGAAATTATAAGATAGTTTACTGTACGCTCAAACGCATGCCATATAGGAAGAATAGAAAGCCACAAATCACCAGGCTTAAGATATGTAAGGACATTTCCTACAACTTCACACTGGGCAATATAATTATCGTGAGTAAGCATAACTCCCTTAGGAGTTCCTGTAGTTCCAGAAGTAAATATAATGGAAGCAAGTTCTGTCCCTTCCGTTTTATCCATTTCAACTTCAACAGCCCTGCGTTCCTGTTCAGAAGCCTTTCTACCTTCATCTTCAAAATCGATGAATTTATACACTTTTATTCCTTTGCTTTCTGCTTCCCTGATTGTTTCTGCATCAGCAGAATCAAAAAGGATTGCATGCTTTAACGATGGAACTTCTTCAACATTTTCAAGGACTTTTTTAAGCTGTTTCTGATTTTCAAAAAAACAAACGCTGCATTCTACAAAATTCAATATAAAGCGGATTTCTGTTCCCATGGAATCGCAGCCACGTGGAACATCGCAGGCACCGAGCGAAAGAATGGCAAAATCTGTTACAAGCCATTCACGGCGGTTATCAGAAATAAGTCCTACCTTATCACCACGTTTTATTCCGAATTTTTTAAGCGCACATGCCAGTTCAACTACATGAGTATAAACTCTGCGGTATGTATAAGAATCGTATTTGTTATCTTCATTTTTTACATATTGAAGGACAACCTCAGGACAGAGATCCTTTCTTGAACGAAGCATAAGCGGAAGATTTATGCTTATCGAAGTATCCTTTTTAACATTAAACGACATTTTTTACTCCTGTTAAAGTCAATAAGCAAATTGAATTGAAGTCTTTATGGCTAGAGTAATTTGCAAAATAACTTTTTTATATTTATGGAACAGTATATACCAAAAAGCCTACTGTTCGTATAGTTTCTTTATCTGTTTTGCATAAATTTTTACTATTTTGTGGCGCATTTTTTCCATTTTTGAATTGATTTCTACACCAACAGTAAAATCCTTGTCAAGCAAAGCAAAGGTTGAAACTCTTTCGCAGGTTCTGAAACCTTTTTCCGCATTTACATTTGATTCAATTTCACTTCGTATGAGGTTTATAATTTCTGCAGAATGAAGAAGAGTTTCGTAGTTTTCATAAACTACATTATTTTCTGCGGCAAAAGAAGTAATCATTTCTTCAACAGGAACGATAAGCGCTGCAATATATTTTTTATCCTGACCGACAGCAACTGCCGTTTTTATGTATGGAGAAGCACAGATTGCGTTTTCAATAACCTGAGGTTCAACATTTTCTCCGCCAAGTAATACAATAGTATCCTTTGCCCGGCCTGTAATTTTTATTTCATAATCCTGAGTAAGCATTCCAAGGTCACCGGTGTTAAACCAGCCGTCTTTATCAATTACTTCAGCAGTTAAATCAGGACGAAGGTAATAGCCTTTCATAACCTGGCGGCCGCGGGCTAAAATCAAGCCCTTTTTTCCAGGACCAAGCGGTTCTGTTCCGGCAATTTTTCCATCTTTTTCTGCAACAACTTTAATCTCTGCACATGGCATAACTTCGCCTACACAACCAGAGCGTGGCTTTTTTGAGTTTCGTAGCGAAAGAACAGGAGCTGTTTCTGTTAAACCGTAGCCTTCCAGAAGCTTAAAGCCGATTGCATGATAGAAAGCATCTGTTTCGCCCTGTAAGCTTCCTCCTCCGGAAATCGCAGCGGTAAATTTTCCGCCAAGCTGTGCACGGATTTTCCTGAACAGAATTAAATTACAGATTGCATTCGGGATAACCATTAAAAGATAAGGAACAAAAGCTATTAATGTATCAAAAATACGGATAGTTTTTTTGTAGCGGCAGATTAAACCGAACATACGGTCTTTTGCCCACCAGTAAGTTTTACCTACAGAAATTGCAATGTTAAAAAACGCATAGTTAATTCCGCCTTTTTTTCTTACTTCACTAAAAATCCTTTGGGCAATTGTATCCCAGATACGCGGAACAGCACACATCCATTGCGGATGAACGGCATTCATATCGTTTAGAATGCGAGATGCAACAGGTTTGGAATATACACATCCGTTTTTAAGAACCGGAAGAAAATACTGGAAAGCACGTTCAAAAACATGCCATACAGGAAGAACCGTAAGCCACAAATCCCCTTCTCTGGAATCCGGCAGAACGCTTTTTACAACTTCACACTGGGTTAAAAAATTATCATGCGTAAGCATTACACCTTTTGGAACACCGGTTGTGCCGGATGTAAAAATAATAGTTGCAAGGGTCTCTGGCGTAAGGGTATCTATTATAGAATTAATTTCCTTGCGGTCAGAATCTGAAGTAGAGCGCCGCGCAATTTCTTCAAGATTTACATAATTGTGGATTGTAATTCCGGCTTCTGCGGCTTTTGTAACAAGAGGAGCATCAGCTGAATCAAAAAGAATTGCATGCTTTAATGAAGGAACTTCTTCTGCATTTTCCAGAACTTTTTCAAGCTGACGGCCGTTTTCAAAAAAAGCAAAGCGACATTTTGTAAATTCAAGTATAAATCGGATTTCTGTTCCCATGGAATCGCAGCCGCGGGGAACATCAACTGCTCCAAGACACAAAAGTGCATAGTCTGTAATCATCCATTCGCGGCGGTTATCTGAAATAAGGCCGACGTTATCACCTTTTTTTATGCCAAGTTTTTTAAGCTGACTTGCAAGGTCTAATGTACGGCGGAAAACCCGCTCATATGTATAAAAATCATATTTGCCGACTTCGTTTTTTACGCCCTGTAAAATTCCTTCCGGATATTCTGCTGCGCGTTTTCTAAGCATGTCAGGCAGACTGTTGCCAAGGTTTTTGTCGAATTTACTTTTATCAAATAGGAGTTTTGAAATCTGTTTAAAATTTACCATAAATCTTACCCTATTTTGACATTATAACATTTTTTGTCTTTTTGCAAGCGTAGTGACATCAGGGCAACCGCAATACATGCCCGGCAGGCGGTTAGAGGAAATGCCATAAAGGACGAGCTGTTTGTGCCGGATGAGTGGTACTAAAATTCCCAAAAAGCTTACTATAATTGAATTTTGCATTTTTTCTGTTGAATTTTACATATTTTTGCGCATCCGGCACTTCTTTTAAAAAAAACATAAAAAATTCCATAAAATTTTATTTTTTTACATTCAGATTCAAAAAAACTGCCCGTAAAATCTAGGTTAGTTGATTAACTCGACTATTTTTCGGTTAATTTTTTTCTAAAATAAATGGAGGATTAAATGAAAAAAATTGTAAGTACATTAGTTGCTGCTGCTCTTTGTGCTGGTGCACTTTTTGCAAACGGTGGCAAAGATGCTGGAAAAGGCGGTCCTGTAACACTTAAATGGGCTTTGTGGGACTGGGATGCTACAGCTTATTACAAGCCGCTCATCGAAGCTTATGAAGCTAAGAATCCGAATGTAAAGATTGAACCTCTTGATCTTGGTTCAGCTGACTATCAGACAATGCTCAGCATTCAGCTTACAGGTGGAGATGATTCTATTGACGTTGTAACAATTAAAGATATTCCGGGCTACAACACATTGCAGAAAGCAGGTCAGCTTGTTGACTTGACTGACTACATCAAAAAGAATGGAATTGATACAAAGAAATACGGTGGAACTACAGAACAGATTACTGTAAACGGTGGTCTTTACGGACTTCCATTCCGCTCAGATTTCTGGGTTGTATTCTATAATAAAGACCTGTTCGACAAAGCAGGTGTTCCATATCCTACAAACGATATGACACTTGATGAATATGATGCACTTGCACGCAAAATGACAAGCGGCTCAGGTGCAAAGAAAGTTTACGGATGTCACTATCACACATGGAGAAGTACAGTTCAGCTTTTCGGTATTCTTGACGGTAAAAACACAATCGTTGACGGAAACTACGACTTCCTCGCTCCATACTATGACAGAATCCTTAAAGAACAGAAAGACGGTATCTGCCAGAACTATGCATCACTTAAAACAACTTCAACACACTACTCTGGCGTATTCTACAACAACTCTGTAGCAATGATGAACATGGGTTCATGGTTCATCGGTACATTGATCCAGAAAGTTAAAGCTGGCGAAGCTGACTGCAAAAACTGGGCAATCGTTAAATACCCGCACCCGAACGGAACAAAAGCTGGTACAACACTTGGTACAATCACAAGCCTGGGCGTAAGCAAGGCTTCTAAACAGCAGGCTGCTGCTCTTGACTTTGTTAAATTCGTAACAAGCGAAGAAGGTGCTGAAGTTATTGCTAAAACAGGTACATTCCCTGCAATCAAAACTGACAGCGTTGTAAAAATCATTTCTTCTACACCAGGATTCCCACAGGACAAGAACAGTGCAGAAGCTTTGGTTACAGCAAAAACATATCTTGAAATGCCATTGCACGAAAAAGCTGGTGAAATTGAAGTTGTTCTTAACCAGCAGCATGACAACATCATGACAGGAAACGTTTCTGTTGCTGATGGTATTGCAGCTATGAACAAAGGTGTAAAAGCCGTTTTGGGAAAATAAATTTTCCCAGGAAAGTAATTTCCTGAACTGAATTGAAGCTGGCTGAACTTTCAGCCGGCTTTAAGCGAAGCCTGCCTCGCTGAACTTTGCAAAGAAGTTTCCGGCGGGTTCGCTTTGAATTAATTAGATATATTTAATAATATGGAAAGTCTGAAAGATTTTTGGATTTCCGCCATTTAAAAATCGTTGTTTTATTTTTTTGATTTACTTTTATTGGAGAAAGGCTAATGTCACAAGCAATTACAGAAACAAAATCGGCAAAAAACAGAAGAATCAAAAATAATCTTGTAGCTTACAGTTTTATTGCCCCAAACTTTATTGGTTTTGCCGTATTCACACTCGGACCAATTCTTTTTGCCTTTGCCCTCACCTTCTTAAAATGGAACGGTTCAGGCCCGCTTACTTTTGTAGGCCTTAAAAATATAATCAAATTATTTTCAGATCCAGTTTTTCTTGAAGCATTAAAAAACACAATTATCTACTGTATCGGTACAGTTCCGCTTACAATGATTTTTGCACTGATGCTTGCAATTATTCTTAACAGAAAGATTTTTGGACGCAACTTTTTCAGAACAGTAACTTTCTTTCCGTATGTTGCTTCGCTTGTTGCTGTAGCGGTTGTATGGAACATGCTTTTTAACCCGGCAAAAGGTCCTGTAAACATGCTTTTGTCTTTACTTGGCGTTTCAGATGACCATCTTCCAGGCTGGGCAGCAGACAGACACTGGGCTATGTTTACTGTAATTCTTTTCAGTACATGGAAAAACATGGGCTACTACATGATAATTTATCTTGCAGGTCTTCAGGGAATTAGCCCTTCTTTATACGAAGCTGCTGAACTTGACGGTGCCAACAGATGGCAGCAGTTCAAATATGTAACGATTCCGCAGTTAAGTTCTACAACATTCTTTGTCGTAATGATGCTAACAATCGACTGTTTCAAAGTTTATGACCAGATTTTCATGATTACACAGGGCGGACCTGGAACTTCTACACTGGTTCTGGTTTACCACATTTACAACACAGCATTTATTTCATGGGATTTAGGATATGCAAGTGCCATTGCTATGGTTTTGTTCCTGCTCGTTCTTGCAGTTACTGTCTTCCAGTTCAGAATTGAAAAGAAAGTAACACTGAACTAGGCCAATGATTTTTGAACGAGTTTTTATAGGAGAATAAAATGGAATTAACAAAGACAAAATCAATCAATATGAATGAAATAAAACCGCTCGTTGTAGTAAGATTTATTCTGCTTGCCTGTATGGCTGCAGTAATGCTCCTGCCGTTTTTCTGGATGCTTTCTTCTTCCTTAAAACTGGACAAGGACGTTTTTACATTCCCGATTCAGTGGATTCCAAAAAATCCGCGGTGGCTTAACTATAAGGATATCTGGACAAAAATTCCTATGGGACTTTTTGTTTTGAATACAGCAAAACTTACACTTATTGTAACAACCTTGCAGCTTTTTACTTCAAGTTTTGCAGCCTATGCTTTTTCTAAGCTTCATTTTAAGGGACGCGACGCACTGTTTTTAGGCTATATTGCAACAATTGCTATGCCGTGGCAGGTTTACATGGTTCCTCAGTTCATTATGATGAGGAATTTTCACTTAAATAACACACACATGGCATTAATTACAATTCAGGCATTTACGGCGTTCGGTGTATTTCTTATGAGACAGTTTTATCAGGGAATTCCTGATGAACTTTGCGAAGCAGCGCGCATTGACGGCATGAACGAATACGAAATCTGGTGGAAAATCATGCTGCCGCTTTCAAAGCCGGCTCTTTCTACGCTTGTTATTTACACATTCGTCAGAACATGGAATGACTTTTTAGGACCGATGATTTATCTTACAAAAACAAATTTGAAGACTATTCAGATTGGTCTTCGTATGTTTATTTCTCAGTATTCTTCTGAATACGGTCTGATTATGGCAGCCTCTGTTGTTACCTTGATTCCGGTTCTGATTGTGTTCCTTTCATTGCAGAAGTTCTTTGTTCAGGGAATTGCAGCAACAGGTTTGAAGAGCTAAAACATTCATTGCGGGAATATAAAATGCCACATCTCTATGTTCCTCGCAATGACAAGGATTTATCATGATTCGAGAAATTACAGACACAGAAGTTAATAAGGCATTAAGCGATGCCTGCAATACGGTTGTAAAAAACCTTCCGTCTTTTACGGAAAAATGCCAGAACCATTCAAGCGTAAACGGGATTTATCCTGCGTGTGAAAACAATCAGTGGACCTGCGGATTCTGGCCGGGTGAAATATGGCTGGCATACGAAGCGTTAAAGGCTTCTGCAACAGACAGTTCGGCTACCGCTTCGACCGCCGCCACCTCAGAATATGCCGCAGACGC
>JAEEWW010000144.1 GCA_016287815.1 Treponema sp. | reverse complement strand
TGGATAAGGATCATGTTTATGTTGGTCTTGCAGTAGCCCGTGGAATGAATGCAACTTTCAGTAATGTTCAGTTTAAAGTTACTGATCCGAAAACAGATGCTCCTGCACAGGAAGAGCCGCCGGAACTCGTTCCTTTGCAAACTGTTGTCGATAGTCCTTCTGTATTCTATAAAAAAGCTTATCCGTTTGTTTACCGTTCTAATTCAGATGGAATCCTTACGGTTACAAATTCTGCCGGCAAAAAGCTTCTTGACGGCGAAAAAGTAAAGGCAAATGTTGATTTTACAAAGGAAATCAATATGCCGTCTCCTATAAACGATTTGATAATCACTTTTAAACCTGACGAAAATTTCAGACCGGGAAAAAAGCAGGTTATTGCACAATATAACAGCCAGCTTGGTATTTATGAAGAAAATTATAAGAGCGTTGTTTATTATGCTACTGTAATTATCAGGTCATTCAAAGGGAAAAAAATCCATGCTTCACCAGATGGAAGTGTTTTTGGCGATGGAACAAAGGAAAAGCCTGTGGATATTCTTACGGCCATAAATTATGTGAAGCCGGGGCAAACGGTTGTGCTTGAAGCAGGTAATTATT
Source organism: Treponema sp. (assembly GCA_016287815.1). Lineage (GTDB taxonomy): Bacteria > Spirochaetota > Spirochaetia > Treponematales > Treponemataceae > Treponema_D. The sequence continues at coordinate 2,673 of JAEEWW010000144.1, read as the reverse complement.
TTATAGACAATCCTAAAGGCTTGATTATTGAGCGCGGAAACAGCGGAATTTCTGCAAAAAAACGGAAAATCCTTACCGTTGAAGGTGACGGTCAGGCAGTCCTTGATTTTTCTTCAAGTAAAGGCGGAATGCAGGTTTGGGGCGACTGGTGGAAAATCGAAAAAATCAAAGTCTGCAATACTGCAGATAATATAAAAGGCATTCAAATTGCAGGCAATTATAATGTTTTAAATCTGGTTGAAGCCTGTTTTAACGGCGATACAGGAATCCAGATAAGCGGTCAGTCCACAGAAACTTTTGAAAAATGGCCGCATGATAATTTGATTTTAAATTGTACTTCTTACGGAAACTGCGACCCCGCAAGCAATAATGCCGACGGTTTTGCTGCAAAACTTACATGCGGTGAAGGTAATGTTTTCCGCGGCTGCATTGCATACTGCAATATTGATGACGGCTGGGATTTGTTTGCAAAAATTGAAACAGGTCCAATCGGTTCGGTTGTAATAGAAGATTGTGTAGCTTATGAAAACGGTCATCGTGTTGATGGAACTGGTAACGGAGACGGAAACGGCTTTAAGCTTGGCGGCGACGGAATTGCTGTTCCGCACGTTTTGCGCAACAGCATTGCGTTTAAAAACGGAATGAGCGGAATTACAAGCAATTCAAATCCTGCGCTGATTTTGCAGAATGTAACTTCCGCTATGAACGGCAGCTATAACATTACGTTGTACGGCAAGGGTAAAGGCGAAAAACGCCAGTTTAAGGCAAGCGGAGTTTTGTCGCTTGAAGGCACAACAAGTGACAATATTTCTGAAATGCCGGAACTTGCCTCAGATGATAATTATTTTTGCAACGGTTCAAATGCTGTGAATAAAGCGGGTTCTGTATTAAAAACAGCCGATGCATTTGTTTCTGTTGACGTAAAAAATCTTATACCGGGAAGAAAATCAGACGGTTCAATCGATATGAAAGGTTTGTTTAAGCTTACGGAAAAAGTTCCTGAAGGCGTTGGTGCGCGTTTTTAATACTGATTTTTTATTTGACCGGCGGTTTAAAATTACCGGCATGTTTGCCCGGTGTGGTTTGCCCTGCTCGGGTAAACATGCTATATTAGGCGGCATGAGTGAACGCTGTTTAAGATGCTTCCGTCATATCGAAAGCTGTTTTTGTAAATATATAAAGCCTGTCGATTCCGGCATAAAATTTGTTTTTTTGATGCACCCGAAAGAAGCCAAGCATCAGCGCACCGGTACGGGGCGGCTTTCTCATTTAACCTTGCCGGATTCAGAAATATTAATCGGGCTTGATTTTACAAAAAACGAACGGCTTTTACAGCTTTTGGCTGATCCGAAATATTTTCCTGTAATGCTGTATCCTGGTGAAGAAGCGTGGACAGCAAAAAAGGAAGGTTTTGCAGAAACTGTCGGGAATAAAACCCTTCTTGTGCTTGTTGTAGATGCAACATGGTTTTGTTCAAGAAAAATCATTGAGCACAGTCCGAATCTTTTAACTTTGCCGCGCCTTTCTTTTTCCGGGGAGTACCGTTCGATTTTTACGTTTAAAAGAGAACCGCGCCCGGAATACATTTCTACAATTGAATCGTGTTACTATCTTATAAAAGAATTACAGCCAGTTGGCCTTGCAAAAAAGGATGCTGAACCAGAGCCGTTAATGGATATTTTTAAGCGCATGATTCGTTTTCAGCTTGAAGCAGAAAATGCAAGAATAGAAGGCCGCCTGCCGAGTACGCACGCTTACGACTGGAAATACAAACAGAAAAAAGAAATTCCGCCTGTTAATGCGTAATGTGCAAACGAAATTACCGCTCAAACGGTAAAACTCCGGCCGGTTTAAAATCTCCGGCTAATGCTCCAAAAAGTGCCTGAATTGAAAAATCAGAATAGCTGTAGCCAAATAGAATTGCATCAGCCCATGAAAAATCCATTGCCTTTACCGGTGACATAATAGAAAAAATAATAGTTTTCTTTCCGGACTGCCGAACTTTTTCGGCAATTTGGGCTGTTCTGTCGTTGTAGACTAAAAGAATTATCGTATCAAAATTTTTTGCAGTTTGCAGAATATTATCGCAAACCCATAAAGTTTCGTTAGGACCGATTTCATAAGTGAATTTAAATTCAGCAGCCTGCGGATAACGTTTTTTTCCTTCGCGGAAGAATTCCGGTAAAGAGCCTGCCAGGAGGATTTTAGCACCGCTTGTGTCCTGTTCGCCGGTTTTAAGCGGAAGTCCTTCTTCTTTATAAACCGTAATGGAACGGCATGCCTGTTCAAGAAAGAATTTCTGCCCATCCTTGTCCGGAATAAACTGGGAAAGCGTCTGCGGGTTAGGGTAAAGCGGAGCGGCACCTGGGTTCTTAAAATAATCCAATTTGCATTTTATGACGCGGCGTGCAGCTTTTTTTACGATAGATTTAAATTCTTCGTCAGTCTTCATCTTGTTAAGATTAGTTGTCCACAATGCCTCATTTAGTCTTGCAGTAGTAGAAGAAATTATTATGTCGTTGCCTGCTTCTATTGCCATTTTATATGCGTTTGAAAGGGAGCCGGCGTATAATGTGTCGCCGTTCATCATCATATCGTCAGTAATAATCAGGCCTTCATACCCAAGCTGATTGCGGAGAATTTCTGTTAAAAATGTCTTGGAAAGAGACGCCG
>JAEEWW010000143.1 GCA_016287815.1 Treponema sp. | reverse complement strand
GCATTCAAGAATTTCGCAAAGCCTCAAAAATTCGTGCGTACCAAAGCTGTTGTCTTCTACAACTCCGCCCCAGTGCGTGTTAATCATCCGTTTGCGCTGTGCCTGTGGACCGATTCCGTCTTTCCAGTGATACTCATCGGCGAAGCATCCGCCTGGCCAACGAAGATTAGGAATCTTGATTTTTTTGAATGCCTCTACGACATCTTTTCTGTATCCTTCGATATTTGCAATTGGGGAATCTTTTCCGACCCAAAATCCGCCGTAAATACAACGGCCAAGATGTTCCGCAAAATGTCCGTAGATGTCTCTGCGGATTGTTGACGGTGAATTGCCTGCATTGACTTTAATCGATTCAGACATGAAATACCTCGCTTTAGTTATTTTATTCTAGTAAATCATGTCCTAATGTAATTGGCAATAGATTTTTTTGTGTGGTAGACTAATTTTATGTTTTTGGTGATTCTTGCTGTCGCTGGGGTTTTAACAGTTTTTTTCTCTTCGGCGTATTTTTTATATAGAAGCTATTTCACGAGGGGAAGCTCGTTTTTTTCGTATTCGTCGAAGATAGCGGGATTTTATGAAGGTATGGCGGATGAGAGGCTGCCGAACAGTGCGGTTGAATTAAGCATCATCGGTAGTGGCGGTGTGACGCTCAAGGGTGATTTGTATGCGAAGTCCGCAGATGGAAAGCTTGCTGTGATTGTTCCGGGATACGGCGACAGCGTAAAAACAGTGTATGCGCCTGCTGCCGAATACATAAAACGTGGATTTGATGTACTTATCGTTTATCCGCGCGGGATTGGCAAAAGCGGTGGAAAAAACTGCGGACTTTCCTGTGTTGATGCAAAAGATCTTGTCCGATGGTTAAAATATCTTACGGGGCGATTCAATGCATCCCAAATTATTTTGCACGGCTTTTCTTTCGGGGCTTCCGCAGTTATTCAGTCTCTGTCTTTACGTGCGTTCTATAAGGCTAAATTGGACAAATGTGTGTCTAAGGTAATAGCAGACAGCGCATTCACATCGCTGCATGATGTCTTTAAGGATTATTACACTCACTTTACAAAAAAAAACCGTTTCCAGCGTTTTTTCTTCATGAGAATGCTTTACTGTATGTCGTTTATTAGCTTTTTATCTGGGAAAAACTTTTTTGGTAATATATCGCCCATAAAATCCTTAAAAAGGCGTGAACGTTTATTTGCTAAAAGTAAAAAAATCAAAATAAGAGTCATTCCTATTCTTTTTCTCCACGGAAAAAATGATACTGTCTGCCGCTTTGAAATGGCTGAAAAACTGTTTGCCAGTTCGGGCTCAGTTGAAAGGCAAAACCGCATTGTTCTTTTTGATGAAGCTTCGCACGGCGGTTCGTTTTATACAAATCCTAAAAAATATATGGAAAATATCCTTTCGCTTTAAAAAGAAAAAAGACCGCCAAAGGAGGAGAAAAGCGGTCTTTTCTGTGCGTTGCTGCTATGCTGTTAATATATCAACGTGAAAAAAAAATGTCAATGCATTTTTTCGCATTTGTTGTAATATTTCGCATTTTTTTCTTTTTATTCTCTTTTGAATACTTTTTATCTCGTTCGTGTGAATCATTTAGTAGAGTTTTACAACGAATGATAATTAGACAATTTTATATACTCGTGTTAAAATATTAAACATGAAAGTAGGAATAATCGGTGCAATGGATGTTGAGGTTGAGGAAATCATCAACAACATGGCGGAAAAGAAAACGGAAGATGTTGGACATCTCCATTTCGTAGAAGGACTTATTGACAAGACACCTGTTGTTATTGTTCAGAGTGGTGTTGGCAAGGTAAACGCCGGAATCTGCGCCCAGACGCTTATCTTGAAATACAATGTAACTTGCGTAATAAACACCGGTATTGCCGGCGGTATAGCGCAGGAACTTTCTGTAATGGATACCGTCGTTTCTACGGATGCGATGTATCACGACTTTGACGCTACCGAATTCGGGTACAAGCGCAATGAAGTTCCGGGATTGGACACTATTTCTTTCCCGGCTGATGAAAAACTTATTGAGCTTGCTGTTCGGACTTATGAGGATGGCGTAAAGAACGGAAAGCTTCATAAAAAAATCGTGAAGGGAAGAGTTGCTACCGGCGATATTTTTGTGAACAGCAGCATAAAGAAAAGCTCTATAAAAGGGATATGTAACCCTGTTTGCGTTGAGATGGAAGGTGCGGCAATCGCTCAGGCATGCTATTTGAACAAAGTTCCGTACGTTATTCTTAGAAGCATTTCTGATTTGGCAGAAAACACGACGGAAGTTTATTTAGAGAAGGAAGCTGCTCTGGAAAACGCATATATCGTGATGAGCATGATAAAACAGATGTAAAAGCTTAAATTGCCGCTCGTTCGCCGTTAGTTTGATGCGGCGGCTTGCGGCAAATCTGCCTTTATAATATTGAAAACTTTGTCTGGAATTTCGTTTTGCTGTTCCCGCGTGAGCCCGGCTGTCTGGATTGGCGGATGGAATGTCAGATTCACTGTTCCAGGCATTGGTTTTTTATGTTCTTCGTACAAGTGGAACGAGCCGTCTATTGTGACGGGAACTATAGGAACTTCTGACCGGAACGCGAATTTAAAGCTTCCGTGATGAAACTCTTTTATCTCGTCGCAGCGGCTTCTGTGCCCTTCTGGGAAGATAACGAGCGAATACCCATCTTTTATTGTTTTTACGGCTTTATTCATTGCAAGCACGGACTGGTGCGGGCTTTTTCTTTTAAGAAAGACGCACTGTATAATTTTCATCCAGTCAGAAAGCAGCGGTACACGAAGAATTTCGTATTTCGCGATAAAGCCCATGACGCGTTGCGAGCCGGTAATTATAAGCGGAATATCGAGATAACTCTGATGATTGGCGACAAACACGACAGAACCGTCTTTTGGGATGTTCTCTGTACCCTTCACGTTGATGACGGCTTTTTTGCTTCCGATAAGGTCAATCATGTACGATGCCCAGCCGGGTACGTATTTCTGCACTATTTCATCGCGCTCGGCTATTTTACCTTGTTTTTCAAGGCGTATGCATTGCCTTTTTATATTTTGATGCTTCAGCAGATAAATAGCTGTTTTAAAAATAGCGCCGGCAAACGTCATGTTCAGTTTCCTCTTTAACGGCATTATAACAGTGAATTTGCTATGTCGCAAGGCTTACTGTTTGTGCGTATTATTTCTCATATAATACAAAAATTATCGGTTGTTTTTTTTGACAATAGTGGGTATACTAATTGGTACAAAATTTATAGATAGACTTGGGGGTCTACATGGCTAGTGTTACGAATGCAGGGTTCTCAAAAGAACTTGAAGCATTTATCGACGAATGGAAGAATAAGCCAGGCAATCTTATTATGATCCTTC
>JAEEWW010000049.1 GCA_016287815.1 Treponema sp. | reverse complement strand
AGCAGAAGGCTGTGGATAAGCTGCGCGAAAAGTATGAGCGCGACATGAAATTTGCTACAGTTTATTCGATAGAAACAATTCCTTCGGTTCTTCTTCTTTCAAAAGAAGGATATGTAATTTATGAATTGCCATGCGACAGTTCAATTATAAAGCCGAAAGATTTTATTTCTTTAATCGAATCAGAAAAAGAGAACATCGACAGCAATAAAAATCTTTATGAAAATACTTTAAAAGGCAGCCCTGAACAGCAGCTTGAAGCAATAGATAATCTTTATGAATCAACTCCAGGAAAGTATAAACTTCTTCTTGGTAATCAGATTAAACGTTTTATTGAACTTGACAGCGGAAATAAAACCGGAAAGCTCAGTAAGTATCTGATTGCAGCTGCAAATATTGACGGTCAGAATTCAATGTTAAAAGGTGATGTAGAAGGTACTTTAAAAGCCTTTGAAAAAATCACCTCTTCTGAATTTACTTCTGCGGATGAAAAACAGCAGGCATATTTTATTTGTGTTCATATTCTTATGCAGGCTAATTCTTCTGATATTGACCGCATGCTGGATTTGACACAAAAAGCTTATGACTGCAATCCGCAAAGTCAGCTTGCACCGCAGATTCAGATGTATATTTCCATGCTTCAAAGTGCAAAAGAAGAAGCAGCCGCAAATGAAGCCGGTGCGGCTCAGCCTTCCACAAATAATTCTGGCGCAAGCGACTCAGGAACTTCTGGAAAATAATCAGGTACCACTGATAAATTAAGGAGATTAGGAATAGAATATGGATTCTTCAAAGCCGCCGCCGGCTGAATCTAATTTAGTTACTCTGCTATTGTGCGCAGCCTGCCTTGTAACGCTTTCAATGCTGTTTTCAATAGCAGAAAGTTCATTTCTTTCTATAAATAAACTGCGCCTCCGCTCCAAAATTAACCGCAGGGAAAAACGGGCGTTGCGCGCAGGCAAGCTCTTAAAAGAAAAAGAAAAGCTTTTAAATACTCTGCTTGTGGCAAATGAACTTGTTAATATTCTTTTATCTTCTATTTTAACGGCAACTGCACTGAAAATGTTCGGAGCTTCCGGCGTTGGAATTGCAACTGCCGTAACAACCCTCTTTCTTTTAATCTTTGGCGAAATTACTCCTAAAGCCGTTTCTACGCGGTACCCGGATTTTTTTGCTTACGGCCTTTCGTTTTTTGTTCTTGTTACGGTAAAAATTCTTTCGCCAATCATTCCGGTTTTTACTTTTATTTCCCGCCTGATTTTAAAAATCTTTGGAATTTCAACTGAAAAAGAAAACAAATCTTTTTCTGAAGAAGAAATAAAAACGATAATCGATATTGGAAGTGAAAGCGGAATTATTGATAAAAGCGAAAAAAACATGATGCATAAGGTTTTCCGTTTTACAGACCTGGAAGCCCAAAGCATTATGATTCCGCGTACAAAAATAATTTCTGTGCCGGTCAGCGCAAAATACCGTGATATTATTGAACTTTCTGAGCGTTCGCACCTTTCGCGTTTTCCGGTTTACAGAAAAGATATTGATGATATTGTCGGCATTCTTTATGTAAAGGATTTACTTTTTTACGAAGGATTAAAAAAGGATTTTTCGGTGCAAAACATAATGCGCCCTCCGCTTTTTATCCCGGGTACAAAAAGCATTTCCTATGTGCAGACTCAGCTTTCGCAAAATCATCAGACAATAGCGATTGTAATTGACGAATATTCCGGCACAGACGGAATTTTAACTAAAGAAGATATTTTTTCTGAGATTTTCGGCTTTATTAAAAACAATACAAAAAAAGCTCAGAACCTGATTTCTTTGAATAATCTTGACGGGACAGATTCAAAAAGTTTTACGGTTTCAGGCGAAACCCGTCTTCTGGAACTTCAGGAACACCTGCACATACAGCTTAATTCAGAAATCAACGAAACAATTGGCGGCTGGATTACAGAAAAACTTGATCATATTCCGGAAGCCGGCGAAAAGGTTGAATTTTCGGGTTTTCAGTTTATGGTTAAAAAAATTAATCTGCGCCGCATAGAAACAATAGAAATTCAAAATCTTTCAGGTGATGAAGAAGGAACGGCTTCTGAATTTCCGGCTGAAAAACACGGAGGTGAAGAATGATTTTTAATTTAATCTTACCTCTGGCAGTTTTTATAGTTCTTATCGGATGCATCGCCTTTTTCTCTTCCTCGGAAACAGCTTTTTTATCAATTTCAAAATTCACGCTGCGGAAAATGCTTAAAAACCGTGAATCCGGTGCAAAGTTGATTTCAAAGCTTTCATCAAATATGGATCAGCTTTTGACTGTAATTCTAATCGGAATAAATTTTTTCAGCATTCTGGCTTCTTCTATAGGAGCTGCTGTGGCCATTTCTATAATCGGCGAACAGTTTGGTATCACAGTTTCAACATTGCTTGTTACTTTCATAATAACGATTGGCGGCGAAATCGTTCCTAAAACGATTGCGGCTTACCATCCTGTAAAAATTGCAAAAAACAATGCATTTATACTTCTTGTTCTTGAAAAGCTTCTTTTTCCGCTGGTGTTCTTTTTTTCAATGCTTTCAAAAACGGCAGCAAATATTGCAGAAAAAGCCTGGAAACACAAAGAGCCGCTTATAACTGAAGAAGAGCTAAAAACCTTGATTGACGTTGGAGCTCGCGAAGGTACGCTTGAAAAATCCGAGCAGTCTATGTTTTATAAGCTGTTTGAATTTAACGATTTGCATGTTCACGATATTATGCGCCATCGCTCGCTTATAAAGGCAATTCCCGACAATCTTAGCCGAAAGGAGCTGATTCAGGCCTTTACAACAACAGGATTTTCTCGGCTTCCGGTTTATAAAGATTCTATCGAAAACATTACAGGGATTCTTCATTATAAGAGTCTCCTTTTTGCACCGCCAAAAGAAGCAAATCAGGAAAATTTTATTGTGGAAAATCAAAGCCCTGCACTTTTTGTGCCTGAATCAATTACGGCGATTGAACTTTTGATGCAGTTTAAAAAGACAAATAACGACATTGCAATCTGCCTTAACGAACAGGGAGCCGTTTCAGGACTTATTACAATTGATGATATTCTTAGAACTGTTTTTGGAAGAATTTCTGACGAGTCTTCCAGGGCTGAAATTCCGCCGGAAAAGCGCATTAAAGTTATTTCTGCAAATGAATTTTTAGTTCCCGGGGATATGAAACTTTCGGACTTTAATCAACTTTTAAAGCTTAACCTTGTTTCAGAAGAATTTTTAACCCTTGGCGGCTGGATTTTAGAGCATTTTGACTATCTGCCTTCAACCGGTGAAATAACAAAAGACGGTGAAACACTTTTTATCGTGGAAGACCAGACAAACCGCCGTATTCAGAGCGTCAGGGTAAAACTTGGATTTTTTAAGGAAAAGTTTTAATGAGAAAAGTTGTGGCAGCGGAAAGCGTAAGATACTTTAATCTTACTATACTGCATAGTATTTTATTTGATTTTCTCCGCCGCCACGCAATTATAAATTAGCTTTTAAATTTCTATCAGCAAATGGTTCCGCCTGGGATTTTTACATCATTCAGGTGAAGACCGATAGCTTCAACCGCAGCTTCAATTCCGCGAACAACATCAGGAAGTGAAAGACTAGGAGTTGATGGTCTTCCGACTACCTGCGGTGTAATGAACGGAACATGCATAAAACCGCCTCTGATGCCTGGGTATTTTTTAGCGAGCGTGTACAATACGCCGTACATAAGATGGTTGCATACAAAGGTTCCAGCTGTATTTGAAACACTGGAAGGAAGTCCTGCATCTTTGATAGCCTGAACCATTGCCTTTATCGGCAAGGTTGCAAAATATGCAGGAGCCCCGTCAGCAAAAATCGGTTCGTCAACAGGTTGATTCCCTTCATTATCTTTTATGCGTGCATCATCAATGTTTATAGCTACGCGCTCAGGCGTAATGTCAAACCTTCCGCCAGCCTGGCCGATGCATAATACTGCATCAGGTTTTTCTTGCTCAATTGCAGCCTGTACTGTGGCTATAGACTTTTTAAACACTGTCGGTACTTCAAGTTTTACAACCTGAATGCTTCCTAAAGTATCCTTTACCAGCTTTACGGCTTCCAATGCAGGGTTTACAGAATCTCCGCCGAACGGGTCAAACGCAGTAAGCAAAAGCTTCATTTTATACTCCCTCTAAAAAGCCAATGTGTACATGAGTACGATATGAAGCGCAAGCATAGTCAGAGCAACAGGAAGTTGTGCCTTTATAATTGAATATTTATTACGTGTTTCAAGTAATGCAGCAGGCATAATATTGAAGTTAGCTGCCATTGGTGTCATAAGTGTACCGCAATAGCCGGCTGTTAATCCAAGCGCTCCAACTACAACAGGATTTGCTCCCTGTGCAATAAGGAATGGAATACCAATTCCAACTGTAATTACTGAGAAGGCGGCAAAACCATTACCCATGATTATTGTGAATAATGCCATTGAAATACAATATACGGCTGTAGCAATAAAATGATTTCCGTCCGGGATAATTGCTTTAACGCCGTTTGCAATAACAGTTCCAACACCAGCAGCTGTAAAAAGTGCTCCTAAAGCAGCCAGTAACTGTGGCAGAATTCCTACCGGACCAACATTATCCATAAGGCGTGTACCGTCAGTAACTGCATAACCAGGCTTACATTTGAAAATTACGTATGCTGCGAACAGTGCAACAAGTGCTGACATACCGATGGCATTGTTTGCCCCAAGTTTTTTCCAAAATGTAGCGATAAGTACTGCTGCTACAGCAAGTGTAAGTGCTGGCAGGAAAACTTTGTATCCAAATTTATCTGCATTAACACGTGTCTGTTCAGCAGAAGGAACATCACTGTGGCTCTGTTGAACTTTATTAAGTGCAGAAAGTGCTGCAATAACAATAACACAGATTCCTGTAATGAATTTTGGTACATACGGTCCGGCAATAAAAGTAAAGGCAAGAATAAACCAGAATGTGGCACTATAAATTCTAACCTTCAGGTTTTTATCTTTTAATGCCTTAAGTCCAACTAATATAAATATGATACCGATAGCAATATAAAAAATTTCAGCGACAGTTTTTGAAAGTCCCCATTTTGCAATCTCGTTTAGATGAAGCATTACGTCCATAACTGTATCTCCTTATTTTTTACCTGAAAATTTTTTCTTAAGTTTAAAATCAAAGAGCAGGTTAGCTACAATTCCTACGATAACAGCAGCTACTGCGATTGGCCAAGACTGCAGTGCAATATTGAGGGCATCTACATTGTAGCCCTGATCTTTTAAAGTTGATGCAATCAGTAATGTACCGGAAGCACCCATAAAGCAGTTCTGAGCAAAGAAGTTACCGTAGTTTTCGGCTCCTGCGGCAAGACCTTTAATTTCATCCTCAGTTTTTTCATCCATTTCGCCATATTCAGCAACAGCAGCCCCCTGAGCCATTGGGTTTACAAGAGGACGAACAAACTGCGGGTGTCCACCAACACGCAAAGAGAATGCAGCGGCCGCGGCACGGATAACTAGGTAAACAGATACAACTTTTCCTACAGTGGCATTCTTTATCTTCTTGATAAAGTCTACTGCCTTGTCTTTAAGTCCGAATCGTTCGCAGATACCAATTACCGGCAATGTGAGTACGAACAATGTGGCAGTCCTATTTACCAGAAATGAATTTCCCAGCGTTGTAAGAATTTCAAGCGGGGAAAGTCCAGCTACAAGCCCTGTAACCAAACCGGCAATAACAACCGTAGCAATTGTATCCAGCTTCAAAATAAAGCCAACTACTACGATTAAAACTCCAATGAGTTTCAACAGTTCCATGATACACTCCTTTATTTGTAATATTGTTTAAATGTATTCTGACATATGATTTTTTGCAACTAAAGATAGAAACATAAAGTTGAAAATATTGTGTAAAAGCCAAGTCTTGTGCTGGGTATTAAGATAATTTTAATTTTAGTGCAATAAAATAAAGTAAATTTAGCATTTCAGACGCAGATGCGTCCTTTTGAAAGAATTTGTACGGAATCTGCAAAAATATCAGGTTTATGCATGACTATATCAAAATGGCCGGCGGCATCTCGAATTCCGCCGAGGGCAAGGTTTCTGCCAAGTCCAATGTGAAAAGTTCCTGCTGTGCTTTCATCTTCTATATAAGATTGTCCTGAACAATGGGCATATTCATTTAAGCCTATGCCGAATTCAACTGCATAAAACATACGTGGATCATTAAATGCTTCCATATAAGATAGTAGCCGTTCGGCATCACTGTTTTGTGTTCGGTCTGCCTGAAGATAACCATCAGTAAAATTTACCTTTACATGATTAGATGGTGTGCCAAGGTATCCCAGAGAACCGTCTATAACAACTGACCCTTGTGCAGAATCTTCTACCACAGGTACGTAAACTTCAAAACTTGCGGAACTAAAACTTCCACGTCGGCTGGCTCTGCCGCTGAAAAAGCCAGGTCTCCGCCCTTTCATTGAAAAAAATGCATTTGTTCCGGCTGGAGTTGTAACACGCAATTCAGAGGCTTTTTTAAGATAAGGCAGTAGACGGCGAGCGTTTCGTTCTGCCGTTCTTGTATTCATACCGATAAAATTGCTTTCAAAAAGTGATTTACCATTATTAGTAGACAGAGGAAGCGACAGAAAACGTGCTCCGTGTTTGAGTGCAAAATCAACTGCATCGGTAGTAATAAAAGAATATGTGGTAGCACCGACTACGACATCTGCATAGGACATTATATTGCGCATGGATTCAAGCAGGCGGCCGTCCTGAATCTGCTGTATTGGTAATACAGACAGTTTTGTTATGGCTCCACGTTGTTCGGCTTGCTGTATGCATGCATCGGCTTCAATCCGGTGATATTCATCAGTAATAAAATAAAAAACTTCGCTGCGCTTAACACACAGCCAGTCATTAACGATGATAGCTGCAGCTGTTTCAATGTCCATACCGCGTAATTGTAGTGTAATGAGTAAAATTTAGCAAACAGAGAATCTGTTTTTTTTATTGTAGAATTTATTGCGATTTATTGTGCGGAACTGCAGATAATATCAACGGTTCTGTCGAAGCCGAGACAGGAGCTGTTCAGCAAAAGGTCGTAATTTTTGCGGTCGCCCCAGGTATTTTCCGTAAATGTGTTGTAATGATTTGCGCGGCGTTTATCAATCTGAATAATCATTTTTCCTGCATTTGATTTATCTAGGCCATAATATTTTACTGCATGTTCAATTTTATCGTCCAAATCACCGTAGATAAAAATATTTAAAAGTTCACTTTTATCGAATTTTCCGCAGGAAGAAAGGATGTAATCTGCACAGCGGCCGACAATTACGCAGTTCTTTTCTTCGGCTAGTTTTATTATGACTTTTCTTTGTGCATTAAAAATCTGGTCAACTAACGGAACTATAGGGCGTGCATTTCCTGTATTAGTTCCAGTTGAATAAACTGAATAGCTTGAGCCAATCATCATGCTGTAAAGCCATCCGCTTGAAAGATTTTGTTCCGTTTTGGCTATAAATTCTGGAGAAAGTCCACTTTCCTGTGCGGCCATATCGATAAGTTCTTTATCGTAAAAGGCATAATTCAGTTTTTCTGCAACATTTTTTGCAATGAATCTGCCGCCGCTTCCGTATTCTCGACTGATTGTAATTATTTTTTTCATATTTACCTCCAGATATTTTTCCGTTTTTCAAAAAACTTTCCGGTATAACTGCGTATTCATCCTAGCTAAGCGGATTTACTCCGAACAGTTTTTCAAGCTGCTTTCTGGTTGCTTCCATATCTTTTGGATATGGAGCTGTGAAAGTTATTTTTTCATTTGTTCGCGGATGATTTAATGTAAGGGAATATGCATGAAGTGCAAGCCGTTTTAGCAATGGATTTTCTTCTTCAGTATTGCCGTGCCAGTTGCGCTTAAAATCACTTAATCGAACAGGCTTCTGATTTCCGCTGTACAGCGGGTCGCAGACAATACAGAATCCGCTCTGTGCCAGATGAACACGAATCTGATGAGTTCTGCCGGTTTTTGGGCGGGCTTCAATCCATGAATAAGGTCCGCAGGAGCCGAGCATTTTAAAATCAGTAACAGACGGTTTTCCAAAACGCTGGTTTGCAACGGTTCTGTGTCGTGCATCGCCGTCCGGCTGAAGTTTTAAATCAACATGTAAAGTTTCCCAAAGCGGATGTCCATGAACAAGGCAATGATAAACTTTTTCAACTTCCCGACCTTCAAACTGCATGGAAAGATTTCTGTGGGCTTCTTCATTTTTTGCGTAAATAATTACACCTGAAGTATCTTTATCAAGTCTGTGAACTGCAAAAAGCCTGCCGAATTCTTTTTCTGCGGATAAATCAAGACGAGGAGCTTCCGGATCGTAGCGGTCAGCGGCAATTAAAAGTCCTGCGCGCTTGTTCAGAACAACAATGTCATCATCGTTATATAAAACTGTGTAATCTGCTATTGGTTTCATCAGTTAGAAGTATAACATTTTTTTTGTTTTGTGCGAATAATAAATTATTGAATAATCAGGGCAAACGCATTATAAACGGATTTATATTGAAAATGGCGTGAAGGACATGAAGGAGTGAAGCGCTTTAGAAAAATAAAATTGGTAAAGTTGTTAAAAAATATTTAGTGCGTGAGCCTAAAAAACAAATCTTCCAGATTGTCGCTTGTCATTGCACTGCTCATTATTGCAAAACCCTGTGCACCGGAAGAAAGCACGGATTTGTAATTGTCCGCTGAAATTCCGCCTATTGCAAAAACTGGAATAGAAACGCTTTTAGAAACTTCTTCAACAAACTTTAAGCCACGACCTTTAAGGCCTGCCTTGCAGGCTGTTTCAAAAACATGGCCTGCAATCAGATAATCTGCACCAAGAGATTCTGCTTTTACTGCATCTTCAACCGAATGAACAGAAGTTCCTTTTATGATATCTTGAGGAATTCCGCTGCTTTCTAAAGAAAACTTTCCTAAGGGCAGATGTAAATATTTTCCGCTTAAAAAAGTATGAGAGATAAAATTGATTTTATAGGAATCACAGATTTTTTTTACGGATTCTGCAAGTTTTAAATATTCATCTTGTGGCAAATCTTTTTCCCGCAAAAGAACGGCATATGGCGAAAAACGGCATATTTTTTCTATACGGGAAAGGAAATCTTCTTTTACAAGTTTTCTATTTGTTACGCAGATTATTTTAGACATACAGATAGTCATTAAGAACAGGCTGAAGTCCTTCGCTTGCTATATCATTGTACATAGATTTAAGGCTCCGCGAATCGTTAATTTCAAACTGTTCATCTCCTACTTTTTCTTCGGTTTTTCCTTCGTATTTGCTTTCATGATCGCCGATTCCGGTTGAAACACCAGCAGAAACTTTTGTAGCGGCAATTTTTACGATTCCGTTTCTGAATTGTGCACTTTCGCGCGAAGAAACAGTAATACCAACAAAAGGAAGGAAAATTCTATATGCACACAGAATCTGGCAGAGTTCTTTTTCATGAACATCGAGAGGATTGATTTTGTCGTTGTTTATAATAGGACGCAATCTTGGACAGGAAAGAGACATTTCTGCATGCGGATATTTTTTTTGAAGATAATAAACATGAAGTGCACTTGCAAGAGCATCTTTTCTAAAATCAGAAAGTCCAAGCAGGGCAGAAAAGGCAACGCCGCGCATTCCGCCCATTAAAGCGCGTTCCTGTGCATCGAATCTGTATGGCCAGACACGTTTATGGCCCATAAGGTGCAGGGTTTCGTATTTTTTTATGTCATATGTTTCCTGGAAAACAGTTACATAATCTGCACCGCATTCATGCAGATAGCGGTATTCGTCTGAGTTTAAAGGATAAACTTCAAGCCCGACAAGCCTGAAATACTTACGCGCAAGTTTACAGGCTTCGCCGATATATTTTACATCGCTTTGAGCGCGGCTTTCGCCGGTTAGAATAAGGATTTCTTCCATTCCGCTTTGAGCGATGATTTTCATTTCTTTTTCTATCTGTTCAAAAGAAAGCTTCATGCGGCGGATATGGTTGTAACAGTTGAATCCGCAGTAAACGCAATAATTTTCGCAATAGTTGGCAATGTAAAGCGGCGTAAAAATATAAACTGTGTTTCCAAAGTGTTTTGATGTTTCAAGCCGCGCTTTTTCAGCCATTTTTTCAAGAAAAGGAGCGGCAGCAGGGGAAAGCAAAGCTTTAAAATCTTCAATAGAGCAAGTTGCATGCTGAAGGGCAAGACTTACATCACGCGCAGTGTATTTAGAATAGTCAAAAGAATTCATCTGCGACATAACTTTGGAACATATATCAGAATTGATGACTTCCATGCCTTCCATATACTCCATCGGGTCTGTTCTGGAAGACGGATCAGTTTCCAGACGATGCTTTCGCTCCAATGCTTCTTTAGGAAGATATTCTGAATCTATAAAAAAATTATTTTCCATAATTAAGTGCCTCTTTAATTGCTTCTTTCTTCCTGATGATTGTCAAGTAAAGCGCTATTCATGCTAGTCACGCAAAAATCCTGTAAGAGGATCTGAAGCAGATGCTCCGCGTGTTAAAACTCTTCCAAGCCCGGCAAGATATGCTTTGCGACCGGCGTTAATTGCATCCTTAAATGCCGAAGCCATAAGTGTAAGGTTTCCGGCAGTTGCAAGAGCAGTATTTGCCATAATTGCGGCGGCGCCCATTTCCATTGCTTCGCATGCCTGAGACGGACGCCCGATTCCTGCATCAACTATAATTGGAAGGTCAATTTCATCTATAAGTATTTGAATGAATGCTTTTGTTGCAAGTCCGGTATTTGAACCAATAGGTGCGCCAAGCGGCATGATAGAAGCAGCACCGGCATCTTTGAGCGCGCGAGCGACGTTTAAATCCGGATACATGTAAGGCATTACAATAAAACCTTCTTTTGCAAGAATTTCGGTTGCCTTGATAGTTTCGTAGTTATCTGGAAGAAGATATTTGGAATCTTTCATAATTTCGATTTTAACAAAATTTCCGCAACCAAGCTCGCGCGCAAGTCTTGCAATACGTACGGCTTCATCGGCTGTGCGCGCGCCACTTGTATTCGGCAACAGCGTTACGCCTTTTGGAATATAATCAAGAATGTTTTCTCTTTCAGTTGTGTTTGCACGGCGTACCGCAAGGGTTATTATCTGTGCACCTGCATCTTTTACAGCGGCTTCAATCAGTTTAAGAGAATACTTTCCTGAACCTAAGATGAAACGTGATTCAAATTCATGTCCGCCAATAATCAATTTATCTTCTTTCATTTTCTTTCCTTTTTATTTTTGGTACATTTGCCAGTGACTTTGTGTAACCCCGGCAGGCTCACGCATTTGCGTGAGCCTGCCGGATATCCCATATTTATAAAGTCTGTCAAATACTAAGCATCAAATTTTCCGCAAAGTATTCTTATTATAGCCTGTGCTTCATGTGCAGCGCAAACCATTACTCTGGCGGAAACAAGCCCGATTCCGTCATTTACGTCGCTTTCAAAATCTCCGCAAAAATAAAATTTGTCAGAAATCTTTTTGGTTTTGATTTTGTTTGCACTTTCAAAACCCGCCATTCCGGAAGCTGCTACCAGATATTTTTCAGGCATTTTTTCCAAAACAGCATTTACAAGCATAGCCTTTGCTACGGGATTATCAAAAGATTCACAGACAACATCCGCTTCTTTTGCAATAGAAACAATGTTGTCTTCTGTAATCTTTTCAACATGCGCCTCATATTCAACATAAGGTGCAATTTCTTTTAGATTTTCCACAAGAGCCTTAGCTTTTGGCTGTCCAATCTGTGCTGCCTTGTATTGCTGACGATGAAGATTTGTTATATCAACGTTGTCAAAATCTGTAAGAATCAGTTTTTTTACACCTGCTCTTGCAAGACATGTGGCAACATTTGAACCAAGTCCTCCAAGCCCGCAAACGGCAACAGTCGCCTTTGAAAGACGTTCCTGAACAGCTTCGCCCTGCTTTAAAACCAAAGCCTTGTGCCATTCTTCTCTGGAAGGAATCATTTCAGCCTCCCCCAACAAAACTTACAACTTCGACAGAATCCTGATCTTTTAATACGGTTGTGTCGTATTCAGCTTTTGGCACGATATTGCAGTTTAATTCAACAGCTATACGTGTTCTGTCGTAAGTGGTACCGGCCAGATACTCGGAAATAGTTTTTCCGGCAATATCCAGTTCTTCACCGTTTACTTTTACCATTGATTTTTCCTTGATTGTTGTGGGTGAGCGAAAGAATTTCCCTACGTTGGCATTATCCAAATCAGGTTCTGGGTCAAGACAAACAGTCTACTCTCAGCCTGCTTTGCGCAAGCTCCCCTTAACAAATCGGCTTATTATAGATTTGTTTATTATGCATTGTCAATCTACCGGAAAATGTACAATTTGAACTATTCAAAAACCCGGTTTATAATTGTAAGCATGGCTAAAGAAGTTCGTCTTTATAGCATAAAAGAATTCGCTACAATGGCTGCAATAAGTCCATCGGCGGTACGGTATTATCAGAAAAATGGTGTCATAAAACCCGAGCAACAGGCTAACGGTTATTTTATGTACACAAAGCACGATGCTTTTAGAATCAATTCATTCAGGATGCTTTTATCGTATGGTTTTTCGGTTCAGGAAGCGGTCAATCTGTTAGATACAAGTTACAGTTCGCCTTCTTTTTTTGAGCGGCTTTCAGAAAAAGAATTTGAACTTGAGCAGGAACTTTTGCGTACGAAAAGCCGTTTAAAAATGCTTCGCCATGCGCGTACTATGCTGCGCGGCGAATATAAAGTTTTTGAATTTGATGAATTTGCTACTGCCTATATTGCCCGTGTTTCTGACGAAGATAATTTTCTTATTGCTGCCGGTTGTAAAGAAGAACTTGCCCAGATGGCAGAATGCCTTGGTCAGACTCGTTATGTGCGCATGTTGGCTCCAGATGATTTAAAAAAAGATGATTTATACTGGAAGCCTAGTTATGGAATGTATGTTTCAGAAAAAGATGCAGAACGGATTTTTCCTGGAGAAAAAAGTAATTTAATAAAAATAGAATCTGGCCGTGTCTTAAAATACACAAGGAAAATAAACCGCAAAAAAAGTGAATTACGCGCTTCATATCAGAAACTTTTTGATTATATGAGTGAAAACAATCTTGAATTCCGTGGCGATGTACTTTTATTCCCGCATTTTTTTAATCTGGATTCAGATGCCAATGATTTTGAGACAATTATCGTATTTTTGAAATGATTTGAATGCTTTTAAGCTACTCACATGTATGCAAAAACTATCATCTGCGCACAAATCCGTTCAAATTTTTAAAAAAGAATTTGACCATGAACTTACTTCACGGTTTACACTTTAAATATCAATAAAAATTGGTTTTGGAGGAAAACAATGAAGAAAGAAGTTTCCCGCAGAAACTTTTTGAAAGGTGCTGCGGTAACGGCTGCTGCAATTACTGCTGCAGGTTTGATGGGTTGTGACAGCAAAAAAGATGCTGCTGGTGGAAAAACACAAAAGTACAAGCCGGGAACATACCGTGCAAAAGCATACGGTAACATTTCCTATATTACTGTTGAAACTGTTTTCACAGAAACAGCAATTAAGAGCATTAAGGTAATCGATCAGAAAGAAACACCTGCTCTTTTCAAAATGGTAGAAAAGAAATTCATTCCTGCTTTGATAGAAACACAGGCAGGTGGAATTGACGGCGTTTCTGGAGCTACAAATTCTTCCCGCGCTATCCGCGAAGCCGTTGCAGATTGTATCCGTCAGGCAGGCGGCGACGCAGAAGCATGGCTTAACCGCAAAGTTGCATCAAAACCAGGTGCAGATGAAACTTACGAAGCAGATATTTGTGTAATCGGTGTAGGTGCTGCAGGATTTATTGCTGCAACTCATGCTGGACAGATGGGTGCAAAGGTTGTTGCCATTGAAAAAGGTTCTTCAGTAGCATCTGTAAATGGAATTAAAGTTTCTGGTCCGTTCGCTGTAGAAACTGACGTTCTTAAAAATAAGGAAGGCGGAACAACTCTTAAAGTTGATGATGCATTCTATCATGTAATGAATTATACACACTGGACACCAAATCCAAAGCTTATGCGAAACTGTCTTGAACAGTCTAAAAACGCAGTAGCTTTACTTGAAAAAATCGGTTACAAGTTCAAGGAAGTAAACTTCCGTTTTGAAACACCGTTTATCGGACAGAAGGGCGGATTCCACCTTATCCTTAACGATATGGATGAACGCGTTACTTTGTGGAACAAGGCACTTGATGCAGCCGGTGTAAAAGTTCTTTATGAAACAGCTGCAAATAAGATTTTACGTGATTCAAGCAACAAAATAACAGGAGTTTCAGCTGTACGCAGTGACGGTACAAAAATCACTGTAAAGGCAAAAGCTGTAATTATCACAAGTGGTGGATATCTTGGTAACCGTGACATGCAGGAACGTTTCTTAGGAACACGTAATTTGAACGCAGCTGCAGGTGGTTCTTCACTTTGTACAGGTGACGGAATCAACATGGCTGTAGATTTGGGTGCTGGTCTTGATAAAACTTTTGGTTACTGTCCTTGTGAATATGGCGGAACAAACCAGAAAGCAAGCCGTCCTGCAAAACAGGATAAATACGACCAGAACCTTGCATTCAAGTTTGGTCTTTACGGATGTCTTCTTGTAGACGCTCAGGGAAAACGCTTTATTAACGAAGGTTTGCTTTGTGACTATCCTATGTCTTACGGTAGTGAACAGATTCTCCGCAATGCTCCATGGTATGCAGTTGTTGATCAGGCTTATGTTGATACAATGACAACTAAAGGTCTTTACGAATATACAACTGCAAAAGGTGCAAACAGCAAAAACTGGTTCATCGGAAATTACTTCAAAGGCCGCATCTTAAAAGATTTGCCTGCTGATATTGAAGAAGGAATTAAAGAAGGCTGGTGCTATAAGGCAAATACAATCGAAGAACTTGGAAAATTCTTTGGCTTAACTGACCTTGCAGAAACAGTTAAACAGTACAACGAATACTGCAAGAAAGGAAAGGATGAACAGTTCGGAACAAATCCATGGTATCTGTCTCCGGTTAGTAAAGGACCGTTCTATGTTGTACAGAATGAACCTAGTGCATGGAGTACATTCGGTGGCGTACGCATTGATGACTGCTGCCGTGCTTTGAACAGCAGCAACCAGATTGTTAAAGGCCTGTATGTAGCAGGAACTGACGCAGGAAGTTTGTACTACTCTCCATATTATGACATTCCTGGATATTGTTACGGACTTTGTATAGACTCTGGCTACATTGCTGCAACAAACGCAGTAAAAGAAGTTAGAGGCTAAGCCCGGCATATCCTGATACTGGCGTATGTTGATTCAGTCAATTCCTGATTCAGCATATGCGTTACCTGTGGCTGTCTGTTTTAGAATCGCTTTAAAGCCTTTAGAAGCGGCAGCTTCAGGTACCCTTGCGGATATGTACCTTACGGACTATATTATCAAATACAGAATATGTTTAATATCGGACTTTCTGAACTGATTATAATTTTTTTTATAGCATTCATTTTTGTCGGTCCGCAGGATTTACCAAAGGTTGCAAAAACTGTCGTTAAGGCAATAAAGCAGTTGAGGCGCATGGTTGCAGAGCTTAAAGCAGAATCCGGCTGGGACGACATGATAAAAGAAATTGACGAAGTAAAAGATACAGCTGCAGAACCGTTAAAATCTGCGGAAAAAGAAATAAAAGCATTGGGCGAAGAGATTACCCAGACTGTAAATACAGTGGAGGAATAAAATGCATTTAGGAACACCAGAAATCATACTTATTGTTGTATTGGCACTTATAATTTTTGGCGGCGGAAAGGTTGCCGGAGTTGGCAAAGCTCTTGGACAGAGCATCCACGATTTTAAAAAATCACTTAAAGATGATTCTTCTGAAAAAGAAGAAAAATCAGAAGCAAAATCTGCTGAAAACACAGAAAATAAGTAATTTAAAATTCATTTATGTCTGAAACTCAAAACGAATCTCAGGGAACTTTGCTTGAACATTTTTTAGCTTTGCGCCGTGCATTGATTATAAGTGTAATAAGCATTTTTGTGGCTTTTATTCTTATTTTTTATTTTTGCAGTACGCAGATTATAAAGCTTGTTTCCCTGCCGATTACGCAGCGCGGAATAAAAATAATTTATACAGCTCTATCCGAAGCAATGATGACGCAGTTAAAAATTTCATTTGTCTGCGCAGTTATTGCGGCAAGCCCTATTGTAATCTGGCAATTATGGAATTTTATCCGCCCGGCTTTATACAAAAATGAAATTCGCGCTGTCCGGGCAATTTTTGTAGTGACTGTTCTACTTTTTCTTGCAGGAATTAGCTTTTGTTATCTGTGCATTTATGGGCTTGCCGTGAACTTTTTTTTAGTTGCAGGCGACAATATTGCAGAACCAATGATTTCAATTGACCGATATCTTGGATTTCTTCTTTCTTTTATTTTGCCATTCGGTTTTTCGTTTGATCTTCCTGTAATTCTTTATGTTACAACGCGAATTGGCCTTACAAATCCGCGGATGCTTATCCGCAAATTCAAATATGTAATACTGATTATTTTTACCGCTGCGGCAATACTTACGCCACCGGATGTTTTTTCGCAAATTATGCTTGCGCTTCCGCTGCTTGTTTTGTATTGGGCAGGAATTATAGTTTCTGTTTTTGCTTGCCGTAAAAAGCGTAAAAAAGAGCTTGTGCATCATGGTCAGCAGGAACTTGCCGAACAATAATACAAGCTTGCCGCGCATAATCTTCCGTGCGCAAAAAACAAAAGCACACTAAATCCAGCACCTTATACCAGACCTCGGCTTATTCCCTTTATTAAAAGCCCAAATTATAGTATTCTTATTATATGGCATATGAAGTTACTGCCACTCGCCGCCGGCCGCAGCGGTTTGAGGATTTGGTAGGGCAGGAATTTGTTGCGGCAACATTAAAGAACTCAATACAATCAGGCAAAATTGCACATGCGTATCTTTTTTCAGGTCCGCGTGGTTGTGGAAAAACTTCCAGTGCACGAATCCTTGCAAAAGCCTTAAACTGTCAGAGCAGTGATAAACCGGCAGCTACTCCGTGCTGTACGTGTACTGCCTGTACAGAAATTACAAAAGGCTCAAGCATGGACGTAATTGAAATAGACGGTGCATCAAACACCAGTGTAAATGATGTCCGCCAGATAAAAGATGAAGTTCAGTTTCCTCCACAGTCTTCAAGATACAAGATTTACATTATTGATGAAGTTCATATGCTTTCAACTTCGGCCTTTAATGCTTTGCTTAAAACCATTGAAGAGCCGCCTCCATATGTTATCTTTATTTTTGCAACTACTGAACTTCAGAAGGTTCCTGCCACAATCAAGAGCCGCTGCCAGCAGTTTAACTTCCGCCTGATTCCAATCGAAAAGGTTAAGGAACAGCTTGCCGAAGCCGCAAAAGAAATCAATATCGCTGCCGATGACGAAGCCCTCTACTGGATTGCCCGGGAATCCACTGGTTCTATGCGTGACGCCTATACACTTTTTGACCAGGTAGCGGCATTCAGCGGGGACAAAATTACATACGACAAAATCCGCGACAAGCTGGGTCTTGTCGGCGTTGACCGCCTGAATGAGATTTTTGAAGACTGTGCCCAGAACAAGAGTCAGGAAGTGCTTCAGAAACTGGATTCGTACCTTCAGGCTGGTATTTCAATTGAACAGCTGATTTCAAATTCTACTGATTATCTGCGTTCACTTTTGCTGATTAAAAATGGAATTCAAAAAGAGGCTCTGCTTGGACAAAGTGCCGGCCGATACAGCCAGATTGTTCTGCAGCGATGGAATTCAATTCAAATTGAACGTGCAATTTCCCTCTTTCTGCAGCTCTACCGTGATATCAGATATTCACTTAATCCGCGTTATGAACTTGAACTTGCATTCAGCCGCCTGAGCTGGCTTTCGGACTATGTAAGCCCGGTAGAAGTTAAGGCTGCAATCGACAAAGCACGCGCACTTCTGGAAGGCGCTCCGTCTCAAAACA
>JAEEWW010000142.1 GCA_016287815.1 Treponema sp. | reverse complement strand
TATGCATCGGTTCAATTCCGATTGACGCCTTTTCAAGGACTTGCTTTTTGGCAAGTCCTTTTTTTCCGAGCCGGTCATGGCAAAGCCGCGGTTCGTTCTTATATAGCGCGCTGTCTGAAAACTGTGTAAGCAGTTCAGACAGCGTTTTTTTTGTCTTGTTATTTTTTCTCACAGGCGCCGAATAACACCATACGAAAAGCCCATGCATTAACGCTGTACTGTGCGCCTGTACCTGTTCCTTAAACCTGAGTTTATATGTTATAATTCTTTTCATGGATTCACAAAGTTTTGACTACATAATAATTGGAGCCGGCGCAGCAGGACTTACTTCAGGACAATACGGTTCACGTGCCGGCTTAAAAACGTTAATTATAGATTCTTCTTCCGGTGGCGGTCAGGCATTACAAATTGCAGAACTTGAAAACTATCCGGGTGTATACCCTTCTGTTTCTGGTGCTGCATTTTCTTCCGGCATGATTGAACAGACAAATTCTTTCGGCACAAAGATAATTCAGGCACAGGTCACTTCAATAGATAAAGTAAAAGACAGTTTTGTTGTAAAAACCAAAAATGAAACTTTTACTTCCTATGCGCTTTTAATTGCAACAGGCGCAAAGCACAATACTCTTAACGTTCCGGGCGAAAAAGAACTGAGCGGACTTGGAGTTTCTTACTGTGCAACCTGCGACGGTCCGTTTTTTAAAGGCAAAAAAATAATCGTTGTAGGCGGAGGAGATTCTGCATGTGCTGAAGCAGCATATCTTTCAACCCTTTCTCCAGAAGTTACGCTGATTCACCGCAAGGCAAAACTGCGCGCACAAAAAGCAGTTGCCGACAAAGTTTTAAAATCCGGCATAACAACAAGATTTAATTCAGAAATTACTGCAATAAACGGTACAAACAAAGTTGTTTCTGTTACCGTTAAAAATAATAAAACTGACGAAATTACAGAAATTCCTGCTGACGCAGTTTTTATTTTTATAGGAACAACTCCATGCGTCGATCTTGTAGAAATGCTTCCAAAAGACGAAGGCGGATACCTGCTTACAGATGAATGTATGCAGACAATTATTCCAGGTCTTTATGTTGCAGGAGATGTACGCGCAAAATCTTTCAGGCAGATTGTTACGGCAGCCGCCGATGGTGCAATTGCGGCTTTTCATGCTTCAAAGTACATACATGACCTTAAATTGAAAAATTCATAGAAATAGTTTATTAAAGAAAGTTATAGGAAAATTTTTTATAGGGAATTTTTATTGATGAAAAAAAGTCTGCCAGTATTTTCAATTTGTGCCGTTTTATTTGCTTTTACTCTTTTTATGCCTTTTACGCCGTCTATTTCTGCACAAACATCGGCAAATACTAATTTTACAGTTGATGCACTTCCATGGGATATAGATTTCTGGAGCGACTACCCTTCAGATATTCTTGCAGACACCCTGGTTTCCCGCATGGAAGATTCAGAATTGCTTTCGCAGATTTTTATGTTCGGATGGGCAGGGGCTGAACCTTCGGAATTACTGAACCAATGGGTTTCTGACCGTGGACTTGGCAGCGTTAAGGTTTTTGGGTGGAACACAGACGACATTCATTTAGTTGCAAAATCAATTTCTGCATTACAGAAAAAATCACAAAACAGACCGTATAAGATTCCGCTTTTTGTAGCAACAGACCAGGAAGGCGGCTGGATACGCCATGTAAAAGGCGAAACATTGATAACTCCCGGCAATATGGCCATAGGCGCTTCCGGCTATCCGATTGATGCATGGTACAGCGGCTATTATATTAACAAAGAAATTCATGCGCTTGGTATAAACATGAATTTTGCACCATCCGTTGATTTATTTACGAATCAGAATTCATCAATTATCGGAACACGTTCTTTTTGCGATGACGCAGATAATGCAGGAGTTTTAGGGGCCGCTTTTTCGGCCGGTTCAATAGCCGCTGGAGTCATTCCGACTGCAAAACATTTTCCGGGACACGGAGCAACAAACGAAGATTCGCACATTTTTTTGCCGACACTCGATATAGACTATGAAACCTGGGAAAAACGTGAACTTGTTCCGTTTAAGTATCTTATTACTGAAAAAATCCCTGCAATTATGTCCGGGCATTTAAGCTTTCCTCAGATTACGCATAATCAGGAACCGGCATCTCTTTCCAAGACATTTTTAACAGAAATTCTTCGCAATCAGCTTGGGTATGAAGGCCTGATTATTACTGACGATATGATGATGAACGGCGACACATTATACGCAGGTTCGCTTTCAAATGCCTATAAAATGGCAATAGAAGCTGGCAACGACATAATTATTTCTTCTACTACTGCAAGACTAAATGAGGCATTGTGGACAACTAATCTTAACAAGATGAAAACTGACGAAGAATTTAAGTCAATCGTAAAAAAAGCCGCCCGCCGCGTCATAAAATGCAAATTGGATTATTTTAAAAATCCAGGTGCCGCTCCGCTTTACCCTAACCCTCAAACGCTTTCTCAATTTATTCCAGATAAAGACGGGCAGAAGTTTTTTCTTGAACAGGCATGCCGTTCAATAAGTTTTCAAAAGCGCGGTGAACTTTTTCCGTACAAGCCGGATTCATCAGAAAAGATTTTAATCTGCGGACCTTTTACGTCGCTGTTTAACGAAGGAAAAAAACGTTATCCTTCTGCAGATACTTTTTACTTCAGCTACAAACTGCGTGACGACATGGAAAACTTTGGCATGTGGAATGCCGACGGGCTTGAGTGGACGGCGCGCCGCTATGACACAATAATTATTCTTGTGTATGACAAGCATACTGCAAATATTGCACGGCGCCTTAGAAACTCCGGCAAGCACATAATTATTCTTTCTGTTTTGTCGCCGGTTTTTGTTCTTGAAGATTTTGATTTTGCAGATACAATACTGTGCGGATACAGTTACTCTGATTATTCTTTTGCAGCGCTGTTTGGTGCACTGCACGGGGAATTTTCTGTACGCGGAACAATTCCGCTTTTACGCTGAACAGCTTCTTCAATCGTTTTTACAAAATGATCTCCCCAGTAGTCACAGAGCATTCTGTAGGCTTCTTCCTGAAGTTCAGGAATAACGGCTTCTTTCATCTGTTTTAAGTTATTTGAAAGATATATCGAAGTAAGGTGTTTTATAAAAGCCAGCTCTTCTTTTGTAATAAGTTCTGCTTCCTGCGGATGTTCACTGAGCCATGTTGAAATAACGCTGAATACGCTTGATGAAGAACAGATTTTTTTCCAGCGGTCCAGTGAATCAATTTTTCTTGAAGAAGAAAGTCCTCCGAATATTCTGTAAAGATAAACTTTGTCTTGAATTCCCAAGTAGCTTTTTGCATTAAGTGAAATAAAGAAAAATAAAAGCAGGTCTTCTGCCATGTTGCATTCCGTATACGGAATGTTTTCGTATGCCGTTAAATACAGGGAACGTTTTATGAGTTTTGCCCAAAGCACGCCCGAAACGGTTCCGTCAAAAGACCACTCATGAAAAATTTCGTGTCCGTT
>JAEEWW010000141.1 GCA_016287815.1 Treponema sp. | reverse complement strand
TATAGGACGGATAAGCTCAGCTGCAAAAGGTTTAAATCCATCTTTTACAGCCTTGTAAACGCCTTCTTCTGTTTTCTGCTGTTCGATTTTCTTATAGATTCGTTCTTCAACAAAAATGCGTTCCAATGTTCGCAGGTGAAGCTTATCCATAAGATCTGCTTTTTCAAGCTCAAGCTCTTTTTTAAGAATACCTACAAGCTGTTTTGCGTGATACTGAATTACCTGTGTACAGGTCATCTGAACAGGCATGTTGTCTTTAATGACAAGAAGGTTACAGTAAATAGTCTGTTCGCAGTCGGTAAAAGCATAAAGAGCGTCTACAACATCCTTTGTGTAAACACCGCGTTGAAGCTTAATTTCTATGTTTACTTTATCAGAAGTATAATCCTGAATTGAAGTTGCCTTGATTTTTCCGTTTTTAACTGCCTTTTCGATAGAATCACAAAGGCTTTCTGTTGTAGAACCGTATGGAAGCTCGGTGATGACAATTTTTTTATCATCAGAAGTGTCCATTTTTGCACGGGTAATAATTTTTCCAAGACCATCCTGATAGTCGCTTACATCAATAAGACCACCTGTAGGGAAGTCAGGGTAAAGCTGGAACTTTTCTCCGCGCAGACATTTACGTTCAGCATCAATTACCTCGTGAATATTGTGGCTCAGAATATAAGTGCTCATACCAACAGCAATACCTTCTGCACCAAGAATAAGTACAAGCGGAAGCTTTGCCTGGAATGCAACCGGTTCAACATCGCGGCTGTCGTATGTATCAACATACTGAGTAATTTTTTTATTTGTATTCAAAATATCCTTGGTAATTGGTCTAAGACGGCACTCAATGTATCGGGGTGCAGAAGCTCCGTCTCCGGTGTACATGTTACCAAAGTTTCCCTGCTTGTCTATAAAAAGATTTTTGTTTGCAAGGTTTACAAGTGCCGTATAAATAGAAGCATCTCCATGAGGATGATAAGCCATAACCTTACCGCAGACATTTGCTACTTTTGTATAGCGGCCATCATCGGTTTTAATGAGAGTATGAATGATTCTTCTCTGTACAGGCTTTAATCCGTCCGTAATATCTGGAATTGCACGGTCACGAATAACGTAACTTGCGTATTGAATGAAGTTTTGATCGAAGAGATTTTTTACGTATGCCATTTTTTCCCACCCAAAAAATGTAATACTCAATGCTTAATTGAATATTTATCGCTATAATTATATAGGAAATGTTATAATCTGAAAAGTGAAAAGATGGTAAATCCACTTGAAAATTGAAAAACCTTTTGAAAGGTAGTATAAATAGAATTATGCATATAGGTTATCACGAATCAACATCAAACGGTCTGGAAGGACTTGGAAAAGAAGCGTTAAAAGCAGGGGCAGATACCTTTGCTTTTTTTACAAGAAATCCACGCGGCGGTAGTGCAAAGCCCGTAGAAAAGGATGATGCAGAAAAGCTTAATTTTTTACGTAAAGAGCATAATTTTGCACCATCTGTAGCTCATGCTCCGTATACAATGAATCCATGTTCCGCAGACCCTCATTTACGTGAATATGCTCTTGAAATGATGACTGATGATTTTAAGCGTCTGGAGTTTACACCGGGCTGCTTTTATAATTTTCATCCGGGCAGCCATACAGGGCAGGGGGAAGATGTTGGAATAGACTTAACTTCAACTATTATAGCTTCTGCTTTGAAAAATGTTGATAAAGAAATTGGCGAAAGTCATACAGTTCTTCTGATTGAAACAATGGCCGGTAAAGGTTCAGAAATAGGCCGCACTTTTGAAGAAGTTCGCAGAATAATTGATCTGGCAGAAGAAAAATACGGCAGCGATTTGTCAAAAAGACTTGGAGTTTGTCTTGATACATGCCATATCTGGGATGGTGGTTATGATATTGTAAATAATCTTGATGGTGTTGTAGCTGATTTTGATAAAATTATAGGTCTTAAAAGGCTACACGCAATACACTTGAATGACAGCATGAACGATCTTGGAGCTCATAAAGACAGACATCAGAAAATCGGGCAGGGCTTTATTGGTCTTGAAGCACTTGTCCGTGTAATTAATCATCCGGCATTGAAAGAACTCCCATTTATTCTGGAAACTCCGAATGAGTTTGAAGGCTACAGGCAGGAAATTGAGCTTTTAAAAAGTAAAGTCCGCTGAAACCTTACAGCCCACGCTGATTATTTTATAAGTCAGTTTTCCCGAAATTGCCGCAGTTATTTTGCGTTTAGTCATTTCTCCATTTTTTTGTGATAAAGAAAGGGTAGTTGTACCTGAAAGATTTCCCAATTTTGGAATACCAATTCCAAAAGTAATTTTTTCAGTAGCAGTTCCTGAAAAGCCTTCAGCATTGTCGGTTATTTTTTCCTGCGACGGAGTTACGGAAACACTTCCAGAAAGACTCGTTTTAATTTTTTTCTCGTTCAGGGAGATTTTTGTCTGAACGCTTAAAGAAGAAAAAGTATTATCCTCAGGCGAAAAGCTTATTGCACCTGTTAAGTAACCGGAAGTTTTTTTGTATGAACATTTTATTCCCGCCGATGCCTTTATTGTGTTTTCATCATCTTTATATGAATAATATAAACCGGCCCCTGTTTTTGTAAGAAAAAGCTTTTCGTTCAGAACAGAAACAAAACTGTACTGTAAGCTTGTTTTTGCCTGATACATGTTTCCGGTAACCTTTTGTGAGCTTGTAAAAACTTGAGTCGGTGAATAAAACTGCGAAAAGCTTAAGTTCAGGTTATTTCTGGAAAACCTGTTTTCGTTTCTGAACGTCCAGTCATAGCTGCCAAAAGGTGATTCATATACAGAAGCAGAAAGCAGGGAATTAAAGTTACCCAGCAAAATGTTTCCCTGTACATTCTGACAATAATGTTTTCCTTCATAATAGAAATTGTCATAATATGATTTTGAAAACCATGAGGATGAATCATTCTGTTCATAAGGAAAAAGTCCGAGTGCGGTTGAAACAGAAAAAGAAGCTTTTTTACCTGCAGAACCTTTCAGCATGGAAGAAAAAGCAAAAGTATCATTATCAGAAAAAGAAAAATAATCTGAGTTGCTTTGAATGTAGATAAGGTTTGCAAGGCCTTTTATTGCTATGGAATTTTTTTGTCTGCCTGTAAAGTCAAGCTGCGTAAAATAAGAAACCGGTTTGGAAAGGCTTGAAGTTCCGGGAGCAGAAACTGTTATTCCGTTTACTGTAGTTTGAGCTGTAGAAAAGGGGGAAGATGATGCCGAAAGAACAGGATTGTTTAACTTAGACAATGCTCCTGCTGCAGAAAGATTTCCAGTCTGTGCCTTTATGCAAAGGTTTTCGAAGGTATTTTGAGTTGAGGCCAGAATGTTAAACGAGTGTTTATCTGCTTTACCGACGTAAGCGGCTTTTACTAACGGATGAGAACACGGAATGGTGAGTATACCATAATAAAGAAGATTTTCAGAAAGCTGCTCTTTTAATTCAGTTTCCGCGGACACAGCAAACAGAGTGTTAAAAAATAATGCCA
>JAEEWW010000140.1 GCA_016287815.1 Treponema sp. | reverse complement strand
AATTCTTCTGGAGACATACATTCAACGCTATCCATACGATCATCAACCGTAAAAAGTGCCAGCAAACCACAGCTGCTGAACATAAAGGAAGTTATTAAACACAAAAGTATTATGCGTAAACGGATTAGAATAGAATCTTTTATCATTACACTTTACTCCACTTATTGTGCTACTACAACACCTTGCTTGTAAATAAAGGTATCAGCAGTAAGTTCTTTATCGGTTATTTCTGATGCAGGAAGACTTGTTGAATAATAACAGTGAAATCTTGCATAAGGAGTGTTATGTTCATTTTTGTCATTTTCTTCATCATCCCAGCTGTCGGACCACTCGAAATCCCAATATTTGCTTTGATAAATGCTATCCAAATCATACATAAACGAATTATAATCACGCTTTACTTCAGCTGAATAATCCCTGTTTATGAGAAGATAACAATCGTACATTGATGTTTGAAGCAAAGTTTTTGCACTTGAATACTTTTTCTTTTCTCTATATTTTGCATCGCTTTGATAATTAAATCTGAAGGTGTCTATTTTTGGTTTAACTGCAAGCTTCCATTCCGTTTTTTCCAGTCCTGTTGTTAACGGAGAATAGAGATTTTCAAAGGCTGTATAGATTTCATCTTCGTATTTATAAAAATAATAATCGGTATAATAATAATCATCGTAATGAACAATTGTTGTCCGGGCATTTTTTCTGTCATCAAACACATCTGCTGCAGTTTCAACATCACTGTCAGGATCTGGCCAGCTGTAAATCTGAATTGCACGTATAGTCTTTCCCGGCAAATCTTCTGTTGCAAGATAAACAATTCTGGCCTTAAAATCATTTCTCGTAATAATATCAGAATCAACAAGTGTAAAGGTTGTTTCTGTAATCTGTCTGTTCACAAGGTTTGTTAACGCTTCTGGAGTCATACACTCGTGCTTCTTTAAAGAATCGGTGCCTACAAACCAAAATAACAGGCAGCTGCTGAAAAGAAGGAGGGAAATCATCATCATTATAAAAAATAGAAACTTTTTCATTCTGCGGATTCCGTTAGCTTTATTATCACTCTTTAATTTTCGCAAGGTTTTTGGACTTTGTAAACCTGATTTTCTTCAAAATGAAGCTAAACCAGCCCGAATATTACCAAGGTAATACGAATGTGATATAATAAAGTATGCGTTTTATATCACTTTTTTCTAAACACATGGCTTTGATTTATCGCTGTATTTCTGTGGCGGCGGCGCTTTTGATTGCGGGGATTACAGCTTATTATATGATTTTGGGCGAATATTCTCTGATGGATTACAGGCTTTATATAAATGCGTTTGCGCTGGTGTTTGTAATTTTTTCCATTGCGTTGCCGGTAAAGATTGAGTTTCTGGCAACGGTAACTCTGGTGTATGCGGTTGAGATTCTTATAACAACTCCGCTGCGGGATAATCTGATGGGATTTATGATGTATGTGCTTACATGTGCAATTTTATTTTCGCGTGGATTTTTCAGAAAAAGCAGGCTGACGAAAATCATTGTAGCTATAATCATCTTTTTTGGACTTTTTGCTACGCAGCTGCGCTTTGGTGCGGATGTTTTTGTAGAATCACTTTTTGTTCTAGCAGAATATGCATTTGTAGTTTTTTTGATTATTTTGTTTTACTACCTTTATTTGCGTAATCAGGGAAAATCGCCAATTGAAAAAGAGCTTGATTTATCGCTTTTTCCAGAGCTGACCGAACGCGACAAGGAATGGATTGAACTTATTTTGCAGGAGACCAAATATTCCACAATAGCCTCGCAATATAAAATAACAGAAGGTGCCGTAAAAAACCGTATGCGTTTGATTTTTAAAACCCTTGATGTAAGCGACAGAATTGGTTTTATGGCAACGTATGGCGGCTTTACAATTAAGAAATAGCTATTTTGCTTTCTCTTTAATCAGCTGTTCAACTTCTTCTTTTTTTAGCGGGATATTTGCAACGTATTTGCGACGTTTTTCTTCTATTTCTTCAAAGGTCCAGTGATGGCCGCAATTCATGCCGGGACAATCTTTTGCGCAATCATCCCACATAGATTTTTCTTCGAGCATCCATTCCCAGAAAGGATATGTTGAACACTGAACCGGTCGCGCCTGGTAAGCCGTGCAGCCGGAATCCCACAAAATGCAGTCGTAATTCTTTTTTTCCAGCAGAGAAAGAACTGTTGTTCCACCGTAATAATTTGCCCAGCGACAATATTTTGCAACAAAATCCTTAATCGTCATTTTGAAAAACTCACACAAGGCAAGCAAATCGCGTTTTGAAAGGTACACAAAGCCCGGCGAATGACCGCAGCAGAAAGAGCAGCGCTGACATTCAAAATGAAGTCCATCTTTATAAAAACAATCTTCTAAATCTGGCATAAATGGAAGTATAATACAGTTACCCTTTATTTATCAATGCAAGCGTCCGATATATTAAACATGAGCAAGAATACCAGGAAAAATAAGAAAAACTCTAAAACAAAGAAAAAGCAGGTTTCAAAAAAGACAATAGTAATTATTTCATCAATAATTGGTGGAATAATTTTGCTAACAGGAATAATTTCAACTGTTCTTGTTATACGTAAAAAAATTAATGACAGAATCGTTCATGTTGCTTTTTACGGTCTTTCTGATAATGTCTGTGATTTTATCAAGGAAAAGGCTCCGGAACTTGAAGAGGTTACTTTTTCTTTTGATGTAATTTCAGAACAGGCTGCTGACCCTGCAGTGCTCAAAAAAAAGTATGATATTCTTTTTACCTGGAAGGGTGAATTAACAGATTCTATGGAACCTGTTTCCAGTGATATTCCGGACAGAATTCTTTCTAATATTCCGCGTTCTCTTCGTAACAAAAAATGTATGCCGCTTTTGCTGGATCATTACGAAATGGATTTTGCTGAATCAGTAGTTGAGGCTACCGGCTATAATATTGAAGCAAACTTTAACGGATTTATGAGTTATCTTGAAAAATCAAAGCAATATGTATTCAGCCCCTTCTTTGTTGTTGGCAGCGATGACCGTACACTTCTTGCTCTTACAGGTTCACTTATAGAATCCTTTGGCGGAAAAGATGCTTATTTGACTTTCCTTTCACGCCTGAAAAATAGAACAGATTTTGATACTCTTCTTGATATTGCTCTTGATTCAGAAGGTTTAAGCCTTCGTTCAACACTCGATTTTCTAAAGACTATTCCTGCTCAGGGAATGATGCATCCAGACTGGTATAAAGGAAATAAACAGGATTTGATATTCTTTACCAGAGAAAAACAGGTTGCTGCCTTTTTTACAACACTTTCTGAGCACCGCAATATTCCTTTCAACGCAATTAGTAATTTTGAATCTACAAGATTCCCGCTAAAAGCAAATACAGCTCACGCAGAAATCGCTCCTGCAATTTCTTGCCTTCTTATTTCTGATAATTCAAATGGAGTAAAATATCTTCAGAATCTTATTGATATATATACACAGGCAGAGTTTTCTAACAGGACTTTGCTGGCACCTGTTCATTATCAGGCAGAAGCTTATGACAGACAGGCTGATGATGTACGTTTTTATGCTGCTTCCAATGCAAGCGTATTGCCGGACCC
>JAEEWW010000048.1 GCA_016287815.1 Treponema sp. | reverse complement strand
CAACAGACAATATGATTGCTGCCGGTATGGCAACAGTTGCAATGGTAGCAAATCAGGCAAAAATTCCTACAATCTGCGGTGAAAGCGGAATGGTAAAGGCTGGCGGTTTTGCAACATACGGAATCAACTATTATGAACTTG
Source organism: Treponema sp. (assembly GCA_016287815.1). Lineage (GTDB taxonomy): Bacteria > Spirochaetota > Spirochaetia > Treponematales > Treponemataceae > Treponema_D. The sequence continues at coordinate 18,848 of JAEEWW010000048.1, read as the reverse complement.
GAAAACAGACAGCAAAAATGGCTGTAGAAATCCTTCGTGATGGAAAAAATCCTGCTGACATGCCAATCCAGTATCTTGAAAAATGTGACCTTGATGTAAACCAGGACACAGCAAAGAAACTTGGAATTGCAGTTCCATCTAATCTTTAGTATTTAGTTAAACAGAAGGTGCGGCTCTCAATGCTCGCCGCACAAAAGAGTAACTGTTTATGCCCCGTAATTATTTGCGGGGCTTTTTTTATGCACTTTAATTCCAAAAAATAATAAAAAAAATTTGACAATCTAAAATATCAATGTAAAATGAAACCAGAAACATGAAAGCGGTTTCAAAAACGTTTTCATATTATTTTTTCAGTGTTTCCTAAATGCGAGGCAAAATGATTCAGTCTAAACAGGTGACAATTTATGATGTTGCAAAAAAAGCAGGAGTTAGTCCAACTACTGTATCCAGGGTTTTAAACTCGCCGGAAAAAGTTGCAGAAAAAAAACGCCAGCTTGTTCTTGATGTCATAAAAGAATTGAATTTTGTACCTAAGGCAGATGCAGTTATAAATGCCAGAAAGGCATACAAAAAAATCGGAGTAATTGCACCTTTTTTTACGCAGCCTTCTTTTATGGAACGTTTACGTGGTATTGCTGAAGTTTTAGAAAAAGAACATTACGAACTTGTAATTTATGCCATTGATACAACAGAAGATATGAATAATTACATTGCAAGTCTTGTATTGCAAAATAAAGTAGACGGCCTGATTTTACTTTGTGTGCGTTTGAATGAGCAGATGCAGGAACTTCTTAAGGGGGCGGCTTTTCCTGTTTGTTTTGTTGAACAGTCTGTTGATGATTTTGATTGCATTGTGATTGATAACGAAAAAGGCGGAAAAATGATAGGCGAGTATTTTTATAAACTTGGCTGCAGACGTCCGGGATTTATTGGTGAAAAATCTATGCTGTATTATGCCGTACACGCAACAGAAGACCGCTTTAAAGGTTATCAGGACTATTTTTCGTCAAAGGGAATAAGTATCAACCCTTCTGATATATGGATTGGCGGTTTTCCTGAAAAGAAACTGGATGAAGGAATACTTGGCTTTTTAGACCAGCCGACTCTTCCGGATTGTGTTTTTTGTTCAAGTGATGTAATTGCTGCCCGTTTATTGTACATGCTCGGTCAAAAAGGTATTAGCTGTCCTTCAAAAATAAAAGTTATCGGTTTTGATGATATTGATATTTCACAATATCTTGGCTTAAGTTCCGTGAATCAGCATCTTGATGATTCAGGACGGGAAGCTGCTCAATTGATTCTGGAAAAAATAAAAACCCCTGATAAATCAGCGGTTTCTATAAAACTTCCGCTTCATATAGTGGAAAGAATGACAACAAGTATTTAATATCCGCAAAAAGTAAGGAGGTCGGATTATGAAAAAAATAGTCTTTGCTGGTTTGTGTTGTGTTGTGTTACTGGCAACTTTCACAGGATGTTCTAAAAAGTCGGAGGCAAAATCAAATGCATCTGACAAAACAATTCTTGTTTTTGGTGCATACCGTGGAGAAGAGGCTGCAAGATTTGAAGAGATTGTAAAAATCTTTAATGCAAATTCTGGCTACAATGTAGTTTATGAAGGAAGTCCTGAGTTTGAAACACAGATTCAGGTTCAGGCGGAGGCAGGAACTCCTCCGGATATTGCTGCGCTACCTCAGCCGGGACTTATGAAAAATTTTGCTGCAAAAGGCTATATTAAACCTCTTGGAAAAAATGTAATTTCTGCGATCGAAAAGAATTATGCTCCGGTATGGAAGCAGCTTGGTTCTGCTGACAACGGTACAGTTTATGGTGTTTTCCACCGTGTAAATGCAAAAAGTTTTGTATGGTATAACAAACCTTACTGGAACTCAAAAGGATATCAGATTCCAAAAACATGGGCTGAACTTAAATCTTTAATGGATAAAATGGTTGCTAATGGAGATACTCCATGGACTATTGGATTTGAATCAGGTGCTGCTTCTGGTTGGCCGGGAACAGACTGGCTTGAAAATATCATGCTTCGTACTGCAGGTCCTGATGTTTATGATAACTGGGTAAATCATAAAATTGCATTTAATGATCCGGCAGTTCTTAAAGCATTGAATACTTGTGGAGAAATCTTCCTTAACAATAAATATGTTTATGGCGGTTCAACAAATATTCTTACAAGCAACTTTGGCGATTCTGTAAAACCAATTTATGAAAATCCGCCAAAAGCCATGATGAATATGCAGGGTAACTTTATTACTGGATTTATGCAGGATGAGGTTCAGGCTGATTTGGAAAATCGTGTAGGAGTATTTGCTCTTCCTGCTATTGATGAAAAATGGGGTACACCAGTTCTTGGTGGTGGTGACCAGTTTGTAAAATTCAGCGATAAAGAAGGCGTTGATAAGTTCCTTGAATTCCTTACAACTTGGGAAGCTTGTGCACCTTGGGCAAGAATTGGAGGCGCGTTGTTCCCTCATAAAAATCAGAAATTTGAAGATTACGGTAACAGCCTTGAACGTGATATTGCAAAGATTCTTGTAAATGCTACTGTATTCCGCTTTGATGCATCAGACTTGATGCCGGCTGAAGTTGGTGCCGGTACATTCTGGACAGGCATGGTTAATTATGTTAGCGGAGCAGAAAACGCTGCAACATGTCTTAAAAATATAGAAGTAAGTTGGCCTAAGTAAGGTTGATTTATAAAAAGCTTTTTTACTTCCCTGCTTGGTTGACGGTGTTATTCAAGCAGGGATTTTTTTAAGAATGCTCGCAGTGCGCGGGTTAATTAAAGTGAGGAAGTATGACAGATAAATCTGGAATTACAAAGACCGTCGGCGTTGTTTGTTGCACTGCGTTTATTATGCTGGGCGGTTTTTTTGTACTTAGAGCTAATGTTTTGAATCAGCTTTTTACAACTTTTGTTGCTGTTGCATGGGGTATTACCAGTGTTGGATTTCTGTTTTATTCATTAAATCTTATTGCTCAGAATTTTGATACAAAGATTTACAATAAAATAGTTCCTTATATTTTTATCGGACCTGCTGTTCTTATTATGGGCTGGTATCTGCTTATTCCAACAATCCGTTCGTTAGGACTTAGCTTTTTAGATAAAAAATCAGAACATTTTGTTTGGTTTGATAATTACAAATATCTTTTTACAGATCGAACAATGCTTGTTTCAATCCGGAATACTATAATCTGGTTGTTTTTTGGAACTGGATTAAGTGTTTTTATGGGATTGGTTACAGCAATTCTTGCAGAAAGAAGTTACATAGAAAAAACAGCAAAAACATTTGTTTTTCTGCCAATGGCAATTTCGATGGTTGGAGCCGGCGTAATCTTCAAGTTTATGTATGCATTCCGCCCTATTGGAAGTGAACAGATTGGTCTTTTAAATTCAATTATTGTAACTTTTGGCGGTCAGCCACAGAACTGGCTTGGTAAAGCCCCATGGAACAGTTTGTTCTTAATTGTAATTTTCGTGTGGCTCCAGACAGGTTTTGCTCTTGTTGTCCTTTCGGCAGCATTAAAAGCTGTACCGGAAGATATGATAGAGGCTGCCCGTATAGATGGTGCTGGAGAATTCAGAATTTTACTTCAGATTATTATTCCGAATATCCGCTCTTCTATAATCAGTGTTTCTACAACAATTTTTCTTGCCGCATTGAAGTGTTTTGATATTGTATTCTCTATGACAAACGGTTTGTATGGAACAGAAGTTTTGGCTTCTCAGCAATATAAACAGATGTTTAAATTCCTGCATTACGGGCGTGGTTCAGCAATCGCAATTTTAATTTTAATAGCAGTTAGCCCTGTAATTTACTATAACCTCAAAGAATTTGGCGATAGGGAGGTATTCAAATGATAAAAATAAGGCATCCTAAAATAACAGTTAATGGTGTTATCATTACGGCTGTATTGGTTCTTATCTGTCTTATGTGGACAATTCCTACATTAGGAATTTTTATTACCTCTTTTAGAACTGCTGATGCAACAAATTCAACTGGGTGGTGGAAGGCTTTTTCTACAATGAAAAACTTTACGCTTGATAATTATAATCAGGTTTTGTTTGGGCAGCGTTACAATGTTGGAAACGCAACAGGAACAACTGCAATACGTGGAGCAACTATGCTTAGCGCATTTTTGTCTTCTATCACGGTTACTATTCCTTCTGTTATTATACCGATTTTTATTGCTGCCGCCGCCGCTTATGGTTTTGCATGGCTTAATTTTAAAGGTCGAGGAGTTCTTCTTGCAATGATTATTGCCCTGCTTGTTGTTCCTTTGCAGATTTCTTTAATTCCGATTTTGCGTGATTACAACCGGATAGGATTAAACGGTTCATATTTGGGAATCTGGCTTGCTCATGCCGGTTTTGGACTTCCGCTTGCAACATATATGATGTTCAATTATATTTCTTCACTGCCAAGAAGTATTTTGGAGTCTGCCTTTATTGACGGTGCAAGCCATTTTACAACCTTTGTAAGGCTGATTTTACCTTTAAGCATTCCGGCAATTGCTTCGTTTGCAATATTCCAGTTTATATGGGTTTGGAATGATATGCTTGTTGCTTTGGTATTCCTTAGTGGTGCAGGGCAGAAGCTAGAAGTTGTAACAGTACGTCTTATGAACATGGCAGGTACAAGAGGTGCAGACTGGCATCTTCTTACTGCTGGTGCGTTTGTTTCCCTTATACTTCCTCTTGGTGTATTCCTTGGATTACAGAAATTCTTTGTACGTGGACTTCTTTCAGGTTCTGTAAAAGGATAAGGTTTTATCGGTGTAAGGTTATATAATGTACAAAACTCAACTTGAAAAAAATATGGCTTATCTTACAGAACTTTTATTCAGCCTGTATGGTAACCGTTGGGATTTTTATCAGCTGATGGCACGTCTTGAAAAAATAATGTCAGATGCAAATAAAGAACGTAGAACATCTTTGCTTGCATTAGATAAAGAGACGGTATTACAGTCTGAAGACGGCAAAGATTTTTGGTATCAGAATGAAAAAACTGTAGGCATGATGCTATATGTTGATTTATTTGCAAAAAATCTTCGTGGTCTTGTTGAAAAAATTCCATATTTTGAAGAGTTGGGAATAACTTATGTTCACCTTATGCCGCTGTTTGATTGTCCAGAAGGTAAAAATGACGGCGGTTATGCAATAAGTTCGTATCGTAAGGTTCAAGAACGCCTTGGTACAATTGAAGATTTAAAATTTGTAGCAGATGAATTTCATAAAAAAGGGATTCGTCTTGTTCTGGATTTTGTTTTTAATCATACGAGCGAAGAGCATGAATGGGCTTTAAAGGCTAAAGCTGGGGATAAAAAGTACATGGATTATTATTACATGTACAAGGATAAGCGTGATGTTGATGAATGGAATTCCAATTTACGCGAAATTTTTCCAACAGTCCGCCGAGGATCATTCACATATCTGGAAAAACAGAAGGCCTGGGTTTGGACAACATTTAATTCTTTTCAATGGGATTTAAATTATTCAAATCCAGAAGTTTTTCTTTCAATGTGCGAGGAAATGCTTTTTATCGCGAATCTTGGCGTTGATGTTTTGCGCTTAGATGCTCTGGCCTTTGTTTGGAAAGAAAAGGGAACTGTTTGCGAAAGTCTTCCAAAAGCTCATACTTTAATAAAAGCTTTTCAGTATGTATCAAAAATTGCCTGTCCTTCGATGGTTTTCAAAAGCGAAGCAATTGTTCATCCAGATCAGGTTGTTCAGTATATTCATAAAGATGAATGTGCTTTAAGTTACAATCCGCTTCAAATGGCACTTTTGTGGTCTACAGTTGCAACGCGTGATACACGTCTTTTAAATTATTCGCTTAAAAAACGGTGGTACATTCCTTCTGATTGTGCCTGGGTAAATTATATCCGGTGCCATGATGATATAGGCTGGACATTTAGTGATGAAGATGCTGCAAATGTCGGAATAAATGGATATTCACACCGTCAGTTTTTGAATCGTTTTTTTACAGGTAGATTTGAAGGATCTTTTGGTACGGGAGAGCCTTTTCAGTTGAATCCGAGTAACGGTGACTGCAGAATTTGCGGAACCATGGAAAGTCTTGAAGGGCTTGAACAGGCTTTGTTATGTAAAAACAGTCTTTTGGAAAAAATGGCAATAGCCAGAATAAAAATGATGTATGCTTTTCTTCTTGCTTTGCCAGGGATTCCTCTTTTATATGCAAATGATGAAAAGTCAGTTTTAAATGACTATTCTTACCGGCAGAAAGCAGAAAAAAAAGATGATTCACGGTGGGTGCACAGAATAAAAACCAACTGGAATGCAGAACTGCTTCCATCTCAAAAAGAGATTTTTGAATTTATAAAGAAAGCTATAAAAATACGAAAAACTGAAAAACAACTAGGCAGTACGGAAATTGACTTTTACGATGTTCAGGATATTTCAGTTTTTGCGTTCAGACGAGGAACAGTTCATGTAATTGCCAACTTCAGTGAGCGGACAGCAGAATTCAAAATAGATGCATGGGCAAAAGAAAGTCGGGATTTGCTTTCCGATAAAAAATATGAAAATTACTATCCGCAGACTTTGGAACCGTATGAAGTTCGGTGGTTAAGCGAGATTATAAAATAGAGAGAGAGTTATGATTTTTTCAACAGATAAATACGGAAAAGACTATGTACAGAGTAATGAAACTTTATTTACACTTGGTAATGGTAATATCGGTATGCGTGGCGATACAGAAGAAAAAGCCGGAACATACCATAAAGGAACATATATAAACGGTTTTTTTGATAAAGAGTCAATTTTATATGGAGAGACTGCGTACGGTTATGCGAAAAATCACGAAACAATTTTAAATCTACCGGATGCAAAACGAATTGAACTTTTAATTGATGGAAAACCATTTGCAATTGACGGAAGCAGTGGCTCATGCACTAAAAATACCCTTGCCGTGGATTTGGAAAAAGGTGTGCTTACGCGTGAGTGTGACTGGCATTATGATTCAAAGGCTGGTAATGGTCTTTCAGAAAGCAGTATCCATCTTCATTCAGAGCGGCTGGTTTCATTTGTTCATGAAAATGGAGCGGCAATCAGATATTGTGTAAAAAATACAGGTACTAAGGATTGTGAAATTGTAATTGCAAGTGCAGTTGATATTACGGCATCAAATATTCTTGCAGAAGATGACCCGAGAATCGGAGCAAAATTCCGTCATAAGCCGCTTGAAATTGTAGATACGGCTGTGTCTTTTAAAGAGGAAGGAAAAACAGGTGTAATTTCTTTTACTGCAAGAGCAGCAAAAAGCGGACTTTTTTTAGCAGGTAGTATACAGAATCAACTTACCGTTGATGGAGTTTTTCAGAAAATCGGAACACCCTCTTTTGAATTTGAAAACTCTGAAATTCCTTATTGCTGTGCAAAAATTATTTTGCAGCCAGAAAAGGAAATTATTCTTGAAAAATATATCACATACTGCTGGCAAGGTGAGTCATGTGATGCTGATAATGTTGAGATGGTTCTGCACAATCTTGCAAAACAAGCAGAATCAGAATGTTATGAGGTTGTAAAGCATGGTTTTGATTATGCAATTGCTGAACAGCAGGATTTTTTGACTGATTTCTGGAATATTGCAAAAATAAAAATTGATGGCGATAAAAAAAGTGAAGAAGCCTTGCAATTCAGTCTTTTTCATCTTTTGCAATCGGCTTGTCGTACTGGAAAGGCGAGTATAGCTGCAAAAGGTCTTACAAGTGAAGGGTATGAAGGACATTTTTTCTGGGATTCAGAAAGTTATGTTTGTCCAGTTTTTACATATACAGCCCCAGAGGTTGCAAAAAAACTTCTGGAATACCGTGGACATACTTTGCCAAAAGCTGAAGCTCGAGCCACAGAGCTTAACTTAAAAGGTGCGCTTTACCCGTGGCGGACTATTGACGGTGAAGAAACAAGTGCTTACTATCCGGCAGGAACTGCCCAATATCATATAGATGCAGATATTATTTTTGCGTTAGACAGGTTTTTAAATGCTCATGGCGATGATATAGGCTTTGATGAAGAAACTGTAGAAAAAATGTGCGCTCAGACTGCAAGAATGTGGCAGAGTCGTGGTGATTTTATTCCGCATAAAGATAATAAATTCTGCATCAACGATGTCACCGGGCCTGATGAATATACAGCAATTGTAAATAACAATGCTTTTACTAATTTAATGGCGCGTGAAAATCTTGAAATAAGTGTAAAACGTAGCGGAAAGGAAGCAGCTGAAGAAGAAAAAGCTGAATGGAAAAGAATTGCAGATAATATGTATATTCCATTTGATAAAGAGCTTGGAATATATCCGCAGGATGATAGCTTCTTGGATAAACCTGAATGGGATTTTGCAAATACGCCAAAATCGAACTATCCGCTTTTAATGCATTATCATCCGCTGGAAATTTACCGGCATCGTGTACTAAAACAGCCTGATTTAGTACTTGCCCAATTTCTGCTTAGTGGGCGCTTCTCAAAAGCAGAAAAAATCCGCAACTTCAATTTTCACCAGACATATACGACCGGTGATTCTTCGCTTAGTTATTCAATTATGAGTATTATGGCTGCAGAATCTGGTGATACTAAAAAAGCATTTGATTATTACAATAAAACTGTACGCATGGATATTGATGATGTAAACGGAAACAGTCGTGATGGAATTCATACCGCCTGTATGGCAGGCAGCTGGATGAGTACTGTTTATGGTTTTGCAGGATTCCGTGATTATGGTGGTGTTTTTAGTTTTGCACCGGAATTGCCATCTGATTGGAAGTCGTTGGAATTTTCGCTTGCAATAAAAGGGCATATACTGGATGTAAAAATTACTCACCAAAAAGCCTGTTATTCGGTGCGTCGCCAAAAATGTCGTACTGCAGATAAAATAAACCTTGTTCATAGAAATCAGTCGTTCTCTCTGGGGGAAGGTGAAGAAAAAACTTTCAGTTTGGAAAGAAAGCTTGGAGCTGTTCTGTTTGATCTGGACGGAGTAATTACAAATACGGCACCTCTTCATTACAAAGCATGGAAAGAAATGGCAGACAGCGAAGGTCTTCAGTTTGATGAAGTGATGAATAAAAAACTTCTTGGTATAAGTCGTGAAGAATCTCTTGAAGTTATTTTGAATGAAAACAAGGTTGTATGGCCGGCTGAAAAAAAAGCAGAAAAGTGCTTTCAGAAAAATGAACGTTATAAGGAACTTTTAAAAACTCTTAAACCATCGGATATTCTTCCTGGTATTCTACATTTACTGGAAGAACTTAAAATACATTCAGTTCCTGCAGTTCTTGCAAGTTCAAGTAAGAATGCGCCTGCAATTTTGAATGCACTTGGAATTCGTGAGTTTTTTAAAGATATTGCCGATGCAAATGCAGTTCAGAAGGCAAAGCCTGCACCTGATATTTTTCTGGATGCTGCGCAAAGATCTGAGGCCTGGTATACGGATTGCATTGGCATTGAAGATGCAGAAGCTGGCGTTGCAGCCATTAAAAAAGGCGGTATGCTTGCAGTCGGAATAAGTGCGGACGGCAGCTTGAAGCAGGCAGATTTGCAGTTAAAAACTACCGCCGAACTTTCTTACGAAGTTTTATCTCGTAAAATCCTTGACAAGTAGTTTAGTTTGATATAAAACTAAGCTATATGAAGGATAGTTTTATATCAAACTACATGGAGTGTGCAATAGAACTTGCCAAAAGAGGAAAAGGTTTTGTAAATCCTAATCCGCTTGTTGGCGCCGTTATTGTAAAAGACGGAAAGATTCTTGGCGAAGGCTGGCATAAAAAATACGGTGGCCTTCATGCTGAGCGCGAAGCTATTGCTGATGCTAAACGCCGCGGAAATTCCTGCCGTGGAGCTGATATATATGTAACTCTTGAACCGTGCTGCCACACAGGTAAACAGCCGCCTTGTACAGACGCAATTATTGCAGAAGGTTTTGCGCGTGTCTTTGTCGGTTCAAATGACCCGAATCCTCTTGTAAGCGGCAAAGGTTTTGAAATTCTTCGTAAGGCCGGAATTGAAGTTCATAGCGAATGTTTAAAAGCTGAATGCGATGCTATAAATAAAACTTTCTTTCATTATATAACGACAAAAACCCCGTATGTAACGATGAAATATGCCATGACAGCTGACGGACTTACTTCCTGCGCGACAGGTGACAGCAAATGGATAAGCGGAGAAGAATCCAGGAAACTGGTACATAAAGAGAGGGCGTACAACATGGCTGTTATGACGGGAATCAATACTGTTTTGGCGGATGATCCTCTTCTGTCATGCCGGTTGCCGCCTTCTGAGCTTGCATTTGAAAAGGCAAGCGAGAGTGTGCGGCAGCCGGTACGGATTGTCTGCGATTCCACCTTGAAAATCCCGTTGGAATGTAAACTTGTTGCGACGGCCATGGAAGTTCCTCTGTTCGTCGCGTGCGCACTTTCGGACGAAGAAATTGCAGACAGCAAAAAAGCCATGGAGCTTAAAAAACTCGGTGTAGAAATTATTTCAGCTGGTGAATTTGTGTCCGCACGCGACACTTCAACTAATCAAAAAGAAGAAAAGGAAAGAGTCGTAGATTTAAGGCTTCTTTCCAAAAAACTCGGCGAGCGCGGAATAGACAGCATCCTGCTTGAAAGCGGCGGAATCCTGAACGCTTCAGCCTTAAAAGCAGGAATTGTAAATAAAATACAGGTTTTTATTGCGGCAAAAATTTTTGGCTCGGCAAGTGCCGCAGATATTTTATACGGCGGAAAATCTTTTTCGCCTGTGAGACAGGTTATTGCAGAGCATCCTGCTGAATGTATAAAACTTGGCAAACCTGAAATTTCTGTAATCGGCGATGATGTACTTTTGGAATACGAGGTAAAAAACTGATGTTTACCGGATTGATTGAAGAACAGGGAAAAATAAAATCGATTTCGCGTCAGGGAATGTTCATGTGTCTTAGCATCGTCTGCAAAAAAATTGCTGACGATTTGAAAATCGGAGACAGCGTTGCGGTGAACGGAATCTGCCTTACGGCGACAAGTGTTATTCCGGGGAACGGCGGCGCACCTGGATCGGGTGGAGCTGGGGCAGGGGCGCAATTCACGGCTGATGTAATGCCTGAAACTTTCAGGCGAACGGGCCTGCGCCTGCTTCATGCCGGTTCAAATGTAAACCTTGAGCGTGCCATGAAGGCTGACGGCCGGTTTGGCGGACATATTGTTACGGGACACATAGACGGAACCGGCGTCGTTCATTCTGTTTCCAAAGAAGGAAACGCGGTTTTGTATTACATCCGGGCGGCAGATTCGATTACAGACGGAATTGTAGAAAAAGGTTCTGTTGCAATTGACGGAATCAGCCTTACGGTTGTGAATGTTGGAAAAATCCAGGCTTACGGGCAGAAATGTTTTTGCGTTTCTGTAATTCCGCATACAAGGGATGTAACAACTCTTTCTGAAAAACGGAAAGGAAGCACTGTAAATATAGAATGCGATATTTTAGGAAAATACGCTGCAAAATATGCGGCAGCAAGTTCTGTTAAGGCAGCCTTTGGGGCATAAGCCTGAAAGTTTGTTGTTTGCAAAATACGCGGCATACAGGGAGAAATAAAATGGCAGAGGAATTTAAATTTGATTTGGTTGAAGATGCTCTGGAAGATTTAAAAAAAGGCAAAATCATTATGGTTGTAGATGATGAAGACCGCGAAAACGAAGGTGATTTGATTTGTGCGGCAGAGTTTGCAACTCCTGAAAATGTTAATTTTATGGCAAGTTATGCAAAAGGATTAATCTGTACTCCGGTTTCAAGAGAAATTGCGCAGCGTCTTAATCTTGCGCCGATGACTCATATCAATACCGATAATCACTGTACGGCTTTTACAGAAAGTGTTGATTTTATCGACACGACAACAGGAATTTCTGCTTTTGAACGCAGTCAAACAATGATTAAGATTGCAGATGAAAATTCTAAACCTGAACAGTTCCGCCGGCCGGGACACTGCTTTCCGCTTGTTGCAGTTGCAGGTGGAACCTTACAGCGAAACGGTCATACAGAAGCAACTGTAGATTTGTGCCGCCTTGCAGGCTTAAAACAGGCTGGTCTTTGCTGCGAAATTATGAAAGATGACGGACACATGGCTCGTTTACCGGAACTTATTGTTCTTGCAAAAAAATGGGGAATGAAGCTTATTTCCATTGCAGATTTAATTACCTACCGTAAATTGCACGACAGCATCATGCAGTGTTCGGCAAAGGCAAATCTGCCTACAAAATACGGTGATTTTAAGATTTATGCATTTGAAAACAAAGTAACAGGAGCGAACCATGAAGTTCTGGTTATGGGCGACATCGGCGACGGTAAGGATATTCTGTGCCGCGTCCATTCTGAATGTCTTACAGGTGATGCCTTCGGTTCAATAAAATGTGACTGCGGTTTACAGTTTGAAGCGGCAATGAAAAAAATTGCTGCAGAAGGACGCGGCGTTATGGTTTACATGCGGCAGGAAGGCCGGGGTATCGGAATCGTAAATAAAATTAAAGCCTACGCACTTCAGGATGGCGGGCTCGATACGGTAGATGCAAACTTAAAGCTCGGCCTTCCGGAAGATGCCCGCGACTATTACGAAGGCATTCAGATTCTGCGCCTTTTGGGCATTCATTCCATGCGTCTTATGACGAATAACCCGAAAAAGCTTTACGGACTTGATGCACCGGGTGCAGGTTTAACAATTTCTGAGCGTGTTCCGCTTGAAATTAAACCTGTAAAGCAGGATCAGTTTTATCTTCATACGAAAAGAATCCGTATGGGGCATCTTTTGCAGGAAGTATAATAAATTGCCACATCAAAATAAGAGACTAAAAGAAGGAGAATATTATGAATATTATTGAAGGAAAAGTAAGTGCAGAAAATGCAAAGATTGGAATCATTGCCGCAAGGTTTAATGATTTTATAGTTGGTCACCTTGTTGACGGTGCTGTAGACGGGCTTGTTCGCCACGGCGTAAAAGATGAAAACATTACGCTTGCAAAAGTTCCTGGTGCATTTGAAATTCCGCTTATTGCAAAGAAAATGGCAGAAAGCAAAAAATACGATGCCGTAATCTGCGTAGGAGCTGTAATCCGCGGTTCAACTTCGCATTATGATTATGTCTGCAACGAAGTTTCTAAAGGAATTGCATCTGTTTCACTTTCTTCAGGAATTCCTGTAATGTTCGGCGTGCTTACAACAGAAAACATTGAACAGGCAATTGAACGTTCCGGCAGTAAAGCAGGCAATAAAGGGTACGAGTGTGCCCTTGGCGCTCTTGAAATGCTTGATTTAATCAGTCAGATGTAGTTTATGTGGCGGGACGCGGGTGGCACTGCGTCCCGGCTTTAAGTGTAAAGTCAGGTAGAGCTTTCGTACACGGAAACTGATTTACCTTCTTGACACTGTTGATATTTAAAATAATAATATCCCCATAAGAATATAAGCGACAAAGAGGCCGTAGGAATTTTCCTGCGGCCTCTTTTTTATGCTTTATTTAATAAAAAGGAGGATTGAACTAAAGCATAAATTCTAACAAAGGGCTCTTTCGTATCCCGGGAGTCCTTTAATACGTAAATATACTTTGGAGAGAGTATGAATTTTTCATTAGGCTTTTCAGGCTTTGTTATAATGATTGTCTGTTTTTTTCTGGCAGGAATCATTGATGCATCTGCTGGAGGCGGTGGCTTAATAACGCTTCCAGCCTTTCTGCTTGTCGGTTTTCCTGTACACATGATTGGCGGGACGAATATGGCAAGTACGATTGTTGGAGCAGGTACCGCCGTAATCCGTTATGCACGGCAGAAAAAAATCTTCTGGCAGACTGCAGTTTTTGCAGGAGTTTTAAGTCTGTTTGGAAGTTATTTCGGAGCAAGGCTCAATATCTGGATTCCGGAAAAATACCTTCAGATTATCATGGTAATAATTCTTCCGCTTGCCGCTGTAGTAATTTTTGCCAGAAAAGATATTGGTTCTCAAAACAATGCAGAAGTTCTAACACTATTTCAAAAGGTTATGTTTTCAATAATCTTTGGCTTTGCAATGGGTGTTTACGAGGGCTTTTACGGTGCTGCTGCCGGTACTTTCATGATTTTTGGTTTTGTTCTGGTAAATAAGCTTGATATTGTTACAGCAAGCGGAAACAGCCGTGTAATGGCTCTATTTTCAAGTGCAGGAACTACAATCACGTTTGCTATGGAAGGCCTTGTCTACTGGCCTGTTGTCCTTTGGGTAACTCTTGGTTACATGACCGGCAGCTGGATAGGCTCAGGCCTTGCCTTAACGCGTGGTGCAAAATTCATAAAGCCTTTGTTTATCGTTGTTCTAAGCCTTTTATTCATCCGTCTCATTTTTTCATTGTTCATTAAATAAATCATTAACAAATAAGGAGAGAGGTTTGTTATGAAATATTCTGAATCAGTTGAGGTTATCCCTGCCTCGTCAATCAGGGACATGATGGTCAGGGCATCAAAGATAAGCGATGTTATTTCTTTTAGTGTTGGCGACCCTGATTTTGCGCCTGCAGATTGTGTTATTGAAGCCGGAAAAGCTGCTCTTGACCGTAAGGAAACTCATTATGCGCCAGGAGCTGGTTTGAATGAACTTAGGGAAGTGTATTCGGCATATTTAACAGAGCAGGAAGGTGTTGAATATAAACCTGAAAATGTAATTGTAACAGTAGGTGGAATGTCGTGTCTATTTTTAACTTTACGTGCAATTACAAATCCCGGCGATGAAATTCTTGTTCCTGCTCCGTATTTTACGAACTACAATCAGATGATAAAAATGTGCTACGGCATTCCTGTAAATGTTGAAGTTTATGAAAAAGATGATTTTGTCATAACTGCTGATGCAATCCGCAGTAAGCTTACCGATAAAACAAAGGCAATTATGCTCAATTCCCCGTGTAATCCTACAGGAAGTGTTATTTCAAAGGAAACCCTTGAAGAAATTGCAGAGATTGCGAAAGAAAAGGATCTTTTTGTAATAAGTGATGAAGTTTACCGTCACCTTGTTTTTGATATGGAAAGCGTTCCAAGTATTGCACAGCTTCCTGGAATGAAAGAAAGAACCCTGATTGTAGACAGCTGCTCAAAAACTTTTGCGATGACAGGTTTTAGAATCGGTTTTGGTGCAGGCCCAGAACATTTTATCTCGCTTATGACCAAGCTTACTGAAGGAATTCATTCTTCAAGTCCTACTATTGGGCAGAGAGCTGCAATTGAAGCTTTTAAAAATGCAATGCCTTATTGTAAAAGTGTAATGCTTCCTGAATATAAGCGAAGGCGCGATTATTTATTTGAACGCCTTAACAAAATGAAAGGAATAACCTGTATTAAACCTAAAGGAGCTTTTTACATTTTTGTAAATATCAGCGGAACAGGTATGAAAGCCGTTGATTTTGCAAACCGCCTTTTGGATGAAGCTCATGTTGCAGTTGTTCCAGGGGATAACTTTGGTTCAGACTGCGGCTATAACTATGTACGCATGGCCTATGCTATTTCCATGGAAAAAATCCAGGAAGGCTGTGATCGCATTGAAAAATTCTGTGCAGAGTTATAAAGAGAATGTAAGAATATACATGAAAAATTATAATATTTGTATAAATATTTAAGAAACTGTATTGACATTAAAGTCAAAATAAAATATGGTTTGACCAACGAAATGACAAAGGCGTCAGTTTGCTGAAATGCAGACTGACGCCTTTTTTTGTTTAAATTATTTTTTTTCTTGAGTTTTTCAAAGGCCACGAAAAACTTCAGAAAACAACAGGAGAGAGACATTATGAAAAAGACATTGGTTTGTTTGGCAGTTGCCTTGAGTTTGTTTACAACAGCTTTTGCTAATGGCGCAAAAGAAGCTCCTGCTTCTGAAGCTCCGGTAAAAGTAGATATGAGTGACCCTCTTAAAGCAAAATGGGCGAGCCTTGCAGGAAAAACTCTGAGAGTTGGAACAGGTGGTGTTCAGCTTGGCTGGACAATGGGTGACGCTTCAAATCTAGAAGGTATGGATATCGATGTAATTAAATACATCTGTGATTATTATGGAATTAAGATTCAGTGGACAGTTTCTGAATATTCTTCACTTTGGGGAATGGTACAGAACGGTGTAATCGATACAATTGCAAACCTTACAACAGTAAACAAAGACCGTCTTAAGCTTTACTGGTTCACAAACACTTATGCATGGGAATCTTATTCAATTGCAGGTCGAAAAGCTGATGGTATTCCTGCTGACGGTGATATGGCTTACTGGAACGGCAAGACACTTTGTGGAGAAGCAGGTTCTAACGCAACATTGGTAATGGAACAGATTATTGCAGCCCAGAAAGAAAAGGGTATAACTATTAAGGAACTTGATCTTGATGCTGCTGCCGTTGTATTCCCGGCTGTTGCACAGAAACGCGCCGACGGTGCTTTCCAGTGTACTTCAACAGTTGCTTATGCAGTTCAGAAAAGTGGTTACAGCGACATGATGTTTGTACAGGATGTTAAGTGGAAGAACATGCCTATTGTTTACGGCTGGGCCAGAAAAGAATCTAACAAAGAATATATCCTTGCATTCAACGAACTTATCGATCAGATGCACAAAGATGGAACTTTGGCAAAGTTCTCTCAGAAATGGTTCAATCAGGACGTAACAAAACTTCCGGAAGGTGAAGTAAATTACGTAACAACAACTGGTGACAATGCATGGCAGAGTTACCAGAAATAGTAGTCATACAAATCTAACTTGAAATACCAGGGTACGTCCGGTTTATACAATTTTTAACAAAATGCACGGGCGTACTTCTTCAAAATTAAAAATATTTTAACAGGAGGCATGATGTATCATTTCGGAATGGACTATTTTTTAAGTTCAATTGGTCCAATTGCATTCTGCATGAAAACTACACTTGTTATTACACTTGCATCTTTTCTGCTGGCATTTGTTTTTGCAATTATTCTCGCACTTTTGTTGATGAGTAAAAATAAAGTTATTCAGGCTGCCCTTAAAGTCTGGATTTCACTTTTCCGCGGAACACCACTTTTGTGTCAGCTGTTCCTTTTCTGTTACGGTATTCTTCCGCATATTCCCGGAATCAAGGATTTTCCGCTTGAAATACAGGCAACAATATGTATGGCACTTTCTTTTTCAGCTTACATGGCCGAAACAATCCGCGGTGCCATTCTTTCAGTTGACGGCGGACAGATGGAAGCTTGTATTACAACAGGAATGACAACTTTTCAGGCATACCGCTATGTTGTGCTTCCTCAGGCATTTCGTCTTGCAGTTCCTTCACTTATGAACAACTTTATTGAATGTTTCAAAGGTTCTTCACTTTGTTCAATGGTAGGTGTAACTGACATGATGCTGAAAGCAAAGATGATTGCAAACAAAACATATCGCTTTATCGAAGTTTATCTTGCAGTTCTTATTCTTTACTGGGCCTTGAACATGTTGTTCGGTTATGGCCAGAAACTTATCGAACGTAAACTATCAGCCAAGTATTATGGAGGTTCACACAAATGATTAAGTACGAAAACATTTATAAGGTATTTGGCGACCTCCAGGTTTTAAATGGAATTAACTTTGAAATAAAGACTGGAGAAGTAGTTTGTATCCTTGGACCTTCAGGTTCAGGCAAAACAACTCTTTTGCGATGCACAAATTTTCTTGAACCGCCTACAAAAGGAATTGTAACTGTTGGAGATGCTGTTATTGATTCTGAAAAATACACAAAAACGGAACTGAAAAAACTCCGCGAAATGAGCACAATGGTTTTCCAGAATTACAACCTGTTCAAGAACATGAGCGCACTTGAAAACGTAATGGCAGGTCTTACAATCTGTCAGAAAAAAGATAAAAAGGAAGCAGAAGAAATTGCACGCCATTATCTGCAGGTCGTAGGAATGCGCGAGCGGGCTACTTATTTTCCAAGTCAGCTTTCAGGCGGTCAGCAGCAGCGTGTCGGAATTGCACGTGCTCTTGCTTTACAGCCTCATGCAATTCTTTTTGATGAACCTACAGCCGCTCTTGATCCTGAGCTTGTCGGCGAAGTTCTTAATGTAATGAAAGAAGTTGCAAAGACCGGTATCACAATGGCCGTTGTAACTCACGAAATGGGCTTTGCAAAAGAAGTAGCTGATAAAGTTGTATTTATGGACGGTGGGGTTGTAGTAGAACAGGGCTCTCCTTCAGAAGTTTTTGAACATCCGCAAAATGAAAGAACAAAGCAGTTTCTGAAGGCAATTTCAAACAAGGGAAAATAAAAGACGTTTATGGACTATTTGACAAAGGTAAATGAAGAGTTTGATGAGCTGGTCCGATTGAGACGACATTTTCATGAAAATCCTGAGTGCGGTCCGGCCGAACAGCTTAAAACTCTTGAATACATTGAAAAAGAACTGGATAAACTTGATATACGTCATGTGCGCATTGAACATGGCGGGGTACTTGGATTTATTGACGGTAATATAGAAGGAAAAACAATTCTTCTGCGCACTGATACAGATGCTCTTCCAATTCAGGAGGATCCGAACAATTTAGCAGGGCCAAAGCTTTGTGTTTCTAAAGTAAAAGGCGTAAGCCATGCCTGCGGACATGACAGTCATATGGCAATGCTTTTAGTAGTTGCAAAGCTTTTAAAACAGAAAGAAAGCTGCCTTAAAGGTTCTGTAATCCTGATGTTTGAAGAAAGCGAAGAAATAGAACTTGAATGTGAGCAGATCTGTAAATATATAGAAGAAAATAACATTCATATTGATGCTTGTTACGGAAATCATGTTCGCTGGGATATTCCTGTTGGAAAAGTTATGTGCAGTGACGGAATTGCCATGCACGG
>JAEEWW010000047.1 GCA_016287815.1 Treponema sp. | reverse complement strand
CCTGCAATGATTTTTGCCGACTGCATCGAAATAAGGTTCCGTCTGTAGCTTGCTTTACCGATAACTTCGTTACTTGCCGAAAGATTTGCAATTATTGTTGCGCCGTTTAATGCATGACTGATTGAAGGCGGAAGCGGTGTCCACACATCTTCGCAAAGTTCAACGCCCAGAACAAATTCTGAAAAATCTTTTAATGTAAACAAAATATTCGTTCCGAAAGGAATTTTTCTCTCGTCGTTTCCTTTGCTGTTTTTGCCGCCTAAAGTAATCTCTGTAGTAATTCCTTCAGGAGCCTGTGAAAAGTATCTTTTTTCATAGAATTCAGAGTAATTTGGAATGAAAGTTTTTGGAATTATTCCGCAGATTTTCCCTCTGCATAAAACGGCTGCACAGTTGAATAGAGTATTGTTTACGGCAATCGGTAAACCTACTGTAAAAATGCAGTCATCTTTTGCCGTTTTTTCAGCAATGTAAAGCAGGGCTTTTATAGCGCTTTCCTGTAAAGTTTTCTGTAAGAATAAATCTCCGCAGGTATAGCCTGTTATGCAAAGTTCAGGAAAAACAATAAGTTTTGCATTTTCTGCACTTGCCTTGTGTACACATTTAATAATTGATAAAGCGTTTGCACTGCAATCTGCAACAGTGACCTTCGGGCTTGCAGCACATAAGCGAATAAATCCGTATTTCATATCGACATTCTATCATACTTGGAATGCATTATAAAGCGTTTCGTAAAGCTGCTGCGAATTAAATGGCTTTGAAAGATGCGCATTCATTCCTGCGTTTAATGATTTTTTTACATCATGGCTGAATGCATCTGCACTTAAGGCAATTATTGGAATTGTTTTGGCATCTTTTTTATTTGATTTTCTTATTTCTCTTGTCGCGTCATAACCGCCCATAACAGGCATACGTAAGTCCATTAGAATTGCAGAATAATACCCGGCTTCGTTTTCTAAGTATTTATCAAGACCAATCTGACCGTTTTCTGCTTTTTCTACAATAATTCCTTTTTCAACAAGCATTTTTATTGCAATTAAGGCATTGATTTCATTGTCTTCACAGAGTAAAACTCTTTTTCCGGTAAAATCAAAATTATGTATTTTAATTTCTTTTTTGTCGTTATGAGAGGTAATGTGTTCAAGGTCTAGGATAATTATAATATCAGTTCCTTTTCCAACTTCACTTTGTATCTCAACAGTTCCGCCCATAAGTTCTACAATACTTTTTACGATGGAAAGTCCAAGCCCGGTTCCTTGTGTAGATTTGTTAGTAGTATTATATTCCTGACCGAACCGTTCAAAGGCATGGGGAATAAAATTGGAACTCATGCCGATTCCTGTATCCCGTATAATTATTTTTTCTTTTGAAGTATTTCCGTCACAGCTCAGACGTTCCATAATAAGTTCAATCCGGCCGCCTTTTGGGGTAAAGCGTATTGAATTTGAAATTGTATTGATAAGAATCTGCTGGAAGCGCATCTTATCAATTTTTACATAGCCGGTATCTGTATCGATAGGGGTAAATACAAATTCAAGCTCTTTTGCTTTAAGCGAAGGCTCAAGGCTTGTAATTACTTCATTAAGCATCTTCTTAAAATTTACAGGTTCTGGATGTAATTCAAGCTTGTTGCTTTCAATTTTGCTTAAATCAAGTACATCATTAATAAGTTTAAGAAGATATTTCCCGGATTCAGTTATGGCGTTCAGGTTACTTTTTGCTTCGTCAGAAATTCCATCAATTTTTGCTGTAATTTCAGCCATACCAAGAATCCCGTTCATAGGAGTTCTCATGTCGTGGCTCATTCTTGAAAGGAATTCAGATTTTGCCTGGTTTGCAACCCTTGCTTTCTGAACCATCTGTTTAAGCTTTTTGTTAGTTTGAATACGCAAAATATTCATTCTTACAAGAGTTACCAGAGCAACCAGAAGAATTACAAGCACAATCAGCATGATTAGATAACGGTGTGTAATCCAGAAGTCAATCAGAGAATCATCAGCGTTTGTTTTTGACATAACAGTGTTTCGCAGTAATGTAAGTTTTTCTTCTTCTGAAAAAGATTCAACAGCCTTAGAAATAATTGAAATAAGGTTTTGATCTGTATTTTTGTAAATGCCGATGCAGAATTTAAGTTTTTCGTCTGGAATGATTTTTATTTTAAGTCCGTTATATTTAGGCTCTTTTGTAATATTTTCCGCTGTATAATAGTCAAGAATTGTAAAATCAGCTTTACCTGCGGCAACCTTATTAATACATTCGGATATTGTTGTATAGTAATTAATTTTTGTTGCGTTTCGGTTTTTGATAATATTAAGGAATATGTTATTGTCTGTTATTAATGCTACTTTAGCTGTTTCCAGATGATTAGATTCAGCATTAATAAGAAAATCAGTGTAATTAACATCATTTTTTGAGATTACTGCTACATAACTTGTCAGATATGGTACTGTCCGATAAACTTCATAGGTATCAGCAGTAGCTTTATTATCCGGAATAGAAAGAACCCCCTGCACGGTTCCGTCTTTAAATTGTTGTAATAAGGATTTCTTATCTTCCCATTGGACATAATTGAATTTTAATCCGGTTTTTTTGCTTATTAAATCAAGGAATGCGACAGAAAAACCTTCTTTTTCCTTAGTTTTTTTATTTAAATACTGAAGGGGAAACATGTCATACGCCATTGCGAATGTAACCGAGTCTGTGTTGTGTAAGTAGTTGATTTCTTCTTTTGTAAGGCGAAGAATATTCGTTATGTCGCTATAGTGATTTAATATCATCTTTGGTTCAAAATATTGGTTTTCGATATCAAGTTTTAATACGGCATCATCAATTGCCTTTTTAAAATATACTGACTTTGGATTCGCTTTGCTGAAAGCAAAATAAGAGCCGATAGATTCAATAACATCTATAATTTTATATTTTTTTTCCATACTAAGACTGCTCAGCAGCATGGAATCAATTTCGTGTTTTTCAAGTGCCTGTTTTAATTCCCCATCACTGTTGTATTCTACAATTCTTACAGGAATTACTCTGCTTTCAAATATTTCCCTGCATAGTTTTGTAGAGGAAAAATTTTTTATAGTACCTATACTTGTCTGTGAAAAAGCAGAATAATCATCAAGAAAAAAACGTTTGGAGTCTGGAAGTGTACATAATATGGAATAATTTGTACATAATGGCTTTGCTGAATAGATAATATCTTTTAATCTTTCCGGGGTTTGTGCTATTCCAGGAATAATGTCTAGGTTACCGTCTTTTAATGCTTGCCAGGCCTGTTGAAAGTCCATCGGGATAAACTGAAATTGTAAATCTGTAATCTTTTGAATTTGCATAAGGACTTCATATGCAAATCCTGTAAACTCTCCGTTATCGTTTACAGTAAGAAAATTAGGCATATTAAACATGGCAACACGAACTAATTTTTTTTCTTTGCCAGTATCTGTATTTTCAGAATCATTGTATTTCTGTGCAGCAAGAGGAGATATAATAAGCGAAGAAATAAGGAGAAAAGAGATAAACCGTGTTTTAAAAAACTTTTTATTTGCCATGAAGAGTTTACTCCATACAACAAACTATAACGCATGAAATTGTACCTTCAATGTGCCTTGTTGAATTTCCAAGTTTTTTTCGGTAAAATAACAACATATTATTGAATGAAAGTAAGATTCAAAAGTCTGTAACTTTTGGAAAATTGCTTTAATTGAGGTTTTTTATGAACGCAGCTCTTCAGACTTTAAAAGAACGTGGATTTTTTGCTCAGTGTACAGATTTAGAAGGACTTTCAGCCCTTATGGATAAAGGACCGATTACATTTTATGTAGGTTGTGATCCTACTGGTCCAAGCCTTCACATAGGTCACATGGTGCCGTTTTTTGCCCTGCGCCATCTTCGTGAAGCCGGACACAAAGGAATTGCTTTGATTGGCGGAGGAACTGCAAGAATTGGAGACCCGAGCGGTAAGACAGAAATGCGTAAGATGATTTCTTACGAACAGATTGATGAAAACGTAAAAAGCATTGAAGCCCAGCTTAATAAATTTGTCGGTTTTGACGGAAAAACAGCTTTTAGCGATAACAATAAGAACTGGCTTGCAGATTTGAACTATATTGATTTTTTGCGTGACATCGGCTCATGTTTCAGCGTAAACAAAATGCTTTCTTTTGAAGCCTATAAACAGCGTCTTGAACGCGGACTTTCATTTATTGAATTTAACTATCAGCTTTTGCAGAGCTATGACTTTTTGATGCTCCATAAACGACATAACTGCGTATTGCAGATTGGCGGCGATGATCAGTGGGGCAATATTACAGCCGGTGTAGATTTAATCCGCAGAAAGCTTGGTGGAACTACAGAACTTAACAAGGAACACGAAGTATACGGACTTACATTCCCGCTTGTAACCCGTTCTGACGGTAAAAAGATGGGAAAAACAGAAAAAGGCGCAATCTTCTTAAATCCTGAAATGACAAGCGTATTTGAATTCTTCCAGTACTGGCGCAATGTTGCAGATGCTGATGTAAGAAAGTTTATGCTTTTATTTACTTTCCTGCCTGTTGCAGAAATTGATAAAATCTGCGCCGGAAATATTAATGAAGCAAAAGAGCGTTTAGCATACGAAGTTACAAAGGTTATCCACGGACAGGAAGAGGCTGATAAAGCTCTTTCCGGCGCAAAGGCTGCATTCAGCGGCGAAGGCAGCAAAGAAAATATGCCTACCGTGGAACTTGCAAAATCTACTGTGGAAAACGGAATCGGCGTAATAGACATGTTCTTTGAAGCAAAACTTGGCGGAACAAAAAGCGATATCCGCCGCCTGATTCAGCAGGGGGGTGCAAATATCAACGGAAAGCCGGTAACAGATGTTAAGGCAACTCTTACTCTTTCTGATGCCGATTCTGACGGAGAATTTGTACTTAGAGCAGGTAAAAAGAAGTTTGCCCGCATCGTTTTGAAGTAAAATTATAAATAAAGGATTGATTGACCGGCGTTTTTATGACGCCGGTTTTTTTTTATCTTCTGAAAAGACGTTTTATGCTGAAAATAAGGTTTGAAAAAAGTCTTACAATAATGAGCCAGAGTTTACGGAGCAGGTTAGGGTGCTTTAATTTTTCAAGTCTTCTATAACCTGCTAAAAGTTCTTCACTAGAAAATTCTTTTCTCTGGTTGTTTTCTTCAAGTTCCAGTTCAAGCTCTGCCGCAGGATTCATATTATCAAGGATAATCGCATTTATGCTCGTCCAGCCGATTGATTTTGCGGCTTCAAGTCTGCGTCCGCCTGCTATAAGTTCATATTTGCTGTTAAGCGTAATAGGATTTAAAAGACCGTATCTTCTGAGGCTGTCCTTTAAGGCTTCAATATCGCCAAGATCTTTTCTAACTCTGTGTTTTACTTTTATATCAGCAATATTTACAAGCATATTCGTGCACCCCAAAATCAGTTTCTAAAACTAATTCAAAAGATAGTTAAAGTCAGGTCCTACCTGATATGATTCGTCGTCATCTTCTTCAAAACTGTTTATATTCTTATTTTTTGAAGATTTATTTTTATCAGCAGATGCCGGATGTTTTAAAAGATTCAAATCCAGTTTAAGTGGAGTTGTATCAAGTTTTTCGAGCATCTTATATCCGGACTGATAGCGTTCTTTTTTAATTCTCCATATTGCAAGATTTCTGCTTTCTGAAGAATTTCCGCCATGATATTTACACAATTCTGTAGGCTGCGTTCCTTCAAGGAACCACTGCTTTGTTTTGTGATTTCCACATTCAGGTGTAACAAGTCCGCCGCTGTCTGAACATACTTCTACTTCAATTACACCTGTAAGAGGTCTCTCAAAATCTTTATACGGAAGCCCCTTGTGAATTTCGCCAAAGTAATCGCCCCATGCAACACCTGCAAGAGTTGAACCTGTTATTGTAAGTCCTAAAGACTGTCCCGGTTTGTCAAATCCAAACCAGAATGCAGCAGTGTAATAAGGCGTAAAGCCAAGCGTCCAGGCATCTGCCCAGTTCTGTGTAGTACCTGTTTTACCGGCTGCAGGAATTGTATAGGTTTTGCCTTTTTCGTCTTTATAGGCAAGTTTTGAGCCTGGAGATTCCCTCCAGTTTGTTGACTGTCTGTTCATACCCCATGACAAAGTTCCGCTCTGTACGGTATTTTCAAGCAGTTTTGTCATTGTATAGGCTGTCTGCGGTGTTATAATCTGGGCGGCTTCTCCCTTGGCTTTCTGACTTTCCCTTATTTCGCGTTCTGGATTTAATACAACGTTTCCGTTTCTGTCTTCAACAGTGCGGATTGCCATAGGAATAACTTCTTTACCGCCGTTAGCAAAAATTGCAAATGCACGTGCCATTTCTATAGGACGTACAGAACAAACACCAAGACCAATCGGGTAGCCTGGAACAAATGCACGGGAAGGTAATTCTTCTTTTGAAATTCCAAGCAGGGAGACGGCTCTTTTTATAGCAACTTCAAAACCAATTCCGTCAAGAATCTTTAATGACGGAACGTTCATAGAATGTGCAAGCGCATACCATAACTGAACGTTTCCCATCCATTCGCCTTTAAAATTCTGCGGAATGTACGGTTTGCCGTCTGCCGTATAAAATACAACCGGCGTATCAGAAATTTCTGTTGCAGGCGTAAACTTCTTCGAGTCTATTGCAGCTGAATAATACAACGGTTTGAATGTAGAACCCGGCTGAAGCTTTGCCTGAACAGCACGGATAAACTGATTTTCCTGGTCAAATTTGCTTCCGCCTACAAGAGCCGTAATATAGCCGGTTTCATTTTCAATCGAAAGCATTGTGCCTTCGATTGTTGTTTTTTCGTCTGTCTGCTTAACTAAAGAATTTGCCCTGTTTACTATTCCGACCTTAACGTTTTCAAGCCCGAACATTAAGGACATTACATCTACAATCGGGTTTATTTCGTTAGTATATTTTGATTTTGAAACAGTTTCTGTTCGCTGCTCTGAAACTTTAATTCCAGGCAGGTTAAATGTAAGTGAGAGCAATTCTGTAATAGGAATGTATTTGCTGAAAGAACCTGACATTCTTCCGGAACTGGATTCCTGATAAAGCCTGTTCGCGCGGGCAATGTATTTTTCCATTACTGCCTGTGCGGCTTTCTGATGAGAAAGATTAAGTGTTGTATTTACTGTAAATCCGCTTGTATAAATATCTTCTGAACCGTAAATCATATTTGAAAGTTCACGGCGAACATATTCAGAAAACCACGGAGCTTTATCATCGCGCATAAAATATGCGGATGTGCTTGTCCGTGTATAGTCAAAATTAAGCCAGTAATTGTTAAATGATTCGTCGGCTTCGGCCTTTGTAAGGTATCCTGACTGAACCATAGAGTTCAGAACATCCTGCTGTCTGTTCATGGCACGGTTCGGATGATCAAACGGGTTATAGAAAGCCGGGTTTGAAAGCTGTATTACAAGAATTGCAGCTTCTGCCGGAGTAATCTGTGTTGCATCGTGACCGAAATAATACTTTGATGCAGCGTTTACGCCGTAAGTTCCGCCGCCAAAATAAATCCTGTTCAGGTAAAGTTCAAGAATTTCATTTTTAGAATAGCGGCGTTCCATCTGGATTGCCCACCACAATTCTTTTATTTTTCTCCCGACGGAAATATCAGTACGGTCGCAGTAAAGAGTTCCTGCAATCTGCTGTGTTAATGTTGAACCGCCGCCAAGAGAGCGTCTTGTAAGTTTTCCTACAACGGCGCGAAGTACGGCTTTAATGCTGTACCCGTGGTGTTCAAAGAAAATCTTATCTTCGCGGGTAATCAGTGCATCGATAAGATGCTGTGGAAGCTGCTGTAAGGTTATTATTTCACGTTTTTCATCAGAAGCAAACTCTGTGATAAGTTCGCCGTTTATATCCAGAAGTTTTGTAGGAAGAGCCGTCGTGAATTCTGTAAAGTTTTCGTAATTTTTTATGTTAAATGTAGCTGCGATTCCTGCGCCTAAAGAAACGCCGATTACAATTGCACTGAAAAATAAAAGCGAAAGCAGTGTAATCGTCAGCTTACGTATTTTGTTCATATATAAAGAATACGTAAAATATAGGGAAAAGTCAATTCTTAGGCTGCCCGCATTTTTTTATGGCTGTAAATCGATTCGGGCAAAAAAAATGGCCGGTTGGAACCGGCCAATGCCCCATCAGGCAACTGGGAACATGGGTGGGAGGGGAATTGTTCCCAGTACTTAAAATATCGTCTATATTAGTTGAAAACTTTAACAAAATTGAAAAAAATGTCGTACTTTTGTAAAAAATAAAGCGTTTTTATGAAGTTTTTTGCGTTTCTTTGCGGTTTTTGATGATTTTACTTTTCTTCGGTAACTTCTGCTTCAATAATCAGGGAAACATTGTATGACTGTCCTTTTACGGCAGTAAATTTCTTTTCTACATCGTAATTCCCAAGAGTGAATTTTACGAAATGTTCGCCTTCTGTAATTGTAAATTCCTTTATTTCGCCTTCAAGAAGCTGCCCGTCAAAATATACGGTTGAAGAAACCGGTGCATTTATTATAAGGGAAGGTTCAATAGAGCGCAGATTTAAGGCGAGTTTTGTTGTTCTTGCCTTATCTATCTGAAATGTCCTTAATTCACTTCTGTAAAATTCAGAAACGAGCGAAAGTGTATGAACTCCGCTTTCAAGATAAAAATCTTTTTGGGCGGCATCAAAAGGCTTTTCGTCAATAAAAAGTGCGCATTGCTGTACCGCAGAAACCTTATCCGGAGCTGTAAGTTCAAGATTCAGTTTGCCAAGATTTGTAAGAATAGGGCGGACCGTAACTTCAAATTTCAAATCTTCAAATTCGTCAGGTGTGCCTTTCATTACCTGCTGCAGGCGCATAAAAAGATAGCCGCTGTCTGTTTTTGGAATCGTTTCCAGTTTTGTTGCATACGGACTTTCTTTTATGCTGTTATTTTCTTTTAATGGAACAATGAGTGAAAGTGAATGTTTCGGCGGTAACAGGGCAAATAAAAAAGCTTTGCCTGTGTAATCTATTATGTCCTGATTCGGCTCTGGCGTAACTGAATCAAAAACTGACCAGGCCATGCTGTCACGCCAGGTTACGGCAAGTTCAGGGATTTTTATATCGATTGCAAAGCCTTCAAGATAAATCTGTTCTTCAGGATAAACTACAGTAAGCGAATCATTTATTCCAAGCTCAATTTTTCCGCTTTCTTTTGTAAGGTCAATATTATGGACGAAATTTTTATGCACTCTGAATGTCTGTGCATTTACAAAAAATACAGAGAATAAAAATAAAAAGAGAACTGTAAATTTTCTACAATAAAACTTTCTTATCATCTGTATCTCAAGTGTACTAAAGCCTGTGTTTTTTATCTAGTAGATTAACGCTTTAAAACTCAGATTTACGCTATTCAGGCTGTTTTGCATCAGTTAAAAGCCGGAAGTTGACTGTGCCTTTTATCGTGAAAGAACACCATTAGGATCAGAAGGAACGTTGTTCTGACGGATTTCAAAATGCAAATGAGGTCCTGTTGCCATTCCTGTGTGTCCTACTTTACCAATCTGCTGGCCTTTAAAAACTGTCTGTCCCTTTTCAACATTTATTGCTGAAAGATGGGCATATACACTTGTCATCCCCCCGCCATGGTCTAAAATAATATAATTTCCGTACACTGAATCATTTTCTGCGCATTTTTGAACAGTTGCACTGCGGCAGGCATAAACTGTTTCTCCTTCTTTTGCCGCAAGGTCTATACCGCTATGAAAATGCCATTTGCCGGAAATCGGACTGACCCTTTTTCCAAACTCAGAAGACACAACAGAATGTTCAACCGGTATTTTCATTGAAGAATCAAGAAAAAAAGCTCTTTCGGTTGAACTGAAACGCTCCCTCGGAAAAAAATAATATTTTCTACCTTGAAGATTATAACACAAACAATTTTGGCCTTCCAATATACGCGTGCTGTTTTTATTAAATAATAAGACTTCGTATGGAAGTTCCGGCTGAATATTTATAAAAATCCCGGAAACAACCGGAAGCAGAATGGTTTTTCCTTTTAAAACTGTATTCTGGTCTGGAATGCAATTTAAGGTAGCAATTGTTTCGTAGGGAATTGAACAGCGTGCGCTTATGCTTATAAGGTTATCATTTTGTCCTGCTTTATACGCATAAAAATTCTGTAACGGGGTGTTGCCTTTTGCAAATTCTTTGTAGGAATTTTCTACTTCCTGACTGTATTGCTGGAAAAGTATGTTTTTTGATTCAAGTTTTTCTATTCTGGGAATGTGTTCAAGTTTTAAGTTAACCTGAGTAATTTCCTTTGAAATTGCATTTGCTGTAAAAAGCGTTTCTATAAAGATTAAAATGATAAAAAAAAGGACTTGTTTGTTTTGCCTTGAAATTCTTCTTTTATTATGTTGTTTGATTTTTTTGGGGGATTCATTCATTTAAAAATGAACCTCAGAATTCCGGTTAAAAAAAACATAAAAACTAAAACAAAAAGTGAAAATAAGCGTTGACCTATAAGTATAAAGTGTATGCAGAACCATATACCTGCAATAATCATAAAAATATTCAGCAGAGTAAAAATAACTGCCTTAGGAGAAGATTTTTTAATCTGTCTGAAAAGAAAAAACAGCGTAATTATGACTGCACACGAAGAAACCGTAATTGTATAGATGTGCGGCAGTTTTGTTGCGAAAAGCCATAAAGGCCATACAACTGCAAGTGAAAGCAGGATGCAGAATAAAATTGTAAATGAAACTTTAAGAATGGACAAAAATAAGTTTTTATAACTTTCTATTACTTTATTCATCATAATTAACAAAGGGACTGCCTATATAGCATTGTCATGCTGAATTTATTTCAGCATCTCCTGTAGAAATGAGTAGAGATTCTGAATCAAGTTCAGAATGACACTATGCTACAAATTTATCAGGCAGTCCCTATAGAATAAGGCTTATTATGCCTCTTCGATTGCACCTGTCGGGCATTCTGATGCGCATGTGCCGCAGCTAACGCATACACTTGCATCGATAACGCGGGCTGTGCCAGCATCACTGATTGCTCCAACCGGGCATGCTGGTTCGCATGTACCGCAGTTTACGCAAGCATCTGTAATTTTGTAAGCCATAATATAACCTCCTATCAGTCATTATGTATCCCTACAAGTAAAATATACTGTAAAAATTTTAGGCTTGCAAGCCTAAAAATCATTATGTAAAATGTGAAAAAAGCCGGGCGGATCTGTAATTTACATGCGAGTTAAGTTTTGCATGAAAATTGCATTTTTCTTGTAATTCCGGCAATAAAGGCAATAACAATAAAAGCAAATGGGAGAAATTATGAACAGAAAAGAAATTGCTAAGATGATTGATCATACCTTGCTTGCAGCATTTGCAAAGAAGGCAGACATAGAAAAACTTTGTAAGGAAGCTGATAAATTTCAGTTTGCTTCAGTTTGTGTAAATCCGATTCATGTAAAATTCTGTGCAGATTTATTAAAGGATTCATCTGTTTCAGTTTGTACAGTAATAGGATTCCCTCTGGGAGCCGTAACTTCAGCAGATAAAGCTGATGAAACAAAAATTGCAGTTGCAAACGGTGCTGATGAAGTTGATATGGTAATTGATGTAGGCTCAGCAAAAGACGGTAGATTTGGCGATGTTGAAAAAGACATAAAGGCTGTAGTTGACGCCGCCGCTGAAGCAGGCAAAAAAGCCGGAAAAAAAGTTGTTGTTAAAGTAATCCTTGAAACCTGCTATTTAACAGATGAAGAAATCGTTGAATGCTGCAAGGCATCAAAAAATGCAGGTGCTGATTTTGTAAAGACTTCTACAGGTTTTGGAACACCCAAAGACAAGGACGGAAAATCTTTGCCTAACGGAGCAACGGCTGCTCATGTTGCTCTGATGCGTAAGACGGTTGGCGAAGCAATGGGCGTTAAGGCAAGCGGGGGCGTTCGCACTGCAGAAAGCGCTTTGGAAATGGTAAAAGCCGGAGCAAACAGAATAGGAACTTCTAACGGCGTAACCATTGTAGAAGGCTGGAAAGAATAAAAACTTTTTCGCTGGGGCGAGTTTTTTAGATTATTGTAAATTTTTGTCTTTGTCGGGCGTGCCCGACAATCTCTATTTGTATTAGACAGTCTGCCAGAACATCAGGTTGTCCTTAAAAAAGTAGCGGATTTTTCCTGAGCGGTACAGGTACGAAAGATATGAGCGGATCGTACAGCCAATCAGGATATACTGTCCAAGCCTGCATGGAATATTGTTCTGGCTGAATATGTCTTTTAAAAGTTTTTCTGCGGTATGCGGTTTTTCAAGAATCCGGCAAATCTGATTTTCTGTTGTATTTACCGCATACCTGTTAAGTTCTGCAACCGCTTCTGTTTTTTCACCTGTAAAAAGCATTCCGTGCGAAGGTAAAACATAATCTGCATTGATTTCAACGATTTTGTTCAGTGAAACCTTAAAGGAGCCGATGTCAAGCATGAACGGAATCCAGTATCGTTTTAACTGTTCCCTGTCAAAAATTCCGTCGGCTGCGAATAAAACAGTTTTTTTACCTGAAGTTTTTACAAGTACGCCAACCATTCCAAAATGATGCCCTTTTAAATCTTCAAAAGTAATTTCTGTTCCGTCACATAAATGAATGGAAGAATCTGGTTTTATTATTTTGCAGTCGCAGACTTTTTCTGCCTGATAGAAAGGTGTCTGCAGTTCCGGTAAAGGCCAGCCGCCGCTTATAATTGCCTGTTCATAGGCTGGATTAAAAAGATTGCCTGCTGCTTCTTCCGTACACCAGATTTCGCAGGATGTTTTTTGCTTTAAGATAGAAGCGCAGCTTACATGGTCTGCATGTGAATGTGTAATAAATATTGCTTTTAGAAACCATTTTTGCTTCAGCTTTTCAGTACAGAAGTTTTCAATAAGATTAAGAAGAGCTTGTGCTTTTTCTGTTGATTCAGGCGTGTCAACCATATAAAGATTTACATGGTCTTTTTCCTGTTCAATGATTAAGCCGCTGTTTGTTGAACCTGGAATATAAAAAACATTATCAGCAATTTTTGTAAGTTTTAGATCCATGTTTTACCTTTCTTTTCCTTGCTTTATCTATTATCGCTTTACCTGCTGTTTTTCAAAAGTCACTGGAAAATAATACATTTCCGCTGGCAGTTAAAATTAAAACCTGGTTACCGGTTATTTTAAGAGTACCGTCTTTTTTAAGAATCTGTTTAAGGACTTCATTATATTTACCTTCATTTTCTTCAAAAACGGTTTTAAATGATGCCGTACATGAAAAATCCTTCGATTTTTCTGCAGCAGTAAAATATCCGTCTATAAAATCCGGTAATTCAACTAAAACCGAAGAACCTTCAAGGAAAAGCCTTATAGCCGGATAAATTGGAATCGTTTCATCCCGTTCCATCTGTGCCTTGCAGAATAAAAGAGGTGAAACACCGCTGCACTTTTGCGGAAGCTTTGCTGCATCAAAGTATTCGTGGTAGGTATTTTTTAAAAGCGGATTTATCTTTGGAGAATTCGTTTTAGAAAGTTCATGTATAAAATCTTCATAAACTTCGATGCGTTTTTGAATCAGTCTGATTATAAAAGGATAGGCAAAGAACCTGTATTCGCTCATTATCCTGAATGAATCTGCATTAGATTTGAAAATATCATTACTGTGCATTGTAGCGGTCTTTATCTTAGGAAAATCAACATTTTTTAAAAGGGTCAGTGAAGTAAGAATGTCAAGGAAGCCGTATCCCCAGCGTGCTTTTGCCGTATTTTTGCTGTATTCCTGAAAGGTCAATGCATCGCTTTCAAGCTGTTCTATAACTTTTTTGTTTTCTTCTATGGTCTTTTGAATTTCCTGTGTGTCAAAGACTGTATATGTTCTTTCTGGATCCAAGAATAATTCAGGTTTTGAGATGTTGTTTTCAATAAGTGGATGGGCAAAGATTAGGTTTGCCTTATATTCTTCCGGAGACAGCTGGTTTTCTAAAGATTCGACTGTAAGGAAAATACTGTATTCAGAAGAATCTTTGCCATATATTTCTACATAATCTGTGGTTGCACTGGCAGAAAACGAATACAGCTCAAGGTTTGTTCCTATGAAAATGTCTGAAAGAACTGTGTTGAAATCATTGCTTTTGCTTCTTAATATTTCAGGATTAAAAGACGGGGTTACAAAGTAATTTCTTGAAGTTCCGTCAAAGCCGGGGTCTTTTTGAGTTATAAAAGTCCATAGTTCAAGCGGATAAAGAAGGAAGCTCTTTGTTTCGCCTGAAACTTTATCTTTTATTGTTAAATTGCATGAACCTTCTGTTGTAAGCGGAAAATCTGTAATGGTACATTCTAAAGAATCAAGTTTTTTATTGTTTTTGTACACATAGCCTGAATAGGCAAATTCGTGTTTTTTCCCTCTAAGGCTGCTTCGTATTCTGTTGTCTAAAGATTCGCGTGCATTTGCGTGTTTAAGATAGTCTGTGTCTTCTATTGATAAAGCAGCTTTTTCAAAATGCCATTTTTCATCATCAATCTGCTTTACATAATAGCCGCTGCTTCCATCGCTTGAAAGACCTGCAACCCGTAAAGAGCGGGCTGAATTTCCTTTTCCGTTTTGAGAAATGCTTATATAACGTGAAAGTTTTGCCTTGCCTTTTAGCGGAATTTCAGGCTGTTTTTTCCAGTCTTCGTTAGGAAGTGCCCACTGGGTATAGTTTGAACGGTAATTGGTACCGGATAAGTTTTGTTTCTGCGGATTGTAAGAATATTTAAAAAACATCGGGTCGCAGCCCATTGTGTCGTAGTCTATAAGGCGGGTATACATTTCACCTGCATCATTAATAAGAAAAAGTGTTGAGCCGCTTACGCTCATGTTTTCTGCAATAAATGCGCCGCGTTCAGGTCCTAAAATCGTTTTGCTGAAAGAGGCTGGCAAGCCGGAATCTGTAAAGCGGATTTCCTGACCGTTTTCTGTAAGATAATAAATTGTTTCAAGCCCCATTGTGCCATAATGATGCTCGTTGCCAAAAGAGTCTGTGTAATAGAGAATGTCTTTTCTTCTTACGCCGATTCCCCATGCCCTTGCTTTTAAGAATT
Source organism: Treponema sp. (assembly GCA_016287815.1). Lineage (GTDB taxonomy): Bacteria > Spirochaetota > Spirochaetia > Treponematales > Treponemataceae > Treponema_D. Next base: position 3,957 of record JAEEWW010000047.1, on the reverse strand, counting down.
TTTCGTCTTTTATAAGTTCCAGTTTTTTGGGCCAGCCGAATGTATCAAGCCATATAAAAGGTTTATCAACCGTAGTAAACTGCGTAAGGAATTTAAACATTTTGCCGTTTTCATCAAAGACAAAAACTGTATCACCGTCTGCGCAGATTTCTTTTAGTGCTTTTGGAGGATCAAACCATTCTCGGCCGCCAAGGCGTTCTTCTGTTTTAGAAAAAGGAAGTCCGGTTCCTAAAAAAAGAGACCATTCAGATTTATTTGTGCTTTTTGACCAAAGGCGGCCGTTGTAAATTAAAAAATCGTGATCTTTGCAGAAGGTTTGCGTTAAGGTTTTTACGTTGATTTTTTCCGGCATGAAGCCGTTTATGGCAGTTTTTTTATCTTCCTGAGAATATAAAGAAGATTGTACGGATATTGTAAACAGTGCGGATAAAAGCGGAATAAAAATAAAATGAGCGGTTTTTGAAATAAGATTCATGCCTGAATGATACACAAAATTTTATAAAAATGCTAGGAAGAATAAATGTATAGTCCAAATGTCGAGTTTTCCTAAACAATACTTGCATAAAAAAACTTGCGCTGCAGTTTGCTTCGGTAATTCGCACGTGCGCTGGGGAGATTATACTGTGGCAATAGAAAAAAATGCTTCAGCAGAGGTTCATGTACCGAACGCATAGCACGCGTTGTGCTAATCAATAAGCCCTAAAAGCAGCTCGTGTTCGGGTACATGGTTCTCTGCAAAAGCATTTTTTGATAATTCGGAATCTTCTGATGTATTCTTGTACCAATAAGGAGATGCTGACTTTCGTCAGCATGACAGTATTTCGACTGGGAGCCGATATAAATCTGTTTGTATTTACAATGCATTTGCCCTGCAATGACATACTGTATTGATTGATATAAAACTTTATTTTCAGTAAAATTGAAGAAAGTTTTCTTATATTAAAAAATGTTTAATAACGGCGCTTTTGCGGCGTTTATTTAAGGGAGAATTTATGATTACGTTAAAGTTTGGCGGAACTTCAATGGGAAGTGCGCGCCGCATTTTAAATTCCAGCGATATTATAACCGGCAGGGCAAAGGATTCAAGAGTAAGTGTTATTGTTTCTGCCGTCGCAGGCGTTTCAAACTTATTGCAGGAAAGTATTGACTGCTGTGTAACCGAAGATTCTTCTGAAAAATTCGTTAATCAGATTCGTGAAATACATTCGCACATTTGTGATGAACTTCTTTCCGTCCTTAAAGGCTTTGACAAAAAATCCGTAATGGAAAAAGTTGATTTGCTTTTAGGCGAATATAAAAAACTTTTGCAGGGTGTTACGGCATTTGGCGAATGCCCTAAAACAATTTACTGCCGCATAATGGGTATGGGCGAGCTTATGTCCAGCCCGATTATGGAAGCCGTTCTTCGTGCTAAAAAACAAAGCGTGCTTTTACTTGATTCAAGAAAATACCTTATTACGACCGGCGATCAGGGCGAAGGCGATCCTGATTATACGGCAACAACAAAAGCCCTTATACATTACAGAGACGGAGAAGAAATTAATCAGCCGCAGATTCTTTTATTCCCGGGCTTTATCTGCTCATGGATTGGCGGAACTGGGTGCGTTCCGCTTCCGGGACTTTTAGGCCGTAACGGTTCAGATTTTTCTGCTGCTATTATCGGTTCAGCCCTTGATTCTAAAAAAGTTGAATTCTGGACTGATGTTGACGGCATTTATACTGCCGACCCTAGAATTGTAAAAGATGCCCTTATTGTTGACGACATGAGCTATGAAGAAGCCATGGAACTTTCATTTTTTGGTTCTAAAGTGCTTCATCCTAAAACGCTTGCGCCACTGGCCGCAAAAAATATTGAAGCGTGGAGCCTGAACAGTCTTAACGTAAAATCCCGTGGAACAAGAATTGGCCGTGGTCCATTTGAATCTTCAGCTTTGCATAACAGCGCAGTACGCGGAATTTCGTGCTTAAAAAACACTGCTATGATCAGCGTCAGCGGAACCGGCATGAAAGGTAAAACCGGTATGGCAGGCAGGGTTTTTGCCGCAGTTTCGCGCGTAAACGTTTCTGTTTTATTGATTACTCAGTCTTCGTCTGAATATACAATTTCTTTCTGCGTGCCGGGTACAAAGGCAGACAGGGCAAGAGATTCTTTAGCAAAAGAATTTGAACTTGAAATTCAGGACGGAATTGTTGATCCGATTGAAGTTCACAAGGACTGTGCAATTGTTTCAGTTGTCGGCGACGGCATGATAAAAAAACGCGGTACAGCCGGAAAATTCTTTGATGCCCTTGCAACATACGGAATTAACATTCTTGCAATTGCCCAGGGCTCTTCGGAGCGCTGTATTTCTACAGTTGTACGCGGAGAATCAGGCGATAAAGCCGTTCGTGCAGCTCACGTATTCTTCTTCCATTCTACGCAGTCAATTGATTTATTCCTTTTTGGCTGCGGCGGAATTGGTGCTGCGCTTCTTAATCAGATTAGAAAACAGCAGAAAAAGCTTCTTGAACAGAATATTGAAATTAAGGTTTGCGGCATTGCGCGAACAAAGAAAATGCTTTTGAATGCTGAAGGCATTAATCTTGAAAGCTGGAAAGAAGAGCTTGAAGCTTCTGACAAAAAAACAAATCTTGAAGAGGTTTTAAAATTCTCTACAGAACAGAAACTATTAAATCCTGTATTTGTTGACTGTACTGCAAGTTATGATCTGGCAGAACGTTATTTAGACATTTTGAACTGCGGAATGAACATTGCTACTCCTAACAAACGGGCAAATTCAATGTCCATGGAATATTATAAAAAGCTTCGCTCAACGGCAAATTCCATGCACCGCCGTTTCCTATATGAAACAAATGTCGGGGCAGGGCTTCCGATTATTGATACCTTGCAGAACATGTTTAAAAGCGGCGACCGTCTTGACGGCTTTAACGGAATTATGTCCGGCTCTCTCTCCTATATTTTTGGCAGGCTTGATGAAGGAGCTACTTTCAGTCAGGCAGTTCTTGAAGCAAAGAAAAATAATTTTACCGAGCCTGACCCGCGTGATGATTTAAACGGCATGGATGTTGCCCGTAAGGCTTTAATTATTGCCCGTGAAGCAGGTTTTGAACTTGAACTTACGGATGTAAAAATCAATCCGCTTTTCCCGAAAGATTTTGATACAACAGGAACGGTTGAAGAGTTTATGACACGCCTTCCTGAAGTTGATTCATACTTTACAGAAAAAATTGCTGCGCTTAAAAAAGAAGGCAAGGTTTTGCGTATGGGCGCTTCAATTCAGGACGGAAAATGTTCTGTAGGTCTTCTTGAAGTTGATTCAGAAAATCCTTTGTATGCGGTAAAAGGCGGTGAAAATGCCTTTGTTTTCCATACAAGACGCTATAATCCTATTCCGCTTACAGTTCGCGGCTATGGAGCAGGCGCAAGTGTTACGGCGGCCGGTGTATTCGGCGACATTTTGCGTACGGTAAGCTTTAATCCTGAAAAATAAGGATAGCCGGCGCTAAATAAACTTTGCGGCGCAAGAAATCAACTTTCGCTTCAGGCAGGAGTAAAAATGGTAATTGTATTAAAAAAGAATATTACGGCAGAAGAAAAAAAAGGTATTACAGATTTTCTTGGAAGCCAGAATTTTAAAACCAATGAAATTGTCGGCGAAGAAGATTCAATTTTAGCCGCTGTTGGTAAATTAAAGGTTGATCCGAGGGAAGTTGAAATTCTTCCGGGCGTTGAACGCGTAATTCCTATCAGTAAGCCGTACAAAATGGCCAGTCGCGAATTCAAGCATGATAATACGGTCGTAGAAATTGCAAATAACCGCGGCCAGAGCATTCGGGTTGGCGGTAAAAGGATTATTGCAATTGCAGGTCCGTGCGCGGTTGAAAACCGTGACCAGATGATGAGTATTGCAAAAAGCGTTGCAGAAAGCGGAGCCGTTATGCTTCGTGGCGGTGCCT
>JAEEWW010000046.1 GCA_016287815.1 Treponema sp. | reverse complement strand
TATAAACCAAACCTTGAAAGACTTAATAAATATTGTGAATGCCTTAAGGGCGAAATTGACTGTGCTTCATTTGCCGCAAGTGGTGATGACAGTGTTTCAACAAATCGTTATATAGACGGTGCAAGATTTTTTATTCAAAAGGATATCTGGGGTGAGGACCTTCTTGTTTTTGAAATTGAAGCAAATGCCTTCTTGTGGAAGATGGTAAGAACACTTACAGGTACACTCGTTAATTTAGATAAAACTGACTCACCCGAAGCTTCCATGAAAAAAATCCTTGAGTCTCACGACCGCACAAAAGCTGGGGTAACTGCGCCACCTACAGGACTTTTTTTATATAAAATAAAGTTTGATGGTATTAGAAGACATATATAATATCGTGGTCCCTGAGCCTGTCGAAGGGCTACAATAAACTCACCGGATCAACATCATATTCAATATAAACATTCTGGCTGTGTGTGTAGTCCTGTAAAAGACTTCTAGCCATTGCCTGAAGCGGAACAACAGAACTTGATTTTAAAAGAATCTGATATCGCCAGGAAGAATTAATTTTTTCAATTGGACATTCTGCTGGTCCTATTATTTCAACTCCTCGTGCTTTCTTTTCCTGTAAAATGCGAACTGCGTCTTCTGCTGTGTCTGAGGCTTCTTTTTTGCTAAAGCTTCTGAATACAAGTCTGAGTAAACGAGAGAAGGGAGGGAACTCCATGAACTGTCGCTGTTCTAGTTCGTAGTTATAAAAATCCTCGATTCTGTTCTGACATGAAAACTGTATTGGTTCAAGGGTTGGGCTGTAGGTTTGAACAACAACCTTTCCATCCGGGAAATATCTTCCGGCACGACCCGCAACTTGTGTAATTAAAGAGAACGTTCTTTCGCCTGCACGGAAGTCTGGCATATGAAGGCCTGCATCTGCAAGAATAACACCTACTAATTCAAGCTTTGGAAAGTTCAAGCCTTTTGCAACCATCTGCGTGCCGAGCATAATGTCATATTTACCGTTTTTAAAATCTTCAAGAGTTGTCAAAAGCTGCTCTTTGTTCTTAAGTGCATCTGTATCAAGGCGGACGATTCTTGCATTAGGGAATTTTGCTTTTGTTTCTGATTCTATATATTCTGTCCCAAAGCCCGAAGATCCAATATCTACAGAACCACAGGAAGGACAGCTTTGCGGTGGAATAATAGACCAGCCACAATAATGGCACTTGAGACGGTTATCTGTTTTATGATAGGTGAGTGGAACGGAACAGTTTTTGCACATAAGTTCATATCCGCAGGTATTGCATCTGAAAAAATGAGTAAATCCGCGCCGGTTTAAAAACAGAATAGCCTGATGTTTTTTTGCTATAACTGCTTTAATTTCATCGTTTAATTTTGGCGAAATGCAGCCAGAAATCTGCTGTTTTGATAAATCAATAGGCTCTATGCGCGGCATGGCTCCGCCGGAAAGCCGTTTTGTAAGCGTATGGCAATGAAGTACCTTAGTCTGCATTAAATGCCAGGCTTCAACACTTGGGGTTGCACTTCCCATTACAAGCGGAATAGAAAGACGCGATGTTCTGTACATTGCAACCTGTCTTCCATGATAGCGCGGCGTTGTTCCTGATTTATAAGATGCATCGTGCTCTTCATCTATGATAATCATTCCTAAATCCGGCACCGGTGCAAAAACTGCACTTCTTGCACCGATTACAACCCTTGCTTCACGGTTTAAAATTCTGTGCCATTCAGAAAGTTTCTGGCTTGGAGTAAGCCCTGAATGTAGAACGGCAACAGTATTGCCGAACCTGCTTATAACGGCTTCAATAACCTGCTGTGTAAGTGAAATTTCTGGAACAAGATATATTACGCCTTTACCGATTTTTAAAAGATGCTCTGCGGCCTGCAAAAAAACTTCGGTTTTTCCGCTGCCGGTTTTTCCGTAAACATAGTGCATTTTATTGTTTACGCCAAAAACAGGGTGTTCCTCTTCTTCAAAAATTCCGTTTACGGCATTTTTCTGTTCTTCAGAAAGTATCTGTGGTCTTGCCGTAGGAATTTCCTCTGAATAGGAAAAACCTCCGGCATTGGATTCTCTTTTACCGGAAGGAAGCATTGTAGAAATTGCTTCGCCGATTGAACACAGATAGTAAAAGCTCATCCATCGCGCAAGCTCTAAAAGTTCCTGACCGAATAGACTTTCTTTATCAAGAATACGTAAAATCGGTCGGATTTTTCCTTCTTCTACAGGACAGTTTTCAGGCAGTTTATCGTGAATGCCCGTAATATAGCCGATTGTTTTTCTGTTTCCGAATTTAATTTCAGCGCGTTTGCCGATTTCTGGCAGAAGTTTTTTTTCTGCTTTTTCAGAGTCTGTTTCGTCAAAAGAATAGGTAAACGTCTGGTTTAATGGAACGTTTAAAGCTATGTCCAGATAAATCATTTTGCTGCCTTACTGCCTTATTCGTCTGCTGTATTCGATGTATTCAAGGAATTCATGCTGCCGGAATTTTCTGCATATCCTGGAATTAATGTTTCAAGTTTTGCCTTGAACATTTTTAAATCTTCCCATGCAGGGCGTTTTAAATCCACATTCCGCAAAAGTGCACTTGGATGATATGTGCATAAAACAGGAATCCCGTTGTATTCATAGAAAGAGCCGCGCAGACGGTTTATGCCTGTTTCTGTTTTTAAAAGATTCTGTGCGGCAATTCGGCCTACACATAAAATCATAGCGGGCTTTAAAAGCGTTATCTGTGCCTGCAAAAATGATGAACAGGCTTCGGCTTCTTCAGGCATCGGGTCACGATTGTTTGGCGGTCTGCATTTTACGATATTTGCTATAAAACAGTTTTTAGTGCGGTTAAGCTGAATTGCCGCAAGCATTTTATCAAGTAACTGACCTGCTTTGCCTACAAACGGACGGCCTGAAGCATCTTCATCAGCTCCAGGGCCTTCGCCTATAACAAGAACGGCCGGATTTTGAACGCCTTCGCCGGGCACGGCTTTTGTCCTTGTTTTACACAAAGAGCATCTTGTACATTCTGCAATTTTTTCAGCAAGCAAAGAAAGTTCTGTTGTGCCGGTAAACTCAGAAGCCGCTCCTGCGTTCACTGCGGCACCTGCGTTAGCGGCGGCTTCTGTACTTATACCAACAGCCGCGTTATTACTCACTATGTTATTTTCAATATCGTCTGCAAAAACCGGGGTAGCCGGAAAATCCGGGGAAGAGTAGCCGTTTATATTGTCTGAAGCTGTTTTTAAAAGATTGTACAGCAAAGTTTTTTCGGTAGAAGTCATTGTATCTAGATTAACATATTGCTTGTAGTTCGTGCAAGAATACGGTAATATTCTTATCCGTAAGTTAAATAAGGATAAGGAAATTGAAGAAAAATAATAAAAAAATTACCGCAGTTTTTGCAGCTTTTCTGTTGAGTTCACTTTCAGTTTTTTCAGCACCAAGAGGTAATCAGGAATTAGTTCCTGCCGGTTCCTGGATTTACGATGCCTTAACGGCTGTCGCTTTGGAAAGCGGAATTGTCCAGCTTACAGACTGCGCTCCGCTTACAATTTCAGAAATAAAAACATACATGTATGAAATTGATTACGATTCATTAAGCGTACCCGGAAAAAAACAGTATGACCGTATAAACGAATATTTTAATCAGAAAGGACTTTCTTTTGATTCAGATATAATTTCTGTAGGCTTTAAGCCTTCTGTAAATCCAGAAGGTTATTATAAGTCTAACGATGATATAGACTGGGTATATGACCGCTATAAAAGAAATCCTCTTGTAGACCTTCCGTTAACTATTTCTGCGAAAGATTATTTTACGCTTTACACAGATCTTTATTTAGGCATTAACCAGTGTGCCATGAGCCACGATGATACTTATTTAAATCTTCCGCTCAAAGCCGACGACATTGATATAAACTTTCCTCATGTCGGCTACGGTTCAACAGGATTTAAATTAACAGAAAAAACAGGCGTTTCTTTTCAGGTAGGAATGGGACCTTCTTCAATCGGAAGAACACAGACAGGAAGCATAATATATTCTGAATACATGACACAGGCTTCCTATGGACAGCTATCCGTTTATTCACCGAATTTCAGATATACAATGAATGTTACTCAGCTGAATGTAGATAAATACATGTACACTCATCGGCTGGATTTCAGGTTCTTTAAAAAACTTACGCTTTCTGTGCTTGAATCAACACTTACAAATGCAGAAATGGAACTTCGCTATTTAAATCCGCTGACCGTTTATCATGGCACAACTCCGTGGCGTGATTACAAGGCAACTTCTGCTGATGATGAAGATTCCCATAACGGAGAATTCCTTGGAATATCAATTCAGTATACACCTGTAAAAAACTGGCGGCTTTACGCGCTTTATGCCATGAATCAGTTCCAGACTCCGTATGAAAATTCAAACTTTGATACAAAAACACCTAATTCTTTAGGCGGACAGGCAGGTGTTGAAGCATACATTCCTGTAAACGAAGGATATTTTCATTTTGCAGGTGAAGCCTATTATGCAAACCCTTATCTTTACATAAAGCAAAGCCCGGACTGGTCTTTCTGCCGAACTTATGCAGAAAACATAGGCGATAAAGATCCTTTTTATGAATGGATAGGTTCTCCTTTCGGACCGGATACAATTGCCGCAAATTTAACGCTTGGCTATGAAAAACCCCAGGAATGGTCACTTGATTTTATCTACCTGTATCTTTGTCAGGGGGAACTTTCGGGAACTAAGGCATTTAAAAACATAGACTGGGGCGGAACAAACGTTTATTTTGACATGACAAACGCTTCTTCATGGCCGTACCCGAGCGATACAAACGGTTTGAACCAGTTTGCAATTACACCGACCGGCACACCGCAGTATACGCATAAAGTCAGTTTAAAAGGTACATGGCATGCTTCAAAATCTTTGACTTTCACAGCACAGCCTTCATATGTTATAATATTCAACAACAATAATCAGAAAGGTCAGAAGGATTGGGGAATAGAAACCGCCTTTGCCGTAAGCTGGAGTTTATATGAATAAAAAGTTAATTGTACTGGTTTCCCTTGTTTTTACATTTGGAATTGCTTTTGCACAGATTACAGCAGATCCTCAGGATGATTTTTACATGTATGCCCAGGGCTGGGAACTAAAAGGTTATGTAAAATCTCTGCCGCAGCTTCGCCCGTATCCTCTGAACGTTGTTAAAAGCATTTTAACTTCCGTTATGGAAAAATCTAACGGACGCGACGGTCAGATTGCCCGCGAATATTGGGAAAAGCTTACCGGAAAACCGACACATTTAAATCTTGAAGGCGGAATCCGTCAGGAAAATAATAAAGATACATATAAAAATTCAGGTAATAACGTAGAGTATAGTAAGACAAGACAGTATAACGGCGGTCCTCATTTTACAGGTGACATTGCAATTAATCCGCTTGCGTCTTTTGGATATAACTTTGGCATTTATTCTGTAAATGAAGATGATGTTTCTGTCCTTCCGTTTGCTGTACGTTCAGAACATGATACTGTTGCCGATTCAACGGAAATCGGACCTTTCCGCCTTAATATCGACATGAATTCAAATCTTTCTGTCGGAAAAGAACATATTTACGTTCAGGCGGGAATTAACCGTTCCGGTTTCGGTCCGTTCTTAAAAGATGACCTTGCATTAAGTGATAATGCTTTCCATGCACCAAACCTTTCTTTTACCTATGACGGCGGAAAATGGAGCTACACACAGATTATGCAGTCCATTGGGGCTTCCCTTAATAACGGAGAAGATTTGGACAGCGAAACTGACGTCGGTAAATATCTTGCACTGCATTCATTCCGCTACCGCGTTTCTGAAAAACTTGACATTACCTATTATGAATCAACGATTATAGGAAAACGCTTTGAACTGGCCTATATGCTTCCTGCACCGTTTATGGCTGTACAGGGAATAGGTGATTCAACAGATAACAGCCAGATGGGGCTTTTAATTGAATTTAAACCGGTTGAAGGCGTAAAATGGTCAAGCAGTTTCTTTGCAGATGATATTTCATTAAACAAGGCTGTTAAATTAAAGTTTGACACAAAAAACCGTGTAGGAATTGAAACTGGCATTCAGTATGCGCCTCCTGCTTCTTCTTTAGATTTAATGACATTGAACTATACAATTGTTGCTCCGTATACTTATGCACACTGGAGCTATAACGAAGACGGAAAAACATTTTCTGATAAAACATTCAATTACTTTAACTATGTAAGCCATGGTATTCAGATTGGTGCTTCAATTCCGCCAAACTCAGACAGAATTGCTTTTTCTGCAAGATTCACACCGGTTAAGCGCTTAAACGTAACGTTAAAAACAAACTTTATGCGTCATGCTAATGCATACGAATCCCTTGAACCTGAAGAAGCAGAAAAGATTTATAAGACAAACTATATTTCCCGTACGGAAGGTGCAGTTTATATAAAAGAATCTGACGGAACTCCGCTCACTACAAGTGAATATCAAACAGCAATATCAGCTCCTGGAGCTAAACCATCGGACTATCTTTTAGTAAATACAAGCGGCGGAGATGTTTACTGTACTAATTCCAGTGCATTTTCTCAGCAGAAACTTATTGGTGATGATAATCACGTAGATACAGCATGGGATCATTTGAATCTTTTGAATCAGGATCATGCAATGACTGTTATTCAGGCAGGTTTTGATTTAGCCTATGAAACACCAAAAATGAAGCTCGGAACATTTACATTCAAGTTCGGCTGGACATGGGAATACATAACCAACAACGGTGCCCAGAATGCTATTTACACTGCAAGAGGACGCGTTTCAGGCGATACATACCAGACAGCTTATGATGACTGGGTTTCTAAACTTCATGATTCTATAAATAACTATCTTTCATTTTCTGTAAAGGTTGCTTATTAATCGCTTTTCTGGCGGCTTTTTGTAAAGGGCTTTAAGGCAGCAGTGCTTGCTGATATAAACGGCGGATTTTTTTGATATGAAAAGAAAATTTCTTTTTCTGTATTTAAATACCGGCTCAGGTCATAAAAATGCCGCCAAAGTTTTAAAACAGGCACTGGAACGTCAGTATCCTGATTGCGAAGTTTTTATGCTTCACGGTTTTGGCGAAAACAGCCGCAAACTCGGCAACTATATTTTTGAAAAAGTATACGCTGTTGCGTGTAATTATATTTCAGGGCTTTATCCTTTAATCTATGATACGGCGCAATTCCGTTTTGTTCAGTGGCTTTATGTTTTAGGACTTTCATTAAGCGTTCCAAAACGCCTTAGAAAATTCATCCTGAAAAATCAGATAACGGATGTGGTTTCTTTTCATTTTGCATTGACTCCGCCTCTTGTAAAAACTTTGCGCTTTATTCCGTGGAAATTAAATGTTTCAGAAATTGTTACAGATCCATTCAACGGAACGCATGCATGGTATTATGAACGTAACCAGCATTTTTTAGTTTTTTCTGAGCGTGCAAAACAGGCTGCTATGGAAGAATGCAATGTAAAAGAAGAAAACCTTAAGGTAATTCCGTTCTTAAATAATCCTAAATTTAAAATTCCATTTGATGCGAAAAAGATTGCAGAAACTAAAATAAAGCATGGATTTAATCCTGATAAAAAAATCGTATTGCTCGTAGGCGGCGGAGAAGGGCTTCCAGGAATAGAAAAGCTGATACATAAATGCATACGCCATAAGCCTGATTTTGCGCTTGCCGTTGTCTGCGGAAGAGATGAAAACCGCCGTAAAAAACTTTCAGCCCTTGCAAATAAACATCCGTTTTTAGACCTTCATGTTTTTGGTTTTGTAGACTTTTTAGACGAGCTTGTAAAAATTTGCAGCTGTGCGGTAATTAAGGCAGGTCCTGCAACCTTAATGGAAATTGTAGAATGCAGAAAACCCGTAATAATCTGTAAATACATTCATAATCAGGAAAAAGAAAACGTACATTTTGCCGTTAAAAATCATTTGGGCTGGTTTATAAGAAAGCCTGAAAAAATATATGATAAAATAACACAAATCCTTTCTGATTCAGATGCTGAGCGCAAAATGGATGAAAAATTAACAAAACTTTCGTTTGATACGGATTCAGAAAAAGCCGCCCGTATAGTTTACGAAAATAAATGGTAATTTTTAAGACGGGAGAATTCAGATTAAAAAAATCCTTTAATAATTACCATAAGCACGGCAAGCAAAACCGCAGGAAGATAATTGGCTGTCTTTATTTTCTTTAATCCGAGCAGGTTGATTCCTATCATAATAATCAGCGCACCGCCAGTTGCATTCATTTCTGCAAGCATTGTATCCGTTATATAAGGATTTATTACGCCCGAAAGCAGGGTAAGAAGCCCCTGATAAATCAGTATTGAAATACTTGAAAAAGCTGTTCCCGGCCCCATGGCTGATGCGAATGTAATGGCCATAAAACCGTCTAAAATTGATTTAGTAAATATTATCGTATAATCTTTTTCTATGCCTGCCTTAAATGAACCTAAGATTGCCATTGCACCTACACAGAATAATACAGAAGAATTTAAAAAAGCATAGGCAAAGTTCCAGTCGTTCTTTTCGCTTTCAGCAGTTTTTTCTTTTTTTACGGAAGACTTTTTTTCAAGAAGATGTTCAATTAATTTACCAAGTCCTAGTATTTTACCATCCCAATCCCACCAGGTTCCAAGAAGTCCGCCTGTAATAAGAGAAAGGGTAAGGATTACAATGCTTTTATATTGGAATGCTGCCTGAAAGCCTATAACAACCGTAACAATTCCTGCAGCAGTTTGAATAATCTGTGATAATTCTTTTGTAATTTTCCTTGCAAAAAGAATACCAATAAGGCTTCCTAAAATAACCGTGGTACAATTTACAAAAACAGCAAGCATATAATCTCCTGCACAGTTTGGTGTGACTTTTAGTCGGTTTCAAAGTGTGCAATAAAAAAACAGCAAAAAAAAACCTTGTAACATTCTGTTACAAGGCCTAACGCGATGCGGAGAACCTGACTTGAACAGGCACAGCTCTCGCCACCAGCACCTCAAGCTGGCGTGTCTACCAATTCCACCATCCCCGCGTGATGTAAGTATATTAGCGAATCACTAAAAAAGTGTCAATAGAGTAGCATGAAAAATTCACAAATACCGCGCCTCAATGTGGAAACAAGCGATTTCAGAAAATGCCATTTTGCCGCACTATTTGCGGCTGGCATTTATGGCAGCCGCTTCAGTATAAAAATAAATAATCAATGACCTCAGTATAGTACAAATTTTATTCGTTTTTTGCCTTGACGGTGCATTTTTGAGGGGGTAAAATATTATTAATAATATAACCCTTCGGGAGGCCAAAATGGCAAAAGTAGAATTGAAGCATATCGGTAAAGTATATGCTGACAGTGATTTGCACGCAGTAAGCGATGCAAACATTACTATTGAAGACCGCGAATTCTGTGTATTCGTTGGTCCGTCTGGATGCGGTAAGTCAACAACTCTCCGTATGATTGCAGGTCTTGAAGACATCACGGAAGGTGATTTGCTGATTGACGGCGAAAAGATGAACGATGTTCCGCCGAAAGACCGCGATATTGCAATGGTTTTCCAGAACTATGCGTTGTATCCTCATATGTCAGTTTACGACAACATGGCATTCGGTCTTAAAATCCGCAAAATGGATAAGGCTGAAATTGACCGCCGTGTTCACGAAGCTGCTAAACAGCTTGACCTTGAACAGTATCTTAACCGTAAGCCAAAGGCTCTTTCCGGTGGTCAGAGACAGCGTGTTGCAGTAGGCCGCGCAATCGTTCGTAATCCAAAGGTATTCTTGTTTGATGAACCTCTTTCAAACCTTGATGCAAAGCTCCGTGTAACAATGCGTGCTGAAATTTCTGCTCTTCATAACAGACTTCAGGCAACAATGATTTACGTTACACATGACCAGATTGAAGCCATGACACTTGGTACAAAGATTGTTGTAATGAAAGACGGAAAAGTACAGCAGATTGGTGCTCCGTTGTATCTGTACAACAACCCGATTAACAAGTTCGTTGCAGGCTTTATCGGAACTCCGCCAATGAACTTCTTAAGCGTAGACGTTAAAGAAGAAGGCGGAAAAGTGATTGTTGATGAAGGTTCATTCAGCTTTACACCAACAGCAGCTCAGCAGGAAAAACTTAAAGCTTATGTAGGCAAGAAAGTTTCATTCGGTATCCGTCCGGAAGATGTAACATATGTTGCAACTCCTGCAGCAGAAAACAATATGACTTTGAAGATTGTAAACCAGGAACCGCTCGGAGCAGAAACTCACCTTTATCTTACAACAGAAAAAGGTCAGAACATGATTGCCCGCACAACACCGGAAAATATTCATAAGCTTGGCGATACAGTAAACTTTGTTCCAAATATGGAAAGAGCTAAGTTCTTCGATAGCGAAGGTGATGAATTAAACATCTGCGATTCAATCGAAAAGACATGGTAAACTGAGCTTCTCTAAAGCGATTTGCTAACACAAGCCGGCTGTTTATAACAGCCGGTTTTTTTATGTCTATCATCCCAAAGGAATTGCATACCCAATCTGTCATGCTGACGAAAGTCAGCATCTCCTAAGGAATTTAAAAACATAACAGGAGATGCTGAGTCAAGCCTAGCATGACAGATATAATCCAAGCCTGACATAACCGATATATCCCAGGTCGGGCATGACGGGCGTGCCATTACCGCCGCTTGAGAAACCTGTGTATTTTCTATATAATATTGTTCATCTTTTTTATTCATAGGAAAATCATTATGTTAGAAAAAATGCGTAATATCGGAATTATGGCACATATCGATGCCGGAAAAACAACAACAACAGAACGCATTCTTTATTATACAAAGAAAATCCACAAAATCGGCGAAATAGATGACGGCCAGGCCACCATGGACTGGATGGCTCAGGAACAGGAACGCGGCATTACAATCTGTTCAGCCGCCACAACAACCTACTGGAAAGATTATCAGATAAATATTATAGACACCCCTGGTCACGTAGACTTTACCGCAGAGGTTGAACGCTCCCTTCGCGTTCTTGACGGAGCCGTTGCCGTAATCTGTGCTGTTGACGGCGTTCAGCCGCAGACAGAAACCGTATGGCATCAGGCAGACAAATTCAAGGTTCCGCGTATCTGCTTTATGAATAAGATGGACCGAATCGGTGCGGACTTCTTCGGTTCAATGGCAGACGTTGCTGAAAAGTTCGGCGTAAACTGCCTTGCCTTACAGATTCCGATCGGCGAAGGCGCTGATTTTGAAGGCGTAATTGATTTACTTAACATGAAAGAAATCCGCTGGAATGCAGAAGATGAAGGTGAAACCTTTGAAATTACAGAAATTGCTTCAGAACGCAAGGCTCAGGCAGATGAATGGCATGAAAAACTTGTAGATGCAGTAGCTTCTTCTGACGATGCCCTTGCAGAACTTTATCTTGAAGGCAAGGAAATTACTGTTGACCAGCTTAAAAAAGCAATCCGCAAAGGTACTATAGAGCGCACATTCGTTCCGTTTGTAATGGGAAGTGCACGCCACAATCAGGGTGTTCAGCCTTTAATCGACGCTATTGTAGACTATCTTCCGTGTCCTACAGAAGTTCCGCCTGCTGAAGGACTTCATATTAAACGCGACAAAGAGGAAAAAGTTTCTGTTCCGTGCGATATAAAGGGAATGCCGCTCGGTCTTGTATTTAAGATTCAGTACGACAGGGAAATGGGCTCTTTGTGCTATGTGCGCATGTATTCAGGCAAAATTACAAGCGGCTCACAGGTATTTAATGTTGGAAAGAAAAAACGCGAGCGCGTAAACAGAATTTTACGTATGCATGCAGATAAAAGCGAGCCTATGGACAGTGTTTCAGCAGGAGACATCGCTGTATTTATCGGCTTAAAGCTTGCCCAGACAGGCGATACCTTAGGCAGCGAAGGTATGCCTGTAACACTGGAAAGCCTTAAATTCCCGGAACCTGTAATTTCCATTGCAATTGAACCGGAAAGTCTTTCTGACCGCGATAAATTAAATGAAACCCTTGCAATCCTTTCTAAGGAAGATCCGACCTTTACTTCCCACGAAGATGCAGAAACAGGTCAGCTTATAATAAGCGGAATGGGAGAACTTCACCTTGATGTTCTTGTAACCCGCATGAAAGATGACTTTAAAGTTAATGCGCGTGTAGGAAATCCTCAGGTTACATATAGAGAAGCCGTTACTGCAACAGCCGAAGTTACAGAAAACTTCAGCAAGGTTCTTGCCGGTAAGGAAAATACAGCAGGCATTACTCTTAAAGTTGAACCGAGAGAGCAGGGAGCCGGCAACTCTTATTCTATTACTGCAAGTACAAAGGATATTCCTGAAGAAATTATTGAAGCCGTTAAGTCTTCCTGCGAGGCCGCTTTATCTTCCGGTATCCGCTACGGATATCCGTGTACGGATACAGCCATTACCGTAACTAATCTTGACTGGAATGAATTAACCAGTACGCCGTTTGCCTTTGAAGCATGTGCCGCTCAGGCCTTTGACCACGCATGTGCAAAGGCAAGCCCGGAACTCTTAGAGCCTGTAATGAATGTTGACATTACCTGCCCGAAAGAATTTGTCGGTGATGCCATGAGCCAGGTAACCCAGCGCGGCGGCATGATTATGGGCCAGGATTCAAAATCTTCAGGCGAACTTATTCATGCACAGGCCCCTATGGCAAAGATGTTCGGTTTTTCAACCAACCTTCGCTCCGTTACACAGGGCAGAGCTTCCTTCAGCCTTGAATTCAGCCATTTCCAGATTAAACAGGGCGGCTTAGGCAACGCATACTAGTTTTTTTGTCAGACGTTGTTGACCGCGGAGAACAGGTATTGTTGACCGCGGAGGACTGGTGTTGCCAACCGCATTCGGCAGATGTTGCCGATTTTATGTTGCTGAAATTTCTAAGTAGTGCTAAACTTAATATAAAATTAAGGAAAAAAGTTAGAAAATGTTTAGCCTGTTTGGAAAAAGTAAGCGTAGCCATTATATACTCTGTGGTATTATTCCCGTTTTATTTGCCATCGCATTTATTTCATGCACTAATTTTGCAGGCTCTTCCGGCGGTGGAAACACTGATACCGGCACATCAGGCAGCAATTATTCAGAAATTATATTCCGTGGCGCAGTAAGTCAAAGTGGCGCTGTACCTTCTGAGCTTGCCGCAACTGCACAGGAGCTTGCCGCATCTTCACAAGATAACCTTCTGTCTTCTGCCATGCCTGTATTCAACACAACAGACTATGAATACTTTGCAACAGCCCAGGCTACTGATGGTTCTACAGTAAACGGCACTTTTGCAAACACCGCGTCCCCTTTATTTGAAATTTCTCTTGCTGCCGGCAAAACATGGACTGTTACCTGCGGCATACGGCATAAAACACAAATAGACCCTGCTACCGGCGAAAAGAAAATCGCCCTTTCAGATTCCTTTGATAATGACGGAAATCCTTTAACAGCTTCCTCTCCTGTAATAACGCATACTTTTTATCCGACTCCGGTTGAAGGCGGAAACGGAGAACTTGAACTTTCTATGTCTGTAGATTCTTCAATTACAAAAGTTGTTGCTTCATGTAATGCTTCTTCATGGACTGAAGCCCTAGGCGGAGAGGACAAAATCCTTGATGTTTCAGATTCATCTGCAACACTTGATATTGATAACATTACAAGCGGCACTTACGATGTTTCTCTTAAGTTCTTTCAGGCAAATGATATTCTTGCATATTCAACCGTACAGACCATTAACGTAGTTAATGGCATGAAAACCGATAAATGGGTTTCTGACGGTTCAGGAGTTATAAATTCTACTACCGGCGCTTTTGAAGTTACTTCAGCAATAATAAGCGGCTTTTTTGATACTACAATCTATGTAGGACAGAATTCCGCAGCCGATTCTGTAGGCGTAGAAGCAAGCGATTCAAATTCAGGACATGCTTATAGTCCTCTTGAACATTTACAGGCGGCGGTGAATAAAATTGGCGCAGCAGGCGACAGCACAAAAGACTATAAGATTTTTGTAAGCGGCTCTGTTACAGGAACTGCAACGGGCAATACTCAGCTGGCAGCTAGCCTTAACACAAAGGCTCATTCAATTACAATAGAAAATATATCAGGCTCAACTAATGCTACATTGCAAGGCTCTGGTTCAGGTTCTGTTTTAACTGTAGATACTACTGTCCCGCTTACATTAAAAAACATAACTGTTACAGGCGGTAATGCAGCAGACGGAGGCGGTATCTGTATGGAAAGCGGCTCTAAGGTTACGCTTGCATCAGGGACAGTAATTGGAAAAGATGTTCAGGCTCTTGCAGGTTCTGGAGCTAATGAACACGGAAACTATGCTTCCGGTAGAGGCGGTGGTATTTATGTTCACAACGCAACGCTTATTCTTAAAAATGGTTCTAAGGTTTGTAATAATTTTGTTGATTCTACAGCTGGTGTTCATGCAAGCGGCGGTGGAGGAATCTCTCTTTACGGTGGCTCTCTGACAATTGAAAACGGTGCCGTAATTTCCTGGAATAATAGTGCAAATGGCCGGGGTGGCGGAATCCTTGTTCCGGATGGAGATGAAAACAATACCTCTGTTCTCACAATGAAGGGTGGAGAGATAAGTCATAACGTAGCCGGATGGTATGGCGGCGGTGTTATGATAGGTCATACAGGAAGTATTGTTGGATCCAATTACCCGGCGAAAACTTTTAATTTTTCAGGCGGAACTATTTCTGAAAATTCAATTTCACAAAGAGCTACTTCTGCGCCTTTGTCAGGAGGGGCTGGAATTTTCCTTGATGGCGGTACCTTTACGATGAGCGGTAACGCTGTAATTGAAAAAAATGAGGCAATACTTTCTGTTGGACAAACTGGTGGTGGAGGTATTGCGATTTCCGCTTCTGCAGAAGCAACAGGTTCTTTTACTATGACAGGAGGAGTTATCAGAAATAATTCTGCAAGTAATGGTGGTGCTGTTTATTTTGATGATCCTGGTACTGGTACAGAAAAATCTTACAGCATCAGCGGTTCAGCATCCATCCCTTATGGCGTTAATGGAAGTCTAGGAAGCGGTAAAAACGATGTTTATATTAAAAACTCATGTACTTTAGAGATTGCCGGTGCGCTTAACAGCTCTTTTTCGGATGTTGGTATTTCTACCTCTAACTGGACACGCGGTACAACTATTTTAAAGCTTGCCTCTGGTGTAAGTGTTACAGAAAGTTTTGTTGAAAAGTTTAAGTGTTCAGTTCCATCCAATGACTGGGAAAAAATAATTTCATCTACAAAAGTAACGGTCAACTGTCCTTTCTATGTTGGTTCCCACAATGGAACGGCAGGGCTGGATACTAATGAAGGAACGAAAGCCAGTCCGTATAGAACAATTGCACATGCATGTTCTTTGATGGATAACAGTGATACTGACTATATCATAAAAATAACAGGTTCAACGGATGCCGTACAGCAGGAAATTCCTGATACCCTTACAAATACTGCAAGCGGTACCTATCATGCAAAATCTATTTTAATTACAGGCTACGGGACTGGGGCAGCTATTAACAGAGGTATCCGCGGAAATTCCAGTTCAACAGAAACTGCTAATTCATCTGGCAGTGCCCTTGTAGTATCAAGTGCAGTTCCAGTTACAATTGAAAATGTAAAAATTACAGGAGGATCGTCAACAAACGGTGGAGGCGGAATCCATCTGGGAACAGGTTCATTAGTACGGCTTGGTGATGGTGTTCAGATAACAGAAAATACAACCACAGGCGATAATGATCCTGGCGGCGGCGGAGTATTTGTTGATACAGGGGCAACGCTTTTTATGTACGGGCAGTCCTTAATCGGCGATAATACCGAAACACCTGCATCTTTTGGTGATAACAATGCAAATTATTCTAACCAGAAAGGCGGCGGTATTTATAATAAAGGTTCTGTATATATAGGTTATAGTGGATTTGAAAGCAATGGAACAACCCTTGTGCCGTGCGCAATTGAAAACGGCTATGGAATCCGAAGAAACGGTTCTAACTTGGATGGCGGTTCAATTTACAATACAGGAACCTTAAAAATTGCAAGCGGAAATATTTCTTATAATCACGGACGTAACGGCGGTGGTATCTACAGCTATGATGGAAGTATAGAAATAAGCGGCGGAGAAATTGCGAAAAACTCTGCAACCCAAAATGGCAGTGCTCTTGCCTATAATGACGGCTCTGTATCTTTGAAGGGAACTGTTTCCATTCCTTCAGGAACTGGAACGTCTACAAGTCCTTTAAACGATGTATGGATTAAAAACGGAAAACAGGTTTCTTTGGACAGCACATTTGCGCTTGCAGACAGCTCAAAGAAAATAAAACTTACGCCAGAAACTGCAAGCGGTGCATCATTTAAAAAACGCAATATTCTTACAGGTTCTATCAGCGCTAACTTGAATAAGTTTGATTTAAATGCACCGGGCTTTAATCTTACTTCTACAACTGCTTCCGGTACAAATTACGGAACACTTGTATTAAAGAATATAATAACAGACATTTACGTTGCATCTTCCAGCGCCACTACGGCAGGAGCAGATCCTTCTGGTAATACGATTGATGATTCAACCTGGAACAATTCAACCTATGAATACAGCGCATACACGAACAATTCGGCAAAACCGTTTGCTTCAATAGAAAAAGCCCTTCAGTTTATTACCTATCAGGAAACTGCAAGTGATTATAATATTTACATAAACGGGACTTTAACAGGCGCACAGTCTATAGCAGATAATAGTGATACAAACAATCCTATAACTCTTAGCAGCAGTACAACAGCAACAAAAATTACCCTTCGCGGAGCGAGTTCTTTGGATTCAAACGGTGACCCGCAGGATATTTTAAACGGCGGCTTCAGCGCTTCATCAGTAGAAAAAGGCAGACCTCTTACAATAAATACAAATATTCCGGTTGATATTTTACGTCTTGGAATTACCGGCGGCTACACCGCCACTTCTGGAACTGGTGGCGGTATTTCTATACAGTCAAGCAGTACTAACACTGTAACTCTTGGCGATGGAACAGCAGCTAACGGACCAAAAATCTACGGAAACCATGCATGTCAAGGCGGCGGTATATATAAAAAAGGAGCTAATTTAAATCTTGTCATAAAAGATGGTACTCGTATTTGCGAAAATTATTCAGATTTAGGAAGCAGTTCTACGTATGGTGGCGGTGTTTATAATGAGTCTGGAACACTTACTATGGATGGCGGGGAAATTTCTGGTAACCATGCCGGAACTAATGGCGGTGGCGTTTATAACAGTTCAACTTTTTATATGACCGGTGGAAATATAAGTGGCAATGAATCTGATAATAACGGTGGCGGAGTTTATAATACATCCATAATTTATATGAGCGGAACTGCAATAATTGGAAAAACCGATGCTGATGCTACTGTTAGCTCTGATACAGATGGAGCAAACAAAGCAACAAATTGTGGTGGAGGAATTTTTAATTATGGATCAGCTCAGGCATATATAGGTTATACATCTGCAAGTTCATCTGCCGACTTGTCTGGTGGTATAATCGGCAACTATGCTGGTTCCTATGGCGGAGGAATCTATTTTGATAGTAATCCTTTAAAAGTTGCCGCAGGAAAAATTTCATTTAACAGAGCTGGTAATTCAGGCGGCGGCATTTATACGGAATCTATGGATATCACGCTTGACGGTTCAAACTATTCTATTGAAATGACCGATAATGTCGCAGGTGGTTGGGGTGGAGCAATTAGGTTTATTCCCAACAACAAAAACATTAATATTAAAGGCGATGTTTTAATTACAAATGGTGGTTCTGGCAATAATAATGACATTTCACTTATTTCATCAAGCAAGATTACTGTTACAGGCGCACTTGGTGGCACTGGCATTATTGCAAACATAACTCCTTCCGACTACAGCTCTACAAATCCAGTCTTAGCTATCGGCTCTGGTGTTACAAATATTACGCTTCCTCAGGTAGTTACAAGATTTGCTGTATCAGCAACTGAGTCATCCGCCTGGATTTTAGATTCAGAAGGTAAGTTACAAGCCGTTGACCTTCTGACATCAGGTTCAATAGAGAGTCTGGAATTAACTGGAGGTCAAACATACTCTTTTATTGCTGCTAGTGATTTTACATCTACTGATCTTCAAAATTTGATAACAAAGATAAATGCAATGGCTTCTAATGATACACCTATAGGTAATTCAACAATTGATTTATCAATGACAGAAATAACTTACCTGACAGGTAATAACTGGATACCTGCAAAAATTACAAAGTTAATACTTCCAGTGGGACTTACTGATCTTCAGGCACAAGTTTTTCAGGAGTCAGAAGATTTGGAAGAGGTGGTTCTTCCGGGTGGTGAAAATTCTGCCTTTTGTGTAGAAAATGGAATTCTTTATAACAAGAACAAAACTATGCTGGTTTATTATCCTGCGGCAAAAAGTGGTAGTTCTTATACATTGCCGGATACTGTTATAAAATTGCATCAGTCTGCATTTAAATATAATAAAAATCTGGAAGTTATTTATGGTCTTGAAAGAATTACAGACCTTAATGGTGATGGTGTTTTTAGTGCTTGTGAAAAACTTGAAGAAGTAAATCTTTCTGGCTTGACTAGTAATACATTAGGAGGCTGGCAATTTGGCTCTCATATAAAAAAGATTATTGTTTCTGCATCTGTTACAACATGGGTGTCATATTGCTTTAGTACTGGCCTTGAAGAAATTCATTTCCTTGGAAGTACACCACCAAGCCCATCTGGTTCAGGTATAAACGTGCCATCTGGAGCAAAAATATATGTTCCAACAGGTAGCAAAAGCGCCTATGAAGCAAAATCTTGGGCAGCCGGACGTGAGGTAATTGAAGAGTAAAAAACAATTGATTTATTTTAGCCTTTTACCTTGACTGGGGCGTTCACAATTTTCGAGAACCTGTTCTTCGGCTAAGTCGAAGGATAGTATTGTGGTTTATGTTATGCTTTTACGGTAACCTGTTTCTGTAATTCAAATACCTTTTCGAGGGGAAGACCAGTTACTTGAGAAACCTGTTCTGGGGTGCCAAGTTTCATATTAAGCATGTTTATAGCGTCTTTCTCAGCTTTGTCTTCTGCGGCTATATCTACATTATTGGAAGGCATTATAAATGTGGTATTTGGAGAATCTCGATCATCAAATGTTACGTATTATATAACACGATTGTCAGAATTCAAAGGTATTTTATAGTTATATTGTCATTTTTCAAAGGTATTTACGGTTTAGAAATGTTAAAATCAAAAGGCAGATTGAAAGCATTTCTGTCAATTTTAAGAGGATGAATCATAGGTGTTGTTGACCGCGGTGGATGGGTGTTGACGACCGCACTCGTCAGGGGTTGACGACCACGTTGGATGGGTGTTGACGAC
>JAEEWW010000139.1 GCA_016287815.1 Treponema sp. | reverse complement strand
CGGGACAAGTTAAAATTAAAGGAAAAAAATACAACTGGCCGAATGCCGGTAATCTGTAATGATGAGGCTCTGATGGAGATTGCAAAATATCATCCGAGGGTGCTGCGAGATTTTGAAGGAATCCATGGCGTTGGAAAGACTTTTATAGACAAATACGGTCAGATTTTTCTGGATGAAGTTGCAAAGTACGATGATAAAGATGTTGCAGCTCCTATGACTGCAGAAATCACAAAAACGCTCAAGGAGCTTGAAAAAAATCTTATCACCCTTAATAAACGCAACCGGCTTTTGTATTGCGGAACCCTTCGCGCAAAGGAAGGCTGTGATTTAGCTGAAGAAAATACTCAGGAAATCCTGGATCTTTTGTTTGGCAGAAAAAATAAGGTCATAATCAGAAACGATGAACTGCCTGGTGAAAAACAAGGTAATGCATCCTCAACCTATAAAAAAATTGTACAGCTGTTACGAGAAACTAACAAAGACTTGCGCGATAAAGGTCAGAACAATCTTTATATTGCTTATCCATTTGTAATGGGAAAGCTTTTAAAAGGTGATTTTGATGTTCGGGCTCCCTTGTTCTTCTTCCCGATAAAAGCTGAAAAAACTTCCATTCAAATTACGCTCACAAGAGATTCTTCCCGTGACCAGATTTTTAACAATGCACTCATTCTTGCAAACGACAAGTTCAATAACGTAAGAAAACCACTTCCAAATCCCGACCCGGAAGATAATTTTAAGAGCGAAGATGAAGTAGTTAACGGCTGCTTGAACTTTTATAAAGAAAACGGTCTGGAAATCCAGGCTCCGGAAATTGACAAAATCATTAAATACTTTAATTACACTCAAAAGGATTTTCCAAAATACAACAAGGGCGAGCTCAACATTGTAAAAAATCTTGTAATTGGAAAATACCAGATTTGCGACAGTACAATCCAAAAGGATTATGATGAACTGCTTGAAAAAAAAATGAGCACCAAACAGATAAACGACCTCTTATCATCCTTTTCAACTGTAAACGAAAGTGCCGACTTTGGAGAAAAAGAAAGCAAACAAAATGAAGAAGAACTTTCAAACGACATCTCCGAAAAAAATCTTCTATACATTAACAGTTTGAACAGCTCTCAGGAGCAGGTTATTGACGCAATTAACAAAATGGACCAGCTTGTTATTCAGGGACCGCCGGGAACAGGAAAGTCACAGACAATCACAAGCCTTATTTCTCATTTTGTTCTGCAGGATAAAACCGTTCTTATGGTTTCTGAAAAAAAGACTGCAATTGATGTTGTTTATTCCCGTCTTGGAACTCTTTCCCGTTATGCGCTTTTAATTGATGATGTTGGAAATAAAGATGATTTTTACAGTCAGGTTTCTGCTATGCTTTCCAGTGCAGCCGATGCTTCAAAGAGGGCGAATGAGCTTGTTACAGTTTCTGCAAAAATTGATAACGATGTAAATGCCCTTAATGTAATTGCAGATAAGTTATATATGCCTAACAAGCTTGGAGTTGAACCTTACGTAATTTACGAAAACTCCCACAAAATTGACCCGAAAGACCAGAACTCTGTTAAAGCTCTGATGAAAATCCAGAATAGTTCAGATCCAAAGCTTTTTGACCTTACCTTTGAAGATTTGGAAAATGCCCGAAATGCTTTTGCTGACGATGATTTATGCTCTAAGCTTGCCTTCTACATAAAAACAAACCAGGCTTCTCCCTGGATAGATTATTTTAAAACTGATTTAACCGAATATCAGGTGGCAGAGCTTAATGTTTTCCTGGAAGAAAAAAAATCAGAGCTTGACCAGGCAGCAGAGCTTTCTTTCTTTAAAAAAGGCTCTATTAAGCGTAAGGTAAAAAAGGAATGTAAAAACACCCTCAAGGATTATGCAGATAAAAAGCCTGGAAAAATCCTAAAAAGCTTCTTTAAGGAGCCGCAGAAAACGCTTGAAACCGTTAACCAGCTTCCACTTTATCTTGAAGCCAAAGAGCTTTATGGCGGAAAGAGTGAAAACGAAATCCTTTACTTTAAGTCGCTAATCCTTTTGCAGGAAAGTCTCGAAAACCTCAGCTGGAGCCAGGCAGACAAAGAGCTTTTCAACTTTATTCTCAATATTCACATTTCAAAGTTCGAAGCAGAAAACAAAGATGCCCTGCTAAAAATCAAGAGCTTTGACAATATCGTTAAGGGAATAGATAGCCAACGCGACAAAAAAACAAAAGATACAATCAAAAATACAGAAATCAAGCTTTCTCAGTATATGCTAAATCTTACAAAGTCAAAGCGGCAGAACGAAATTAAACGTGCTCTGGAAACTACACGAAAAATGAGTGTAAGTCGCTTTATCACAAAATACAAGCTTGAACTTTTTGACAGCATAAAAATCTGGATGATGACTCCCGAAGTTGTTTCTGAACTAATTCCTTTGCAGCACGGTATTTTCGACATTGTTATTTTTGATGAAGCTTCGCAGATGTTTGTAGAAAAGGGCATTCCATCAATCTACCGTGCAAACAAGGTTGTAATTGCAGGTGATACAAAACAGCTTAGACCTACAAAACTCTTTACCGGGCGTTTTGAAGAAAATCCGGATGAGCTTGCAGAAGATGAAGAAACAAATGAAGCTTTGGAAGAACCAAGCTTGCTGGACCTTGCAAAATACAAGTACAAGGATGTTATGCTTCAGTATCATTACCGCTCAAAGTACGAAGAGCTTATTGCTTTTTCAAATCACGCATTCTATGAGGGGAAGCTATTAGTTTCTCCTAACGTTGCTACTCCAGAAACTTCTCCAATCGAAGTTCACAAAATTGAAGATGGAATGTGGATTAATACCGCTAACCGCAAAGAAGCTGAATACTGTGTTAAGCTCATTAAACAGATTTTTGCAGAGCGCAAGAAAAATGAAACAATTGGTGTAATTACCTTTAACTCTCATCAGCACGACATGGTAGAAGACTGCATTGACGAAGAGTGTGCAAAAGACAAGAACTTTGAGTTAGCAATTGCTAACGAGAGAATCAGAAAAGAAGAAGGCGAAGATAAGAGCCTGTTTGTAAAGAACATAGAAAATGTTCAGGGTGATGAACGCGACATCATAATCTTCTCGGTTGGTTTTGCAAAGAACGAGCAGGGTAAGATTTTCAGAAACTTTGGCTGGCTTAATAATGAAGGTGGCGAAAACCGTCTGAACGTTGCAATCAGTCGCGCCAAAAAGAAGATTCACATTGTAACTTCAATTCAGCCTTCAGAGCTTGATGTTACCGGTCTTAAAAACCAGGGACCGGCTTACTTAAAGAAATATCTTGAATACTGCTTTGCCGTAAGCGATGGAAACGTTGACCTTACAAGAACAATCCTCGATAACCTTTCCGAAAACGTACACCTCAGCGATTTCTACGGCAACGACACACCTTTTGAAGAAGAAGTTTTTGCCAAGCTTAAAGAACGCGGCCTTGATGTTTATGCCAACGTTGGAATCGGCGGCTACTGCATAGATTTTGCCGTTAAGAAGAATGATGCTTACGTACTTGGAATTGAGTGTGACTTCAACCTTTACAAAGATTCCTCCTCAACCCGCGAACGCGACTACCACCGCCAGAAATACCTCGAATCCCGCGGCTGGAAGGTTTACCGCTTGTGGAGTTCTGAATGGTGGAAAAATCCAGAAGCCGAACTGGACAAGATTGTGAAGTTGTGTGGCGTTTAATATAAGTTGTAAAAAGCGTTAAAAATTGATATTATATCTCATCAAAACTTTTCAGAGGATAATA
>JAEEWW010000045.1 GCA_016287815.1 Treponema sp. | reverse complement strand
AAAGCGAACGGAAATTGCAGACTTTGTTCTGTCAATTACAACAGTATCACCTTTTTGACCTTCGCCAGAAAGAATAATAAGAGAAAGTTTATCTTCAATTTCATTCTGTATAAGGCGGCGCATAGGACGGGCACCCATAGCAGGATCATATCCGTTTTCAACAAGATATTTCCTAGCTTTTGGACGAACTTCCATTGAAAAACCTTTTTCTGCAAGACGGCTTTCAAGCTCTGCAAGCTGAATCGTAAGGATTTTTGAAACTTCTTCATGCGAAAGCGCATTGAATACAACAACATCGTCAATACGGTTCAAAAGTTCAGGACTCATGATTTTTTTAAGCTCTGCCATTGCGCCGCTTCTGATTTCGTTATAAGAAAGGCTTCTGTCTTCATTCGTTGAAAAACCAACCTTGCTCTCCCCTGTAATTTCCCGAGCCCCAGCATTACTTGTCATAATAATTACCGTGTTACGGAAATTAACAACATGACCAAGATTATCGCTCAATTCACCTTCTTCAAGAAGCTGCAAAAGCAGGTTAAAAATATCCGGATGAGCTTTTTCAATTTCATCCAAAAGAACAACAGAATAAGGATGCCTGCGGACTTTCTCTGTAAGTACACCGCCTTCATCATAGCCGATGTATCCGGGAGGAGCTCCAACTAAGCGGCTTGCCGTATGTTTTTCCATAAAATCAGACATATCAATACGGATTAAAGCTTCTTCCGTTCCAAAAAGGAATTTTGAAAGAGTTTTTGCAAGCTGAGTTTTTCCGACACCGGTAGGACCTAAGAAAATAAAAGAACCTATCGGCCGTTTTGATGAAGAAACCCCGGCCTTGTTGCGGCGGACAGCCCGGCTTATCAAATTTATTGCATCGTTCTGTCCAACAACTTCTTTATGAAGTTCTTCTTCCATATTTAAGATACGCTTTGTTTCTGAACTGTCTAACTGCGTAATCGGAATTCCAGTAATTTTGCTGATTATCTTACATATATCCTGATAATCAACATGCTTTAAGCCATGGTTATTTTTCCGCCACAGTTCAGTGTAAAGTTCAAGTTTCTTTTTAAGGTCTTTTACTTTGTCGCGTACAAGAGCGGCTTTTTCATAGTCCTGTTCCTGAACAAGATTGCGTTTTTCCGTACTAAGCTGCTCAATGCAGGATTCAAGTTCCAGAAGTTCTGACGGACGGTTTTCTTCCTGAATTTTTTTAGCAGCTCCGGCTTCATCCATTATGTCTATTGCCTTATCCGGCAAAAAACGCTCAGGAATATAGCGGTGTGCAAATTTTACAATCGCAGGAATTACGTCTTCATCATAAACAACGTTATGGAATTCTTCATATTTTTTCTTTATGCCTTCAAGGATTACTGTTGTATCATAATCCGAAGGTTCTTCAATTTTCATAATCTGGAAGCGTCTGGCAAGCGCCGTATCTTTTTCTATGTACTTGCGGTATTCACGGCTTGTTGTAGCACCGATTATCTGCAATTCACCGCGGCTTAAAGCCGGTTTCAGCATATTAGACGCATCCATACTGCCTTCAGGGCCGCCGGCACCAATTATAGTATGAAGTTCGTCGACAAAAAGAATGATGTTTTTGCTTTCCTGAATTTCTTTCATCATCTTTTTCATGCGCTCTTCAAATTCACCGCGGTACTTTGTACCGGCAACCATTGCAGCCATATCTAAAACAAGAATACGCTTATTGTACAGGTTGCCCGGAACATTGCCGGCGGCTATTCTTTGGGCAAGACCTTCAACAATGGCAGTTTTACCAATGCCCGGCTCACCAATCAACATAGGATTGTTTTTTGTCCGGCGCGAAAGAATCTGTATTATACGCTGAATTTCTTCATCACGACCAACAACAGGATCAATTTTTCCATCCCGGCATTCAGCCGTTAAATCCCTGCTGAATTCTGCCAGAAATGATTTTTGATTTACAGCTCCCATTGGCTTTCCCTGATTTGCCTGAGGCGGACGGTCCATAGGAGAAAAATCATTTTTGCCTTCACTCATTAATGACTGGAAAACAGAATGTGCAATATTTCTTGGATTTTTTGTACTTCCGGAAGAAGATAATCTTGCCTGAATATCCCGGATTGTTACGCGAATTTCATCAAGGCTTATTCCTGCCCGTTCAAAAAAGCGTGCAGTAATACTCATTTCTTCCCGAATAGCAGCAATAACAATATGTTCGGTTCCAATATATTCATTGCGCAATGAATTAGATTCAACAGCGGCAATATCAAGCATTGTACTGAATCTTCTGGAAAGCGGTAAATCACCAAAATTACGTGCAATGGTCTGCGTAGCAAGACTCTGTTCAAGTGCAAGCTGCAAAGTCAGGATATTAATATGTAAAGTCTGAAGCAGAACATAGCCAAGCCCGTCCGCACTTTTTAAAAGCGCCAGAAGAACATGTTCAGGGAAAAGATGATCGTTTCCATTTTTTCTTCCTTCATCCTGTGCAAGAACAGTTATAAGTCTGTGAGCCCTTGGTGAAAACTGCTTCATAAAAGTCCATCCTGTTATTTTTTATGTAGATGCCTGTCTGTCATTCATAATACTAAAATCATAATACTAAATGGCAAAATCAGCTTTTATAAAAATATTATCTTTCCAAAAATTTTATTTTTTCAAACGCTTCCTGCAGAATCAGTGCCCTGAATCGATTAATTTTTAACTGAGTATCCGATTCCACATCTTTTTCAAATGTAAAGGAAGAATTTTTAAGGACAAACCTTAAATGTCCTTCCTGAACACGATACAGCAAAGCACAAAGTTCCTTATGCTCTATCCCTGACAGAAGTTCAAGATTACATCCCCACTTTAAATTTGAAATGATTTCAATTGCCTCTGAAGCGGTGATTAAATGGGAAAATTTAACCATCGCAAAAGACCGGGCTATAAAATCACGAACAACCGTCGGTATATTTTCGGCATATTCCGCCCTAAACTTTCGTTCTGTTTCAACAACATTCGTAACACTGGAAACAATCTGAGCCAGCTGGTCAAGTTCGCTCCCATTGCAAGAAGAAGTTGTAGCAATCTGATAATAAGAACCTAAGGCAGGAGAAAAATATTTTCCGCTTCCAAAGCAGGCAGAAAGCGTAAGACCATTCTTATTCAACATATCTGTAACTTCTGGAATCTTTCCTGCATAAGAAACAGACGGCAGATGAACCCTGACAGAAAACTTCATTCCGCTGCCGCAATCTTTTACAGAGGATGTTAAAAAACCGTAGTCATAAGATGCTGCAAACTGAAGCGAAGCCTGTAACTGCTTATCCATAGCCTGACAAATATTAAAAACTGTATTTGCATCAAGACCTGCAGCAAACGAAACAATCCTTACATGATCCTGACTGTTTACCATACAAAAAATATTGTCGCCAGGCCCCATTACAAGCCCTGTTCCAACAGGATTATCCAATAATCCCCGCTCGGTTAAAATTTTTATTCCGCTTTCGTCAATATTTTCAGTTGGAACCATTTGAAATGAATCAGGGTCTTCCGTTTTAGAAAAAGCATCAAATACAAGAGCCTGAACACGGTCAGCATCATCACCTCTGAAGTGAGAAGGAAAAGGAAAACTTGCCAGATTTCTTGCAAGGCGAAGCCTTGTAGAAAGAACAACATCATTATCCCTGCCGTCTTCAGAATACCACGAAAGATTTGAAGAATCGGCTTTTTTATCCATTCACGGTATCCTCTGGCAAATCAGAATCAGAACCGTCAGCAACAGACTGTTTTTCAAGTGCGCGCAGGAAATCCCTGTACATTGCAGCTTTTTCATAGTTTTCAGATTTGATTGAATCTTCCAGTTTTGTCTGCAAATCCATGCGGTCAGTAAGCCGGGAACGGAATGAACGCAGACGGCTCGGCATGGAACCTGTATAATTGACTTCTGCACCATAACTGTGAAGCAAATCTTTTATTTCATTCTTAAAAATAGAATAACATTCAGGGCAGCCTGTAAATCCATAGGTCTTTATATCTGCAAGATTCTGACCGCATACAGGACAAAGCCTTGCCTTGTCAGCAGAAATAATCTGCGATTTTTTGGCCAGATCGTTAAACAATGAGCCAAGAGATTTTTCAACGGCTTTAGGGTCTGGTGAAAGCCCGTACTTTACGGCACACTGCATGCACAAATTTACTTTTATTTTCCCGGATGTACCAACCTGTTCAAGGAACAGAACAGCGTTGTTTTTATGACATATATCGCACACCATCGTAAAAAACTCCTATATTTTCCGGAAAGTTTCAAGAGGTTTTTCTTTCCCCGCCCGTATTGCCGGAATTACAGAAGCCGCAAGCGTTAAAAGCAATGTTCCCGCAGAAATCAGGGCAAGTTCAAAAAACGGAATTGAAACAGGTATTGTCTGCAAATAAAATGAAGGATCCAGCAGCCTTATTCTAGAAAAATCTGCCAGACTCTTTCCCATTAAAAGATAAGCAAATTCTGAAATATAGTTTAGTATTTTTTCAAATAAAAACACGATTTTATTTATATTTACCGAAAAAAACAATCCCGCAGGAATACCGGCAAGAAGTCCTCCAAGTCCGATTAAAAAACCTGTAATCAAAAAAGAAAGACAGATACCACGGTTAGTCGCACCAAAACTCTTTAATATGGCAATTTCTCTTTTACGTTCCATAGTTAACATTATAAGCGCGGAAAAAATATTTACTGAGGCAACAAGGACAATCAAAAGCATAATGAATATCAAAAGGATTTTTGTTGAAGAAAAATTTTCATATTCAGAAACATTTAATTCATCCCAACGGAAAACCCTTGCATTTTTACCTGCCTTTCTTTGAACTTCATAAGAAATTCTTACCAAATCCGGAGAAAAAGGACTTTCCAGTTCCAGTTTAACGCAAGAGGGAAATTTAGATGAAGAAAGAATAGAAAAACCTGTTTTCAGCGGAATAAAAACCCAAAGGGCATCCAGTTCCTGATATCCGCAGGAAACAATTCCTGTTACAGTAAAAGTTGTAAGACGCGGAACGATTTTACCACCAGAGTTTTTAGTCGTTATAAGGCGGAATTTACTGCCAGCCTTTAAGCCAAGCTCAGAAGCGATTTTCTGTCCGATTAACGCATTATTTGAAGAAGGCTCTAATTGTGAAGTTCCTTCAAGAACTGTAAAAAGCGAAGCATAATTTTTGTTTTCAGAAAAAAGATTATACGGAACAGCCCTTACAGAAGCACCGCATCTTCCTTTAGAAGACGAAGCCAAAGCCATTCCCTGAATTTCAGGATATGAATAAACAATTCCTTCAATGCCGGAAAGTTTTTCAGAAAGAGAAGTCAAAGACTCTTCAGAAACTTTTTTTTCGCCGGAATAAACATTTACCTGAATATGCGAAGACGACAGGGCAATCATGCGCTGCGTTATACCTTCAATCATTCCGTTAGAAACACTCATAACAACAACAAGCGGAACAAGGCTTATGCTTATGCACAAAAGAGAACCTAGAAGACTTTTTCTTGCAGAAGACTGTTTTTCCATTTTAGGAAAAACAAGCCGCTTTGCAAACAAAACAGAAGATAATAAGGTCATAAAGAAGTTTCCTGCAAAACCGGATTTGCCGTTACATCAGATTCTTCCAGCCTGCCGTTTTTTACCGTAAAATGCAAATCACCAAGAGAAGCAAGCCTTACATCGTGGGTAACAAGAACAAGCGTTTTTTTATAGCGCTCAACTATAGAAAAAAGCAGTTCACCAATCATAGAAGCATTGGCAGGGTCAAGATTTCCCGTAGGTTCATCGGCAAGAATAAGTTCCGGGCTGTTTACAAGAGCCCTTGCAACAGCAACACGCTGGCGTTCGCCGCCAGAAAGTTGTGAAGGTAAATGATTTAAACGGTGACTCATGCCAACTTCATTTAAAAGTTCCTTTGCTTTTTCTTCTGCCTGTTTTTTAGAAAGTCCTGCCATAATTGCAGGCATAAAAACATTTTCCAGCGCCGTAAAATCCTTTAGAAGATAATGAAACTGAAAAATCAAACCTAAAAATGAAGAACGGTATTTTGCCGCAGAATCTTCATCCATTTCAGAAACTATAAAATCACCGGCTTTTACAGTGCCGGAAGTTACGCTGTCAATTCCTGAAAGAATATTCAAAAACGTGCTTTTGCCGCAGCCGCTTTCTCCCGTAATTACGGCTTTTACGCCGGAAGGCAAAGTCCAGTCAAGATTTTTAAGAATCGTCAGTTTTTCGCCGGAGCTTACATAAGTTTTTTCCAAAGCAGAAATCTGAATTATATCATTCATCGTGGAGTACCTCCGCAGCTTTTATTTTTAATATTCCCCGGCTCGCAAAAAAAGATGCCGCAAGTGAAGAAAAAATCCCGAAAAAGGTTATAAGAAGAACTTCATGTAAGACAATTCTTGCAGGAAGCCTTGAATAAACAAGAAACATCGGATTTTCATGGACATAGGCAATATTTTCAGGACTTACAAGCATTACAAAAAAATAAGAAAGCCAATAGCACACATTTGATAAAAAGCGGAAAATCCAGCTGATACGGATACTTACAAAAAGCCCCAGAATAAGCCCCGGAACGGCACCATATATTCCAGTTAAAAGCCCGCGCAAAATAAAAATTGCCTGAATCAAAGATTTTTTACCGCCAATCGCAGATAAAATAGAAATTTCTGAGCGCCGCTCATAAACAATTCTTCTCATTCCGTTAAAAATATTGATGCAGACAACAATAAAAATAAGGAAAACAAAAAGCATGAGCATGTTTTTTTCTACCCTGAGTGCTCCAAAAAACGAACGGTTATAGCTTTTCCAGCTTTCGCATTCAATATCAGGAAAATGATTTTTTATATTCTGAATAAACCTTTCGGAAAGCGAAGAATCCTTTAACTTTATTCCGTACATTTTTTTTACAGACGAGCCAAAATACTTTTGGCCTGCTTCATAATTTATAAAAGCATAGCCTGAATTTATTTCCGCATAGCCTGTATGAAAAATCCCTGCAACAGTAAAAAGCCGGTCATCTGAAAGTAAATCAACATCATTACCGCCTGAAAGTGCCAGAAGGTTTATGGTTTCGCCGGGCTTTACACCAAGCTGGCCCGCAAGCGAACTGCCTAAAATTACAAAATCTTTGCCGTCTCTTGATTCAAGGTTAAAACTTCCGCGCACAAGCGAAAGCTGTTTTTTAAATCCGGAATCAGAAGAAAAAACATCTTTTGGAACTGCCCGTATAAGGGCAGCTGATTCTTTTGCAGATTTTGAAACAACCAGGCTCTGGGCTTCCATAAACGGAACTACAGACTTTACGCTATCAGATTTTTTACAGAATTCAACAAAATCTTCTATTTTGTTATCTGAAACAGAAGCTGCACGCACATGATAGGAGCTGACTTCCATAATTGCATCAATAAAGCTCATCTGGAAGCCGTTCATTACACTTATTACAATTATTAATGTCATTACGCCAAAACAAATA
This sequence comes from Treponema sp., assembly GCA_016287815.1. Taxonomy (GTDB): domain Bacteria; phylum Spirochaetota; class Spirochaetia; order Treponematales; family Treponemataceae; genus Treponema_D. The sequence continues at coordinate 12,126 of JAEEWW010000045.1, read as the reverse complement.
CCAAGGGACGCTAAATGGCTTGTAATTGCAGAACGGCCGCTGCGGTCAATATTTGCAAACCTGCGGGAAACAAAAAGAATCCAGGAAAACTTATTCTTTTTCATACACTACCCTGTTTACAACTTGACCGCCGGCTTTTTGCAGAACTTCTGTTTTTATTCCATGCTTAAAATAACTTTCCACACAAAAACCGTTATCAAAATATGCCGTTTCCTTATATTCTCCCGGTGCAGAATAAACACGTTTTAATCGGATTAAACCATTTTCATAAAAAGTATAATCAGGCTCTTCACCTTCTATTTTGTAGTCATAAACATTCTTCTGTATATTTTTTTTATTTTTATCAAGATAAGTGATTTTTTCATTTTCTATTAATCTTCTGGAACCATCATACTTCCATGTATTTGATTCTTCTATTTTAGATTCTTTTTTACTTTCTTTTTTATCGTCTTTACCTTCAGATTCATCTTCCAGCGAGAATCGCTTTTCAGAAATTTTCAGGCCTTTTTCGTTGAATAAGGTTTCAAGCTTATGTTTTTCCTTCAGATTGATTGTAATGCATTTTTCAGGAGTTCTTTCATTTTTACTGCTATAAAAATAATCTTCATAATATTCTTTCTCAGAATCAGAAGAATTTGAACTGATTTTCCAGCCTTCAAGGTGAATTAAACGCCTGTTTTTGTCGTAAATTTTTCGTACGGCAGTGTCCCCAAAAGTGTCCTGAACAATAGTTTGAGAATCAAAATAATTTACAGAAAAGATTCCGCTTTCCTTTGAACTGAATTTCCTCAGCTGACTTTCCATGTCAGATAAAACATAATCTTCGTATTCCGGCTCTGTGTCTTGTGATGCAAAATCTTTTGATTCAGCTTTTTTTTCCGTTTCTTCTGCATGAGCTGCACAGAACATAAAAGAAAGAACTATCTGGATTAAAACAAAAATCTGCCGAAAGAATAATTTTTTCTTTATTTTCAGGCCTATTTTTTTCAAGCTTAAGCTCCAAGGAAGGTACGTACATAACTGTTAACGTCAAAAAGAGAAATGTCTTTATACGTTTCTCCCGTACATACAAAGGCAACAGGCAGATTCAATTCCTTGCCGATAGAAACTGCTATTCCGCCTTTGGCAGTTGAATCGTATTTTGTAAGTACAATAGCATCAAGTTTAACAGCTTCGTTAAAAACTTCTGCCTGCCGCAAGGCATTCTGGCCTGTTGTAGCATCTACTACAAGAATCTTTTTATAACAGCCTTCATCTGCCTTAGAGCAAGAGATTCTGTCTATTTTCTGCAGCTCACGTACAAGATTTTCCTTGTTGTGCAGGCGTCCGGCTGTATCTGCCAGAACAAGGCCGCCGCCCTGCGCCTTTACTGCCTCGGCAGCATCAAAAACCACAGCAGAAGGATCTGAACCGTCCTGATGATGCACAGTACGGATATTAAGGCGTTCCCCGTGCATCATAAGCTGTTCAATTGCTGCCGCACGGAATGTATCGGCGGCGGCCAGCACGGTTTTATTATAGCCGGATTTTTCAAGGTACGAAGCCATCTTTGCAACAGTAGTAGTTTTTCCAACTCCGTTTACACCCAAAACCATCCATATATTTACTTTTCCGTCTTCAGGCTTAAGCTCAACGGCTTTTACATACTGGGAAAGCATTTCAGCAAGTTTTTCAATAATCTGCTCTTTTTCCGTTATTTTTTCTTCTTTGCAGGCTGCTTCAAGTTTATCTGCAAGCTCAAATGCTGTTTTAGCACCAACATCGCCTTCTATAAGTGCATCTGTTAAATCTTCAAAAAAATCATCATTTAAAACTGAATGTGCAGAAAAAAGCGATTTTATTTTCTGAGCAAATGAAATTTTAGCCATAAAAACCTACTTTTTATTACGGCTTTGTCTTTACAGCTTTTGCATTGCGTGGCAAAACCGCATTGGTTGAATGTAAATATCTTACAAGTTCAATGCCAAATAGAATTCCCAAAGACGTTGAAATGCAGACAGAAGTCATTGCTTTATTCCGCCAGGCGTTTACATCATCCGCAGCAACTGGAGAGCCAGCTATATTACCATTAAGCTTGTTTACATACGTTCCATAATAATAAAAAGAAAATGGCAGGGAAATAATAAAGGCACTGTAAGCAGTATACATCATGCGGCGGCGTTTTTCAATGTTTTCACTTACGTCGTAATTCAATGGTTTTGCCGTAACCGTATCAGTTTTTTCAAGCAGTTCCACAGGAATATAGAAGAAAGAAGAATACCCGGCTTCTGATTTAAAATGAGCAATTACCGGTTTTCCGTCAACTAAAATATCCGCTTCATCTTTTAATGGACTTAAACTAAAGGAATTGATTGCATCCGTAGATAAAACGCCTGTATACACTTCTTCATTATTTTTAGACTTACGATTAGCAGAAGTCTTATCAGAAGAATTTAACGGATGCATTAACTGAAAAGAAATTTTCTTAGGATTATATTCCTGCATATTTACAGTCAAAGAATAATGCTTTTTTTCCGTAAACGAATAAGTAACAGAGGAACGCCTGTAACCTTCAGCTTCAAACGTAAGCGTATGCGAACCGCTGTCTGCAATAATGGAATCAGGAATCTGCTGAAAAACAATTCCGTCTATATTTACAGTAGCAATATCTTTTATTTCTTCCGGCATTATTTTTATATTCAGTTCAACAGGAGTTTTATTAGACAGGGCTGGAGTTAAAGCTTTACTTAAATTACCTGCAAGCTGCAAAGGAGCAGAAAGAAGCCCTACTTCCGTTACGGAAGCACAAAGCGTACCACCAGGATATGTCCGCAGTTCGGCAGTAACAGCCGCATAATCGCCATAAGCTGTAATCGTACCGGAAAGCAAACCGTTTATTTTTTCTGAAACAATTTTATTTTCATATTCAACAGAATCTTTATTCTCAAAAGAAAAAAGTTTTGCTGAATCATTTCCGTAAAGAGTTATTTTTTTAAGTGAACCGGAAGAAATGTCTTTAGACTTTTTAAACAGATTAAGAAATGCATTTTTCTGCCCTGAAAGTTCCTGAGAGTCCGTATTATCCAAAGCTTTTACGGCATTTTCAGAAGTTTCGGTTAAATTTGCCGTAATCTTTTTATGAATTTCTTCAATTTCAGCAGCCTGCTTTTTTAAAAGCTTCTGGTATTTTCTTCTGCTGTAATTTTGCAGAATAAGGGCATCGCGTGTTTTTTCTGCCTTAGAAAGTTCAAGAAAAAGCGCCTGCCTTTCTTTACGCAGGCTGCTGAATTTCTGGTCTAAAGATTCACGTACCGATTCTATTCTTGTAGATTCTGAAGAAATCTGTTCAAGAATAAGGGACGGGATATTTTTTGCAACAGCAGCAGAAGATTCATCAATATTTGAAGAATTTGCAAAAGTAAATGGAACGGCAGAAAGCACCCATTTTTCATCTGTATCAGCAGCTTTTTCTTCTGCAAAAAGAAAAACTGCTGATAACATAAAAGCGGCACAAATTATAAATAGCAGAGAAAAACGGATGTTTTGCCGCTTCATGTTTCTCCTATAAATCATCCTCATCGTCAGCAGAAGAATCCATAGGAAGCCCTTTCCACTGAGCATTCAGGAATGAGTCAATAAACATGTCTATATCGCCGTCCATTACAGCCTGAATATTACCGGATTCGCACTTTGTACGATGATCTTTTACCATTGTATACGGCTGGAAAACGTATGAACGAATCTGGTTTCCCCAGGAAATATCTTTTTTTTCAGCTCCGTATTTTGAATTTTCCTTTTCTTTCTTTTCTTTATAATACTCATAAAGTTTAGAGCGCAAGATGCTCATTGCTGTCTGGCGGTTCATAATCTGGCTTCGCTCGCTCTGACAGGCAACAACAATACCTGTCGGTAAGTGTGTAAAACGAACGGCAGAATCTGTCTTATTTACATGCTGACCGCCTTTTCCGCCTGCGCGGTAGGTATCTACGCGTAAATCTTCCGGGCGGATATCAACTTCAATCGTATCGTCAAGAACCGGGAACACAAAGACAGAGGCAAATGATGTATGCCGGCGGGCATTGGCATCAAACGGACTGATTCTTACCAGACGGTGAATTCCTGCTTCGCCTTTTAAATAGCCGTAAACATAATCACCGTTTATCTGAATCGTAATTGATTTTATTCCGCCTTCCGCTTCAAGCAAATCAACGGTTTCCATTTTAAAGCCACGGCGTTCCGCCCAGCGGATGTACATACGGCTTAGCATGTAAGCCCAGTCTTCTGCTTCTGTACCGCCTGCCCCGGAATGAATCGTTAAGAACGCACTGCTTTTATCAACTTCACCGGAAAGCAGGTTTAAAATACTCTGCTTTTCGTATTCTTTTTTTGCAGTTTCATACATCTGTTTAAGTTCTTCTTCAACAGAATTATCCCCTGCTTCTTCACCAAGCTCATACATTGCTTCCATGTCGCTTACATCAGCAATAAGTTTGCGCCACGGATCAACGCGCCCTTTTAAAAGCTTAATGTCATTCATAACTTTCTGGGCTTTCTGCTGGTCATCCCAAAATCCAGGTTCCGTTGTAAGTGCTTCTTTTTCCTTTATTTTCTGTTCGATAGAATCGGGGTCAAAGACGCCCCCAGACGTTCATAATATCTTCTTTTAAAGAAGCAATCGGCATTTTTAATTCTTCTAACATATAACCCCTCAAAAATAAAAGGCTTTTTACTGTTTTATCAGGCAGCGCCGCCACTTTTTTTTACGAAGTTCCGTAATTCCAAACATTCCTTTAAGCGGAAACTGATAAATTCTGAGCGTATCGTAATAATCTGTAACGCGGTCAATGTCCTGCTTTAATTTTACAAATAAAGCCTCATTAACAGCCGTACTTTCCCAGCAGGCCCGCTGAACTTTTTTAAACCCGTATTGTTTAAGAACAACAGAAAGGGCTTTTGCGGAATCTAAACTGCCGGGATCTAATACAACTGAAACAAACATTTTAATAAGAATAAAATAAATGTTTTCTAATGTCAAATACAGAATAAATTAAGAAAAAAGCGGATAAATGCAAAATATAATAAAAAAAACTTGTGTTTTTATAAATACGTAGTAAAATTACCTAAAAGACTTGCATACAAGTATGTTACAAAATAAGCGTTGCCTATATTAACATATTATGAGCAGGTAAAAACCGTTTTGCAAAATGCAAAACAAAAAAGGGGAACTTATGAAAAAAATCGTTTCAACAATGGCTGCTATTGTACTTGCAGCAGCAGTATTCGCCGGCGGATCATCTGACAAAGGTAACAAACACTATGTTATGAAGCTTTCAACTCAGTTGAATGAAACTTCAGTTATGGTAAAGGGTTTTAAAGAACTCGCTGAAAACGTAAAGGCAAAGACAAACGGTCGCCTTGAAATTCAGGTTTATCCTTCTGCTCAGCTTGGAACAGACGAAGACGTTATTGAACAGGCAATTCAGGGTGTAAACGTTTGTGTACTTACAGACGCAGGACGTATGGGTAACTATGTTCATGACATCGGTATTATCGGTATGGCATATTTTGCAGACAAATATGACGATGTTCTTAAAGTAACACAGGGTGCTACATTCAAGGGCTGGGTTGATGAACTTGCTACAAAGAATGATATCCGCGTACTTTCATTCAACTGGTACGACGGTTCACGTTCGTTCTATACACACAAACCTGTAAAAACTCCTGCTGACCTTAAGGGCCAGAGAATCAGAACTCCAGGTGCTCCTGCATGGGCAGAAAGTGTTGCAGCTCTTGGCGGTACACCAGTTGCAATGCCATGGAATGACACATACAGTGGAATCCAGTCAAAAGCTTTGGACGGTTGTGAAGTTCAGCTTACATCAGCTGTTCCGGCTCGTCTTTACGAAGTTGTAAAATACCTTGACAAGACAGAACACTTCCACTTAATCAACGGTCTTATCGTTGGTGAAAAATGGTTCAAGACACTTCCTGCTGACTTGCAGAAAATCCTTGTTGAAGAAACACAGGCTGCAGGTGCAAAGAATGCACGCGAAGTTGAAGCAAAAGGTGCTGAACTTGAAGCTGAACTTGTAAAACAGGGAATGACAGTTGTAGATGTTGACATGGATGCTTTCAGAAAAGCTGCTGATGCTGCTTACGACAAGCTTGGCTTTACAGCTCTTCGTGCACAGATCTACAAAGAAATCGGTAAAAAATAACATTTTATCCCATTTTTTTTAGAATGAAGCAACGGGGCTTTTCTTTTTTGCAAAGGCCCCGTCTTTTAAATTTATAACGGAGTTCATTCCTATGGATTTTATTAAAAAAGGTTATAAAAAGTTTACAGAGTTTGAAGAATTTATAACCAATGTTTTCCTCGTTGCAATTACAGTATTGGTTTTTGCTTCTGCAATTGCACGAACTTTTAAACATCCGCTTAACTGGGCAGTTGATATTTCTTTGCTTTTGTTTGCCTGGGAAGTATTTTTAGGCGGAGATATTGCCGTACGCAATACAAAACTCATCGGAGTTGAAATATTAATGGGAAAATTTCCGGTAAAAGTACAGAAAGCTCTTACTCTCATTTTTTTCTGCATGATTATCGCATTCTGTCTTTTACTTACAGTTTTTGGAATTAAACTTTCTCTTGAAAATACAAAAAGACTTTTTCAGGTTCTTCCTATAAGCTACAGCTGGTGTACATTATGTGTACCGGTAGGTTCACTCGGAATGATTATTTCTTCCTGTATTAAAATCAATGAAATAATTAAAACACCCAGCTCTGCATGGAACAGAAATAAGGAGGCTGAATAATGAGTGGTATGGGTATTGCCGTAATCGTATTTATTGTTCTGCTTCTTCTTGGAATGCCTGTTGCTTTTTCAATTGGAATTTCAGGCTTAAGCTTCTTCCTTGTAACTCCGGGGCTTCCGTACACAATCGTAGTACAGAAAGCACTTTCAACAACTCAGTCCTTTACAATGCTGGCTATTCCGCTGTTCATTTTTGCAGGAAACCTTATGAACAATACGGGAATTACCAAACGTCTGATAAAACTTGCTGATGTCCTTACTGGTCACATGTACGGAAATATCGGTCAGGTAAGCTGCGTTCTTTCTACTTTAATGGGCGGAGTTTCAGGTTCTGCAAATGCAGATGCTGCAATGGAAGCTCGTGTTCTTGGTCCTGAAATGACTAAACGCGGTTATGATAAAGGCTGGTCTGCTGCAATCAACGCATGGTCTTCAATGATTGTATGTACAATTCCTCCTTCAATGGGATTCATTATCTACGGTTCAATCGGTGAAGTTTCTATCGGACGCTTGTTTGCTGCCGGAATGATTCCAGGTCTTATTATGATGACATTCCTTATGACTGCAACTTCTGTTACAGCTCATAAACGCGGTTATAAACCGGATCGCGATAAGCCTGCTTCTTTTGGCGAAGTTATGTCCGCTTTAAAAGACGGAATCTGGGCATTACTGTTCCCGATTATGCTTATTGTATTTATCCGCTTTGGAATTATGACTCCTTCTGAATCAGGAGCTTTTGCTGCGGTTTATGCAATTTTTGTAGGAACTGTAATTTACAAGGAAATGTCAGTTGAAGTTCTTGTAAAGACATTAAAGGACAGCACAAAAGACATTGCAATTGTAACACTGATTCTTGCATTAAGCGGAATCTTTGGTTACGGAATTGTTTATGACAGCATTCCTCAGGCAATGGCAAAAGGTCTGCTTGGCATTACAAAAAATCCGCAGATTATGCTTGTAATTATTATTGCCCTGCTTCTGGTAATGGGTATGTTCATGGAAACAACAGTAATTACACTTCTTATGACACCAATTCTTTTACCGGTTATTAAATCACTTGGAATTGATCCTGTTCATTTTGGTGTAATTATGATGACCATTACAACAAGCGGAATCAATACCCCGCCTGTAGGAACGGCTCTTTACACAACTTCTTCCATTCTTGGCTGTACGCCGGAAGAAACAACAAAAGCTGCATTCCCGTTCTTCTTTGCGGTTCTTGCAGTTGTAATTATTCTTGTTGTATTCCCTCAGTTAAGTCTGTGGCTGCCAAACCTTATTTTTGGCGCAGTAAAATAGAATCAACAAAATAAACATTGATAAGGCTTTTTCACAGAAATAAGTAATTATTTCAAATGAAAAAGCCTTTTTTATTATTATTCTGATTCTTATTCTGCCGTTCCAGAAGCAATTTCTTCAGCGCGTTTTTTGTCTATATCAAAGCCGTAATTGCAGATAGGACACTCTGCCCTGTATACAGTCCGCATCGGAATGATTGGAATCCAGTACAATGTAAACCAGTCAATTTCCTTTACAATCTGAAAAGGCGTAACGTTATGACAGTGAGTGCAGTCAAACTGCCTGCTGCCTGTATCGGCAAGTATTTTTGAACTATGTTTATTTCCCCAAATTATGAACATAGCAGGATACTAGCATGATTTAGTTCTTTCGTTAATGGCCTGCGATGTTATTTTTTTAATCTTACAAGCTCCCGGCTGCGTTTGGTAAGAGTACAAAGTTGTTCAAAATCCGTAACCGATGTTAAAAGGACGGTTATCCAGTATTTTTTATTCATGTGCCAGGCAGGAAAAACTGATTTTCTGTCGACAATTTCATTTATACGGTCACTATCTGCCTTTAAATTTACGACAAATACTTTTTCTTCGCTTTCAAAACCCAGATTCTTATAGGTTATGTTCATCACAAGAGCAAACCATTTATTATTCGGACAGCGGAATACGGCATAATCAGGAGAATCTTCCCACGGGAAATCTGCCTTGCAGTTAAACTCTGATTCCAGAAAACGGATATACTTTTCATGCAGGCTGTCAGTTTTAAAACATGAATGGCGGAACTGTTCAACTATGTTTTTTACCTGTTCCCGAAGCCCGGATACAAAAGAGCCGTTTGCATTTTTTACATCAAAGAGAACATATTTTTCATCAGTTCCATTTTCAAAAACTTCAGCTCGTAAAGTTTCTCCTGAAACAGTCAAAACGGTGTAAAATCCGGTAGCAGAGAGTTCCTTTTTATACACATAAGAATCGCCCTGTTTTTCAAATCCAAATTCAATGAACTTTTCATAAACAGGAACTGCTGAATAAAAAATATAACTGTAATCCATAAATCAAACGTAGAAATGCCAGACACTATTTTTTATGAGATAAAAACCATTGCTTTATAGTATCTTTTGTCATTTCTCCCGATTCAATTCTTAACCCAAAATCAATCATTTTGCAAGTTACAGCCCTATCGGCAAAATAACTTTTATTAAATAAAGTAAACAACACGTTTATATTTTGCCGATAGTATGCTATAATCTATCCCATGAGTAAGATTAAATACATCTCAGTAGAAGAGACGGCTCGAAAATGGCAGATTAGCGAACGCAGTGTTCGTAATTATTGTTCTCAGGGGCGTGTTGAAGGCTCTCTTTTAGAAGGGAAAATCTGGAAGATTCCATCAACCGCACAAAAGCCGGACCGAAAACCGCGCCATTCATCAACTGAAGAAACGCTTCTGACATTTCTTAAACGCGAAAAAGAGGCTGGTCTTAAGGGCGGTATCTACCATAAAATCCAGATTGATCTTACTTATAATTCGAATCATATTGAAGGCTCAAAGCTTACTCATGATCAGACCCGTTATATCTTCGAAACAAAAACGCTTGGTGTTACTGATAAGGCGGTAAAAGTTGATGATATTGTTGAAACTGTAAATCATTTCCGCTGTATCGATCTTATAATCGAAGGAGCTAACACAAAACTTACGGAAAGTTTTATAAAACAGCTTCATTTTATTTTGAAATCTGGAACCACAGACAGTCAGAAAACATGGTTTCGGGTTGGCGAATATAAGATGCTGGAAAATGAAGTAGGTGGAATAGAAACTACAAAACCAGCAGAAGTAGCCGATGCAATCAAAACGCTGCTTAAAGCATATAACTCAAAATCAAAAATCACTTTTGATGATATTCTTGATTTTCATGTACGATTTGAATCTATCCATCCCTTCCAAGATGGAAACGGACGTGTTGGACGCCTTATTATGTTCAAGGAATGTCTTAAGTATAATATTGTTCCATTTATAATTACTGAAGAACTCAAGCTATATTATTATAGGGGTATCAAGAACTGGAAGAATGAACAAGGCTTTTTGCGTGATACCTGCCTCACCGGTCAGGATGCAATGAAAGATACTCTTGATCATTTTGGAATTAAATATGAATAATAAGGGAGAAAGTCAGCCTTATGATTACTACAAAACTTGCGATGTAATACAGCAGCGAAAGTTTTTGATGCTGTGTCAACGCATGGGTGATTTCGGAAAGATTCTTGATAAAACCAAGTTCCGGTCAGAAGGTGATGATTTTTATGCATTCAAACCTCAACCAGACCGTTATCTTTGCTTTTTCAAGAAGGGAAAGAAAATTATCGTAACAAATGCCTATATGAAAAAAGGCGACAAGTTGCCTAAATCAGAAAAATTGATTGCGATAACATGTAGAACAGATTATTTACGCCGATTTCCAGAGGACAAAGAGGAGGACGAAAAATGACAACATTTGAACAGTTTTTTAAGGATAATCCAGATCAGAAAGAAATCTACGACAAAGAATACAACGACTTCCTTCTCTCAGAATTTATGCTCGAACAAATGGAAGTTCAGAATATCTCTGTTCGTGAACTTGCAAAAAAAGCAGATGTTTCTCCAACAGTAATACAGAAACTTCGTTCAAAAGATGCACAGAAAGTTAATCTCACAACTTTTACTTCAGTACTAAAAAGTTTAGGCTATCAGATTAAACTCGAAAAAGTACCATCATTAAGATAGTGTTACTTGTGAGAGGTTGATACGACAATTGAACCCGTTTTGGTTGTATCACCTTCCCATTTAGCTACAGATTATAAAAGTAAACTTTTATTTTTCTATCTATAATAAACCTTTACTTTTTCGTTAATTTTCCTTTATAACTGAAATTAATTATTTCATTATCTGACGCGTATAATTTGGCAGAACCAGTTACTTTGATTATGTTTTCTTTATAATCAACAAACAATGTGGATTTTACATCTCTTACTTCATCACCTTTATAAAACTTACCTTCCAGCAAAGTATAATCAAAGTCTGTTAAAACTTGATATTGTCCTGCTTCCAAAGGATTACCATATACCCAGATTATAAGTTTATAATTATCTTGTTCATTTGCCAAAACGATCCTGTCATTATTTTTTTCAAATATGCAGGTTTCAAATTTATACCCATTTTTATTATCACACCCAGTTGAAAAAAATATAAAAAAAGATACAAAGATTATTAAAAGTAAACTAATATGCTTTTTCATAACTCAAAACTCCTCGTTATGGCAATATTTCATAAGGATTAAAACTTATGGTCTTCAAAACAGTAGCATCGTACCCCAGTTCAAAAATAAAGCTATTAGTTTTTTCATCAAAAGCTTTCAGATCAATTTGCCAATCATTTTCCTGTTTTGAATTTATTATTACTTTCTGCTTTTTGGTTAACATATCATAAATATACCAGTATTTTACTTCATGGTTTTCTTTTTTTCTTATTTGCCATGGCTCACCGTAGCAGATATAGCGTCCGTCATTAGTAGCTGCAAATGTAAGTCCGTCTAGAATTTTTATAATATTTCCAGTTTTTGCATCATATTTATAAATAGCAGAATAATAATTTGATTTATAATTATCCACAGAAAAATAAACTATATTATCAGAACAGATTTGTATAAATCCTGAAAAATATATAAAACTTCCTAATAGTCTTTTATTATTATTGTGCTTACCATATAAATCAAGTCTGAAACCATTAGTAGTTCCAATTCTATCATAGCCTATGGTTTCATTTTTTCTTAAAACAGGTAATTCATAATTATTTTTACCTACTAAATCAATTTCTTCTGCAAACAAAGCAGAACACCAAAGAAGAAAAGCAATAAACACCATCTTTTTTTTTAACATAATAAATATCTCCTTTATTTTGAACAATTCTTTGTTTTATTCTTCTGTGACTTGAAAGTATTTCTATGTGAATTTTCTACAGAAAATTTTTCTACTTCCCATTTATCACCATATTTATTTCTTTGTTCAAT
>JAEEWW010000138.1 GCA_016287815.1 Treponema sp. | reverse complement strand
ATCTTCTAAGCGATGCTTCCCAAGGTGGTAAGTAAGGCGGGATAAATCCAATGTTTTGTCAGAAGCAAGGCGGTCGATTGTAGGCTTTAACTGCTCAGAAGTTTTCATGTCGGTGGCAATTACATAAGCTCCATGCTGCAAGAAAAAACGAACAGAAGCTTCGCCGCCACCGTTAAGGCCAAGTCCCATTACGGTAACATGCTTGCCTTTTATGCTTTCAAGAGAAGAAAATACACAGCCTTTCGGATACACAAACGCCTTACTTTCCATAATTACAGTTTCGTCCTTAGAGCCTGTTTTGCTTTATAAAGTTTTACGGCCTGCTGAATCAAAAGTTCTGTAAGCTCCGGGAAAGCAAGCCCTGCGGCTTCGCACATTTTCGGGAACATGCTGATTTGCGTAAAGCCAGGCATTGTGTTGATTTCGTTCAGGTAAAGCTGTCCTGATTCCCGGTCAATAAAAAAATCTATGCGGCTTAACCCTGTTAAATCAAGAACCTTATATGCGGCAACAGCAACCTTGCGGATTTTTTCAATATTTTCTTCCTTTAAATCAGCAGGAATCAAAAGTTCTGCTCCATCAGGGTCGTTATATTTTGCATCGTAATCATAAAATTTATGTTTTGGTACGATTTCGCCAGGAATATAAGCTGTTACACTTTCATCATCATCATCGCTGGCTGCTGTATAAGAATTTCCTGTAACGCTGCATTCAACTTCGCGTGCATTTACGGCTTTTTCTATAAGGATTTTATTATCCCAGTTGAAGGCACTCATAATTGCAAATGAAAGCTGTTTTAGATTTTCTGCCGTTGCTGCTCCATTAGAAGAACCCGCATTACATGGCTTTACAAAAAGCGGAAAGCCGAATTCCTTTACAATTTCTTCAAGAAAAGCGTCATAGCGGACAGAATCCATTATATCTGAACGGCGCATGCAATAGAAAGGAACTGTTTTTATTCCGGCCTGTTCAAGCACGATTTTTGTTTTTTCCTTGTCCATTGTAATTGAACTTGCAGGAACCGTGCAGCCTACATAAGGAACAGAAAGCATTTCAAGCAAGCCCTGTAAAGTTCCGTCTTCACCGAAAGTTCCGTGAACAACAGGGAAAACAAGGTCTACAGAAAGCGGTTTTCCGTTTACATAAAATGCTTTTTCATTTGCACCCGGAATAATGCTTACAAGCTTTTCCTGCTTTTCTTCAATTTTAAGAGCGGCTTTTTCATCAGCGCAGATTCTTTTATATTCATCTTCACTCTGTAAGTACCATTTTCCGTCAAATGTAATTCCTATAAGAATTACATTGTGATTTTTTATATTTCTTGCTACAGCGGCTGCTGAAACGAGCGAAACTTCGTGTTCACCAGAGCGGCCGCCATAAATTACTGCAATATTCATATTTTCCCCTTTTTGCCGCTTTCATCTGCCATGACTGTCTGCAATTGCAGAGAATGAGCGCAAGCGGCATATTTTAGTTATAGCCCATTTCTGCAAGGGCTGTTTCTGCTTCTTTTATTTCATCATAAGGCATTACATGGTCTTTGTAGATGATTGAATTTTCATGCGACTTTCCTAATAAAAGTACAATATCACCTTTTGAAGCCATTTGAAATACCTTGCGGATTGCTTTTTTTCTGTCCGGAACAATGAATAAATCTTTGTCCAGTTCCTTGCCGGCTTTTACAGCTCCATTGGCAATCATTTTTAAAAGTTCAACAGGATCTTCACCGCGCGGATCTTCATCTGCAAGAATTATAGCATCGCAGAAGTTTGCGGCAATTTCGCCCTGCAGCGGACGTTTTTTTAAATCCCGCTCACCGCCTGAGCCGAACACTGCAAACATTTTACCGCTGCATCGTTTTCTGATTGGCGGAAAAATCGTTTCAAATGAAGAAGGTGTGTGTGCATAGTCTACGATTACTTCAAACGGCTGATTTTTATTTACAACAGTCATTCTTCCTTTTATTGGCGTAAGTTCAGAAACCTTTTGACAGATTTCTTCAAAGCCTAATTTTGTTACGCTGCTGACCGCAAGAACGGCTGCCATAATATTGTAAGCGTTAAATGCACCCGGAACTTCTGCCTGAATATGAAACATTTTGTGTGTCCGCGGCAATGATAAATCATCAGTCGGCTTTAAAACCGCATCATTTCCGTCGGCATCAATGTCAAAAGTTAAGCCGTAGCGGGCAGAAGCAATGTTTCTTGCGGCAAGATAGCGGATCTGGTCAGGAATAGGCGGAAGTGCTACTGCATTTTTTCCGGTTTCTGCTGCGGCTTTGCCTGCAAGCCCGTCAGTCGTAAAACCATAAACACGTTTTTTTGTTGCATTTATAAAATATTCTGCGGAAGGATCTTCAAGATTAACTATTCCAATAGAAGGAATTTCTGTCTGTTTTCCACTGAGCGTTTTTACATGATTATGTTCGTCCAGTGCACGGAAAAGGTTTGCCTTATCATCGCGGTATTGTTCAAAAGTTTTGTGGAATTCAAGATGTTCAAGAGTAACATTCATAAATACGCCGCAGTCAAAAAGAATGTTTCCGGTACGGTTCAATTTTTTTGAAAGCCCGTGCGAAGAAGTTTCTACAACGGCGTATTCACAGCCGTTTTCAAGCATTTTATATAGATGATGCTGAATAATCGGCGCTTCAGGCGTTGTCTGATGCTGCGGATTATTTACAGCCTCTCCGCCAAGTGAATACTGAACCGTAGAAATAAAACCTGCTTTTTTACCGCAAAGACGCAAAAGCTGCCAGATAAAGGCTACAGTTGAACTTTTTCCTTCAGTGCCTGTAACGCCGATTACGGCAAGTTTTTTTGAAGGCGAATCATAAAAACAGTCAGAAATCGGAGCCATTACATAGCGTGAATTTTCTACTTTGCAGAAAACAGGAATCTGAAAAGGAACTGCGGATTCTACAGAAGCGGAAGAGTGCGCATTATTTTCCTTCAGCGAACCGTCAGAAACAGCTGATTCAATGGCACGTTTTGCAACTGCCATTGCAATTTTTACCTGCAATTCTTTTGAAAAAGAATCCTGAAAAACAATTACGTTTGCGCCTTTTTCAACAGCGGCAGGAATAAATTCATTACCGTGAATGTGAGTTCCAGGAAGTGCAAAAAATAAAGACCCCGGCACAACATCGCGCGAATCAAATACTAAAGAATTAATTTCTACATCAGCAAAATCTGAGGCAGCATCGCCTGCACCATCTGAATCCGTATATAAAGTCTGTCCGTCGGCCTGAGTAAAAGAACATTCAAAGGCCGGTAAGAGTTGTTTTAAGGTTTTAAGCATGGTGTCAATTTTACAGCTAAAGCAAGTTATGTACAAGCGACGCCAGTAAAACACGTTATCCGAAATAACGCAGAGATTCCGGGCTCAGAATCTCATTATTTTTTTCAAATTTTTCCTCAAAAGCTTTCATGTTTTATCATATCTGAAGCTATTTAAATAGGCGGAGGTTGATATGAAGAATATTCAGGAAAAACAATTATCCGCTGAAGAAAAATGGGAAAAGGCAACGCTTGCAAACAACTTCATCTTTTATAAGGTTATGCGGCACCATCAGGACGCATGCAGGCGACTTATCGAAATGCTTTTGAATATCAAAATTGAAAAGATGGAAATGTCAAATGAGGAAGTCATTGAAGTCGACTTTGATTCAAAAGGCATCCGCCTTGACGTGTTCGTAAAGGATTCGAAGAAAATTTATGACATTGAACTTCAGGTTACGAATACAAAAGAGCTGCCGGAACGCTCTCGTTATTACCAGGGGCTTATGGATTTAGATACTTTAAAATCTGGTCAGAAATACAGGGATTTAAAAGATTCGCATGTAATATTTATCTGCATTGAAGATGTTTTTAACAACGGATTGCCTGTCTGCACTTTTGAAAACATTTGCAT
>JAEEWW010000044.1 GCA_016287815.1 Treponema sp. | reverse complement strand
GCCGAAAAATCTTCAGGAAATTACAACCGCATTAACAACGATGCGATGATTACGCTCGGCGACCTTACAGGTGACAAAACGTATTATGAACACGCAATACGCAATCTGCGCATGATGCTCACATATTTTGAGCCGAACGGCAGCATTTTTACGGCGAATTCTACACGTCAGGATAACGGTGTTTTAATTTATCCGCGCGATTATTATACGGAATATCTCCGTATGGGTCACGATTTTAATATTCCTGAATTTCTTTCAATGGCGAACACGATTTTTGATTTAATCGAAGAAAACAATCTTAATCCGCCTGATTTTTTGATGCACCTGATGAATCGTCCTGATTTGATTGAGGTTGAACACGAAGGTCATTATAAACAGGAAAATTTCTGCAAATTCTACAAAGAATCCGGAATTTCGCGCGCTCACACAGAAGTTAACGCAGATGATGCGGGATTTGCCAGTGCTACAGCTAGTGCTGGTTCTGCCGGCGGCGTTTCTGACACTCATTCAATTACGTGGACTTTGCTGCGCGGAAAATCTAATTTTCTGTATTTTGCAGGAAAATCTCTTGTACTTGAAATGAAAGTTGCCGGAAGTTTCTGTGAACACCGCGCCTTTGTTCCGGAAGAAATGGAACAGATTGGCGGACTTTCCTGCGCCAACAGCATTGCAGCCGCCGGCGATGTAGCTGAACCGGTAAAGACCAGTGGAACTTCTTCTGCTGCTGACTCCCGCGCATTCAAATTAAGTCAGACTATGCACGGCTGGTATTATCTTCCGTTTGACGAAAAACCTGCTACAAACGACTGGTGGAAAATGGACAATGCTTCGCGCAAAAAACTTCATGGTCCGGACCTTGGCATAACGGCAGAAGTTAAGGAAGTCTGCGATAAAGACGGAATTGGGCTTGATATTCATATTAAGGCGGCCAGCGCAAATGCTTCACAGCCGATAGAAGCTGCTCCCTTTAGAATAGAAATAGCCTGTGCAGGTGCACAAACTGTATGTGGTGAAGATTTTGAGCTTCCTTGTAAAGCCGGTGAAGGGCTTTTAGGCAAACAGGGAATGATTTCCTTTAAAAACTCCAATGAATGCATAAGTGTTGGGCCAGCTTTTGCAGAACACCGCTACACAGCCGGAAAATTCGGCAGTGAAGCAGCATCCGCTTCAAGTTTTACACTTTATTTTACGGATTTTGTACCGTTTGAGCGCGTAATAAAAATCAGAAAAAGCTGATTAGCATAATTTTTTTTATGCAGGAAGAAAGCCGGCTCGCCAGATTATTCTGCGAGTCTGCGGAGCAAACTCGGTAAGCTAGCGGCGGTTTGCTTAAAGCGACGCGAAAATTGGAGCGTCGCACCGCTGCGTCAAGTTTCGCCCCCGCGAAACTGAAAAAAATGCTGCCAAAGGCTGCGTGATTTGCATACCGTAGGTTGCGACTCATTTTGGCGAGCCGGCGCACAGTGCGGCACAAACGCATAGCCTGAAACCGCCTGTCGCCATCTTCGCGCCGTTGCAAGGCCGGGCGCAAGCTGCTAAATTTCTTTCTTATACGGCTTGCTCATGCTTTTTTAAGCACGCACCATGAAAAGTATTCTGTTTTTTAAAAATCAATAAAAACTCCTCTAAATCTTTCATGTTTTTCATTTCCGCACCAATTAATAAGGTAAAACACTAAACAAGGCGGAAATTTATATGAAACAGAACCGTGAAATCAAATCCGGCGTATTCGCAGACCTCTTTGGCGACGATGAAAAAGACGGCAAGAAAAACTTTCTTTCCCTCTACAATGCAATCCACGGTACGGACTTCAGGTTTGAAGATACCGTTATCGAACAGAAGAAAATCCCACAGGCTGTCTACAAAACCTTCTATAACGACGTAAGCATGCTCATAAACGGAAATCTTATTGTCCTTATAGAACATCAGAGCACGCCGAATAAAAACATGCCTCTGCGCTGCCTTGAATATTATGTTCATCTTCTTTACGGAATCGTTCCGGCTGAGGCAAGGTACAAGGAAAAACTCTACAAAATCCCTGCACCTGAATTCTATGTTTTCTACAACGGCGAAAAGAAAACAGATAAAGAAAGCATAATGAAACTGTCTGATGCATTTATGGAAAGGCAGGAAAATCCTGTATGCGAAGCAAATGTGAAATTTACTAACATCAGGGATGGAAACTTGCCGGTAGTACGTAACTGTGATATCCTTGAGCAGTATTGTAAGTTTATGGAAATAGTATTCCGCTGTCAGGCAGAAATGAAGGATCAGCCTACAGGAAAAGAACGGCAGGACTGCTATGAAAAAGCTATAAGGGAAGCGATTTCAAAAGGAATACTTACAGATTATCTTACCCGAAAGGGCACGGAGGTAATGAACATGTTTATAGATGAATATGATTATGATTTAGACATGAAGGTAAAAGCCGAAGAAGCCCGCGAAGATGGAATTGCCGAAGGCGAACAAAGAAAAGCCATTGAAGATGCAGAAAATCTTCTAAAAATGAATCTTGAAACACCTGAACAGATTGCACAGGCAACAAGCCTTCCTATTGAAAAAGTACGGGAACTTCAGAAAAACATTTATGTTACACTTTAAGGCAATAAATAAAGCATTTTTTTAAGCAACTATTATTTTAAACCTCAGCATCCCAGATAAAAACAACTATCTTGAATCTGTGCCTGCGCACCTAAACAGTCAAATTCTTAAATTTTCCTAAAAAACTTAAAAAATATTAAAGAAAAACGTCGTATATTGCTATTTATGCATGAATTTTTACATAAAACATTTGACACATACATTATTCGGATATAAAATAACGTTATCTAAAAGATGCGGCACGTTGCTCAATTAAAAATACTAAAGCTTCTTGCCGCACAGGAGGCTATATGAAAAAGGTAATAGGAGCTGTATTGGCAGCTTCATTAGTTGCTGGAATGGCATTCGCTGACGTTGCAGTTACACTCAACGCTCGTGTGCGCTCAAACATGTATCACCAGATTAAAACGGACGGTGGTGCTAAAGAAACTTACACTTTCGACTTGAACGGAAAGAAAGCACACGCAGGTGCAGATAAAATGTCTGACGTTCTTGGATTCAGTGCAAAAACTGACTATGCAGGTGTAGTTCTTGACATCGCTGCAAACCGTGCTGCAAAATCAAAGACAACAAAATTGTATTCAGCTGCAGATAATGTTGTAAAAGCTAAATCAGATTATACAGGTGATGCTGCAGAAGTTGTAACAGAAGCAGGACAGGATTTTTCATTTGATGGTGCTTACTACGGATTCTTAAAGTTCAATGCACTCAAATTTACATTCGGTACATTTGACAGCCGTTTTGTAAACCGCTACAACGTAACAGCTGGTGAATCTGGTCTTTTGGATTCAGGCAGTGCTAAATACGGAACTGACCTTTTGAACGATGATTCAAAAGCTCTTAAAGATGCAAATAACTTCTCTGCTGCAGTTGCAGGAGACAAGACAGTATCTTTAGTTGCTGACTACACAATTGACCTCGGTGACGGTTCACTCTTGCTCAAGGGTGCTCTCCTTGGTGGAGAATACAAAACTGATGAAACAGATGCTGAAAACAAGAAATATACACTTGCTGGATACGGATTTGAAGGTGACTTCGAAAACGATGCTGTAAAAGTACAGGCTTTGGTAAAACTCCCAGTTGAAAAACTCACAATATTTGGTGTTTATGTTGAACCAAAAGCTCTTCCACTTCCACTCGCATTTGGTTTTAGCTATGGTACATCTTCTAATGATGATGCTAATGCTACATTTAAGAAAGGAACAGCTTATGCAATCGACCTTCGCGCTGGCTACCAGGTAACAGACGAATTCAAAGTATCTTCAACAATCAAGTATGAAAATGTTAAGCCGGATGGAGTTACTGCTGATACAGCTCTTACAGTTGCAGCTGAAGCTTCTTACGTTGTGAATGACCTTGCAACAGTATTTGCTGATGTTGGTTACTACAACTCTGACCTTGATGGAAAATCTGATTCAAAAATCACAGATACATGCTGCATCAAGTTCCGCCCAGGTGTTGTACTCAACGCTGGTAAAGGTGCTCGTGTAACAGCTGCTGTACAGTATGATAACTACACAAAGGTTAAGAATGCTAACGCAACAAAGACAGAAGTATCTATCCCAGTTATCTTCCGTGTAAAACTGTAGTCTGTAGCTTAATAGCTTAAGTCTATAAAAAGGCCTGCCATCCGGCAGGTCTTTTTTTTGTGTAGTGGCGTATTTCAGGTGTGCGTGTTTTATGTGGCATGAGTTTGTGTATTATAAGAACAATGTGTCATTCTGAGCCTGACTCAGAATCTCCTAATGCTGTCGGCTAATTCATAAGGAGATGCTGATTTTCATCAGCATGACAGTCTTGGTTTGCGTTTACACGGTTTGCTGGACTTGCAGGACATTTTTGTTAAATAAATTATTGTTTCGGAAACTCAAAATTGGGCCTATATAATAAAACAGAATGCATTTCCTGGTACATGCTTAAAATATGCTCGGGTATTACCCAGTTGAAAAATTTTTGGATTTTCTATAGTATATGGTGACACTTGGAAAGGTGTCCGAGTGGTTTAAGGTCCACGCTTGGAAGGCGTGCATACCCGAAAGGGTATCGGGGGTTCGAATCCCCCCCTTTCCGCATATGCCTAGGTGCTATGCAATCATGCGCTGCAAAACCCAGCCAGATCCGGAAGGAAGCAACTGTATGCAGATGCACGATGTGCCGTAGTTAACCTAGGCTTTTTTTTCGGAATGTACATTTTACTGTATGTATCCCAAAGCCTTTAATCGCTCCAGAATCGGTGGATGATTGTAATTAAACACCGAATAAATCTTTGGAACAGAAATTTCAGACAGATTTTCCTTATTAAGTTTTATAAGTGCTGTTGAAAGACTTTCTCCAGTTCCGCAAATTTCTTTTGCAAAAGCATCAGCTTCAAATTCATCTTTGCGCGAAAAATAATTGCTTACAGCTCCTGCAAGGTCGCTAAAACCTCCAAAAATTACACCCAAAAGGAAAATGCCGATAAACTGCGGAACGTTTCCCCAGCTTTCGCCAACGACACCATTTGTCATCTCCGCTAGTCCGCCCTGTGAAAAATTAAAGCCAAAGGCCTGATAAACCGAAGGCGTTCGGCTCAAAACAAAGGCCGCATACAGTATAAGAATAATTACAGGAATCATAACGCAAAGCCGTTTGATTATATGATGTTTCTTGTAATGCCCCAGTTCGTGTCCTAAAACTGCTTCAATTTCCGAAGGTGTAAGCTGGGCAATTAATGTATCGTACAGAACAACTCTCTTGCTTTTGCCAAAACCTGTGAAATATGCATTTGAATGTTTGCTTCGTTTAGATGCGTCCATAACATACAAACCGCTGCTCTTAAAACCACATTTCTGCAAAAGAATTTCAAGCCGATTTTTTAGTTCACCTTCCGGCAGCGGAGAAAATTTATTGAACAATGGAGCAATAAACAGCGGGTAAATTATAGAAATTAAAAGCGAAAAGCCAATATAAACAAGTCCTAAAAAAAGCCACCATGTATTTTCAAAAAACTTAAAAATTAAAGTCATTGCGCCGAGTAAAAGGACAATCATTATAATGCTTATGAAAAAATTCTTTAATGTATCTAGAATCCAGGTTTTTAAGGTCATAGTTGAAAAGCCGAATTTTTTTTCTACAACGAATTCTCTATAAAGTTCAAACGGAATTTCTAAAATCCGTAGCGGCAGTGTTGAAAAGATTCCGAACAGAAAAAGACACAGAAACGTACTTTGGGTAATATTTGTGTGTATATAATTTAAAACCCACCAGTAAAATCCGGAACAGATCATTACAAGAGAAATTATTGTAGAAAACGTATCCTGAGGAATCCATAGTTTATATTTTGCGTCTTCGTAGTCGCAGGTCTTAGAAATTGTTTTTTCGTCTATAAAGCCTGCAAGCTTTTCAGGAATTTCCTTACCGTGGATTTTGCGGTTCTTATAATCAATAAATTCCAGCGTATGATTAAGCACATAATTAAATGCAGTCCCGATAAAAAAGATAACAAAAAAAATGCTAGAATAATCCATAGACTCCTCTTTTTTATAGTTTTTAAGTTTTAAACTGAATGTTGCGTGCGTTTTCCGCCCGCAACGTCAGTTCGGCATTTACGCTTGGGCTGTCCGTTTGCTGTTTATTCACGATAGACGCGCTGAGCGCGTCACGTGGTTTATTCAGCATAAAGAACCGATGATTTTAAACCGGGATGATACTTCCGTCTCTGTAGGCGGCAAGCAAATCTTCCAGATCTTTTACATGTTCTATCAATTCTTTTCCAGGCTCTGTATCGGAAATATATTTTCGTTTTGAAAAAGTTTCAACCGTTATAGTGTCAGAAATAATGTCTGTTTCATTCGTAATAGCTGAAAGTGCATTTTCAAATTTTTTATGAACAACAAGCCTTATTCCGCGGGAATTTGAAACAAGCGTATATCCTGCAATTCCTGTTGCCGCATGATATGCTGCAGAAAATCCGCCGTCAATTATTAAAAGCTTGCCGCCACATTTTACAGGGGTTTCGCCTTTTTTTACTTTCTGCGGAACATGTCCGTTTATTATATGCCCGGAATTCCAGTCAATTCCGAATTCATGAAAAATCTTTTTTATGATTTCAGAATTTTCAAGCAGCTCATAATAAGTATTTTTATGTTCAATTTTAGGCTCTTCTTCTTCAAGATACATCCGTTCAAAGGTTGCCATCCTGTCTTTTCCGAACATAGGAGAAACTGGTCCTGTCCACAAATACCACAAAATATCACAGCCCTTCTGTTTTTCTGTGCTGTTTGGCTTTGCAAGAAAACCTTTTCGTGCCCATATTTCAAGTTCATCGTACAAGGCTTTGCCGGAAAGTTCTTTGCCGTAAACATTCATTGAAGCAAAATTGCCCTCTGAATCCAGCGGAACGCAGCCATGGTAAAGAAGATTTCCATTATAAATCTTATAGATACTTCCTTTTTCGTATAAAAAGCGTACCTGTTTCTGCAATTTTTCGCAGTGTCTGAATGAAGAACACAAACGGTTCATAATTTCTTTTTCTTCGTCTGTAAGTTCATAAGGATTTTTTATGTCCAGAGTTGGAAAATCCGTATTGTTTAATTTATATGTTTTTCCGTCTATAGTGACCTGGCCTTTTTTAACGTCGATTGTTTCAAGAAATAGCCTGTTCTGCATTTTAAATTCCGGGTGTGAAAGAATAAGCTGTCCTTCAAGCTTAAACTGAAGCATTGCCGCCGCGTGCAGCAGGTTTTTGTCATCCGCGCTGCTGCCATTATTGAGCGAATTTCCATACGTTTTATAGGCAAAGGTAACAAATGGGGTCAGGTTTATACCGTAGCCGTCTTCTAAAACTTCAAGGTTTTTGTATTTTGCACAAAGCCTTAAAACCGTTGCTATACAGGCCCAGCTGCCCGCGGCGGCACCCATCCATACTATGTCGTGATTTCCCCACTGAATATCTACGGAATGATATGCCATAAGTTTATCTATAATCAAATGCGGGTATGGTCCACGGTCAAAAATGTCTCCGATAATATGCAGGTGATAAATTACAAGTTCCTGAATAAGATTGCAGAATGTTGTTATAAATTCATCTGCTGCGCCGATGCGGATTATCGTCTGTATTATGGAAGAGTAATAAGCCTTTTTGTCGCTGATTTCTTCCTTTTCTGTAATCAATTCTTCGATAATATAGGAAAATTCCTGTGGGATTTGCTTGCGGACGTAAGAGCGCGTATATTTGGAAGAAACCCGGCGCAGCATAAGGACAAGCCTGTGCAGTGTTACCGCATACCAGTCATTTAATTTTTTATTTCCGGCGCGGGCAGAACCTGCCGTTCGGTTTTTGATAAGTTCAAGCCGCTCCTGCGGATAATAAATTAGAGTTGCAAGTTCCTTTTTTGTTTCTTCAGATTCAGAAAGGCCGAAAACTTCGTCAATTTTCTGCCAGATAGACCCTGAACCGTTTTTAAGTACATGGTTGAATTGTTCATATTCGCCGTGTATATCGGTTAAAAAGTGTTCCGTACCTTTTGGCAGATTTAATATAGCCTGTGTGTTTACAAGCTCCGTAATAACGTCCCGTTCAGTCTTGTATTGACAGGAAAGAATTTTCAAATACTTTTTTGCCTTTTCCATTATGATACCGCCTGTTTATTATAGCATATAAACTGTATAAATATTCAAAAATAACTGAAATATTAGTATATTTTTTCTAATTTTATATTATAAAAGAAAATAGCGAAAAAAAAACAAAAAAAAATCAAAAATCTTTAAAATAAAATTTGACACTGCCATACAAGCATGGTAGCATAGTGTGTAGGAGGATTTTATGAAAAAAATCGGAAAATTATTAGTAGCAGTTACAGCAGCAACTTTATTGACATCTGCTGTATTTGCAGGCGGAAAAAGTGATGCAGCAGGATCTAAGATTCCTGTAACTTTTGCTGGTACAGAAGCAGCTACAACAGGTCAGAGCCGCATGATGCAGGCTGTTGCAGACAAACTTAATGCAACTGGCAGATTCAATGCTTCAGTTCAGGTAGCAGGTGCCCTTTCTGGTGATACAGACGCTTTGGTAACACAGGCAAAACTTGGTGTTAGCCTTGTAGTTCCTTCAGATCCAGGACGTCTTGCAAGCCAGTTCAAAATCCCGGACATGAACATTCTTATGGCTCCTTACATCCTTACAGATCCGGCTATGCTCAAGAAGCTCCCAGATACACCATTGTTCAAAGAATGGCAGGCACAGTTGGAACAGCAGGGAATCGTATATATCACAAATATGTACAATGGTTTCCGCTCATTCTACACAACAACACCTGTAGAACATGTTAAAGACCTTTCTGGTCTCCGCATCCGCGGTTTCGGTAATGCAATTGGAAACAACCTTGCTAAATACTTTGGTTTTGCTAACATTGGTATTTCTTGGGGTGAAGTATTCCCAGGACTCCAGTCAAAAACATTGGATGGTTGTGAAGTTCAGGTTGCTACAGCTGACGGTTCACGCCTTTATGAAGTTGTAAAGAACCTTGCTATGACAAAGCACTACATGCTCCAGTCTGCATTCGTATGTTCTAAATCTTTCTATGACAGTATGCCAGCTGCTGACCGCGAATTCTTCACAAAGACAATGCGCGAAACAGCTCTTGAATATGGTGCAATCATTGAAAAAGAAGAATCTGGATTCTATGACAACATGAAAAAGAATGGTGTAACAATCAGAAATGTTGACATTGCTGAATTCCAGGCAGCTATTGAACCACTTTATAAAAACAACGACCTTGGCTTCTCAGCTGGTCTTAAAGACAGACTTTTCAAGGAATTGAAGTAGTTTTGTTAAGTCAGGCTGTGATTAGGCGACCTGATTTTTACTGCTAGTAAAGCAGAAATTTCTTACGGGGCTGCACAGAAAGATAATCAAATGTTTTTGTGCAGCCTTTTTTTTGAATGGTTTTTAGGGAAAAATCGTTTACTAATCGACGGGATTTTTAACAACCCTTAGTTAAAGTCGGGAGTTTTTATGCAGATAATTCAGAAAATATATGAAAAATTTTGCAAAGCGGAAACTGCAGTATGCGGAGTATTGTTTGTCTTGAATGTTGGATTTGTATTTGTCTCTGCTTTCCTTCGCTTCTTTAGAGTTTCACTTTCATGGAATATTGATATGGCTATGCTTTTGCTTGCATGGACAGCTTTCTTGGGAGCTGACGTTGCATGGAGAAGCGGTCAGTTAATTGGTATAGATTTAGTTACAAGATATTTACCAAAAAAATTACAGAAGATTGTTTTGATTGCTGTATATGCAATTATTCTTTATACACTGATTGTAATATGTTATTACGGTGCAAAGCTTTGCTGGACAGAAAGACTTCGTATGTATCAGTCTATGCCGATTCCATATTCAATCGTAACATTCAGTCTGGTTGTAGCAACTTTTTCTATGGCTATTTCGACCGTAGGAAAAATCAAAAATTGTATCGTTTATTTTAATGAACGGGATGAAAAGGCTAATTAGTCTTTTAATGGAGGAATAATGAGTCTTTTACTTTTGTGTTTCGTAATCTTTTTGATTATGGGAATGCCAATCGCATTCGTTATTGGAATTGCAGGTTTTGCTTTCTTCTTAAGCCAGCCGATGTTGCCTTATCAGGCAGCTGTACAGATGATTGTACTCCAGAGTCAGTCATTCTCGTTCCTTGCCGTTCCATTCTTTATTTTTGCCGGTAACTTAATGAACGTTTCTGGTATTACAGAACAGCTTTTGAGCCTTGCTCGTCTTTTGACACGCCGTATGTACGGTGGTACTGCTCAGATTTCTGTAGTAATGTCTACATTGATGGGTGGTGTTTCTGGTTCTGCAACAGCCGATGCTGCAATGGAAACTCGTATTCTTGCACCAGAAATGATGAAGAAAGGATATACAAAAGGTTATATCTGTTCTGTAAACTGTTTGACAGCTCTTATTACAGCAACTATTCCGCCGAGCCTTGGTTTGATTATCTTCGGCTTTGTTGGTGAAGTTTCAATCGGTCGCTTGTTTGCAGCAGGTATTATTCCTGGTATCTTGATGATGTTCTTCCTTATGGCTACAACATCAATTACAAGCCGTATCAGAAAATTTGATCCGCCGAATGCAGAAGCCAAAAAACTTTCTTTTGGCGAATTAATTGATAACCTTAAAGAATCAATCTGGGCATTGCTTTTCCCGATTATTCTTATCGTTGGAATTCGTTTTGGTTTGTTTACACCTGCTGAATCTGGAGCTTTTGCTGTAGTTTATGCAATCGTTGTTGGTAAGTTCGTTTACAAAAAACTTGATATGAAGAACTTCAAAGAATGTGTTACAACTTCTTTGAAAGATACTGGAGCAATCATGCTTATTATTGCAATGTCTGGTCCATTCAGCTATGCAATTACATGGGTTAAGCTTCCTGCTGTATTAAGTTCATTCATCTTTGGTATTACAAATGAACCGCACATCTTAACATTGATTATGCTCGGATTCCTGTTCATTACAGGTATGTTCGTAGACAGTAACGTAAACTTCCTCCTTTTAACACCAATCTTCCTGCCAATGGTAACAAGTGTTGGTATGGATCCGGTACACTTTGGTGTATTGATGGCTACAATCGTAACTTTGGGCGTTATGACACCACCAATCGGTTCTGCACTGTATACTGTTTGTGGAATTATCGATTGTCCTCCGGAAGAATATACAAAAGAAAGTTTGCCGTTCTTCCTTGCAATTTTGCTTGAACTTTCAATTCTTGTATTCTGTCCGAAACTGGTTCTGTTCATTCCGAATATGATTTTCGGTGTTGCAGGCTGATGACGAGTATAAAGATCTAATTAAAAATATGCAGGCTGTTTGACCGGGATACTGGTTGAGCAGCCTGCTTTTTTTATAGGTATGTCAGTAAGAATTTAAGACGGGGGAGAAGGTGATTTTTTTAGTGGAAGCCTTACTTTATCTGGAGACCGCCGAAATCTACGTCAAAAAAACTTTTTTTGGTTTCCGTTTTAAAATATGTTGGGAATTGATTTAATAAAAGTTCTTTTTCGCTGTCGAGCTTGTGAAGGTGTTCATCAAGAATTTTATGAGCCTGTTCCAAATTGCGGCTTTTAAGTGAATTAAGAAGATTATTGTGCTGTGCAATAATGTCAGAAGCAATTCCATTGAGCCATGTTGTAAGAAGTCTTACTCTGTAGTAGTGCCCGCTGAAATTTTCTGTAATTTCCCAGCTTAGAGTCTGTCCGGCTGCTTCAAAAATTGTTTTATGAAACAGGTCATCATACGAGATGAAGTGCAGATAATCTTTTGTATCGAGAATTTGAGCCTGCATATCTATGCACTGCTGTAATTTTAAATACGTCATGTCATCGGCTTTTTTGATGAATGGTTCAAGCACAGAAACTTCAAGGCTTTTGCGTAAAAAATGTTCCTGTTCCATGCGTTCAAGATTTATGTATGAAACAAGGGTTTCTTTCTGCGGGATAATCTGAAGCAAGGATTCTTTTGAAAGCTGGATAAACGCTTCGCGTACAGGTGTGCGGCTGACTTCAAAGCGCTGTGAAATTTCGTTTTCGCTTATTGCAGTACCGGGAAGAAGATTTAGAGTGAGAATGCTTTTGCGGAGCGCTTCATAAACTGTATTCTGAGTGTTACGTTTTCTACTTGAACTTGCTGTCATAAAAAAATCACCATTTTATTTGATTATGCTGAAAGCCTGAAAAATCATTTCTAGCATACTAGCATACATTATAATCCCTATTTTCATGTTAGACAAGAAAATAAATGAAAAAGATTTACATTAAAAGTAGTAGAGGCGGCTCCATTTTACCGCTTAAGATGCCGGAAAATCCGGCATGAAAAATCAGTTCAGGAGCCGCTCGTTTTAATATTGCGTAAATCAATTTTCCAAAGAAAGAATCTGCCTTCCGGAAATATATGTTGCATGTACTTTTCCATAAAAAGATTTTCCTTCAAATGGAGTTGCCTTTCCTTTGCTGAAAAAATCTTTTCCATGAATTGTCCATTTTTCGCCCGGGTTTGCAAGTACAAAGTCGGCATCGTAATTTTCTAGAAGGCGACCTTTGTTCAGTTTTAACAGTCTTGCAGGATTTGCGGACATAAGGCGCGACAACTGCGTTTCTGAAAAACCATTTTCCTTTACAAGAATAGTATTGCAGACTGCGTAAGAAGTTTCAATTCCTGAAAAGCCCGGCGAGCCGTGAGCTTTATCATCCATTGTATGCGGCGCATGGTCGGTAGAAATTACATCAGCTGTTCCGTCCTTTAACGCCTGAATCACGGCGAGCCGGTCTTCTTTGCTGCGTAGCGGCGGATTTACCAGCGCCCTTATTTCTGGAGCAGAAGTTCCGCATAATGCAATATGGTGGGGCGTTACCTCACATGAAACGGTAAATCCGCCGCCATTTCTTGCGCACATTTTCGCATTATCTTTGGCACGCAATTTTGCCCGCCGCACAGAATCAAGGCTGTTTTTTGTGCTTACATGCGCAATGTGAACATGGCAGCCTGCAACTTCTGCTAACAGCAGATTGCGTTCAGTAGCTGCATCTTCTGCACAGGCAAGAATTTCATTTGCCTTTGTAAGGTATTCGTCAATTTCTGCATTAACTTCCGGCGGCACGGTAAGGGATCTGGCCTGGTTTTCATTTGCAATGCCCCATGCAGGAATTTTATATTGCCGCATAAGGGCAAGAGCCTTTTCTCTGTATGGTTTTGCAAGGGCAGCAAGTGAAGGATCTTCGCTATGACAGCTTACGATAATATTTTTTTCTGCGGCTTTTTGCATTGCTTCAAGCATTTTTGCAGAATCTAAAACATCTTTGCCGTCTTCGCTGATGACAGGTGTAATTTTCCGGTCGAGTGCTTCGAGGTGCGATGTATCTTTGCCGTCAAAATCTTTTGTAAGGCTAACTGTCTGAAACAGTTTTGAAAAGCCTAAAGCGTTTCCTTCGTCTTCGATTGATTTTGCAAGTTCTATAGAGGAAACTACAGGTGTTGTATTTGGCATTGCAACAAGGGTAGCGACGCCGCCTGCTGCGGCTGCCTTTAAGCCTGTTGAAAGTTCTTCTTTTTGGGTTTGTCCCGGATAGCGAAGGTGCACATGCATATCGATAAAAGCTGGCATAAGTGTAAGTTTTTTGCCGTCTATAAAGGTTACATCAGATAAAGCTTCTGTTTTTAGTGCATCTAAAACGTCTTCTTTTTTAGAAAAGTCACCTATCAGGACACGGATAATTTTTCCATTAACGGCAAAAACCGCTCCGTTGCAGTCCAATTCTTCATCAACCAGACGGACGTTATAAATTACAAGAGAATTATTCATTGTCAGCCCGTTCCATTAACTCGGTTATGTTGCCGGCTTTGTAGAGGGAATCGCAGTACTGGCAGCGATATAAGGATTCATTTTTATCTACCAGACGGAAAATCTGCGGAACATAAGGTTCGGTTGTAGTTATACAGCGCGGATTTTTGCATTTTACAACACTTTCTACTTTATCCGGTAATTCCATTTTTATTTTCTTTATGATTTTCTCATCTTTTATGATGTTTACGGTTATGTTTGCATCAATAAAGCCAAGTACCGAATAATCGATGTTTATGTTGTTGTCAATTTTGATTATGTCTTTGCGCCCGCTTTTTTTAGAAGTTACGTTCATAATCAGTGCGGAACTGAATTTTGCCTTATCAAGTCCGAGCCACTGAAAAATTTTAAGTCCATAGCCTGCGCAGATGTGGTCGATTACAAGACCGTTTTTTATTGTATCAACGTTTAACATATTTTCTCCCGATATTTACTAAACTTTATGGTTACAGGCTTCCTGTAAGTTTTGCAATTAAGGCCATGCGGGCATACATTCCGTATTTTACCTGTTTGAAGTATGCGGCGCGTGGATCTGCATCAACTTCCGGTGCAATTTCGTTTACGCGTGGCAGCGGATGCAGGACAATCATGTTGTTTTTTGCAATTTTCATTTTTTCATTGTTAAGTATGTAGCTGTCTTTTAAGCGGATGTAATCCTGTTCGTTGAAGAAACGTTCCTTTTGTACGCGTGTCATGTAAAGTATATCAAGGTCAGCTATGGCATCTTCAAGACGTTCTACAACCTGATATTCGATTTTAGCCGGTTCAAGAATCTTTTTTACGATGTAGTCAGGCATTTGCAGTTCTTTTGGGCTGATAAATACGAATTTGTTTTTTGGATAGCGGCTTAACGCCTGTACGAGCGAGTGAACTGTTCTGCCGAATTTTAAGTCGCCGCACATTCCTACAACTTTTCCGTCTAAGCCGCCTGAAAGCTGGCGGATTGTCAGAAGGTCTGTAAGCGTTTGTGTCGGATGAAAATGTCCTCCGTCGCCTGCATTTATTACCGGACAATATGAATACTGGCTTGCAAGCAGTGCGGCTCCTTCTTTTGGGTTACGCATCGCAATTATGTCTGCATAAGAAGAAATTACCCGGATTGTGTCGGCAAGGGATTCGCCTTTTGTTGTGGAAGAACATGCAGCATCTGCAAAGCCTTCTACTGAGCCGCCTAAGCGGAGCATTGCCGCTTCAAAAGAAAGGCGAGTGCGGGTACTTGGCTCAAAAAAAAGAGCCGCGAGAATTTTCCCGCGGCATACATCTTGAAAAGATAATGGATCAACAATAATCTGCTCAGCCAATGAACAAATTTCATTGATTTCGTTTACCGATAAATCATTTGGTTCGATTAGATGACGGCCTGTAAGCATTTCGCCCCCTAAAAAGTAGTATTGGAATTGTGCTGTTCTAAAAATGCCGTACAAACGCTAAACGCTGTACGTTTTTTGGAACATGCAGGATTTTTTTATTTTAGCTGACGAAATATACAACAGATAAAGTTTTTTTTCTAGTGCATTTTCTCCTGTATATAAAAATAATGTCAGCAAAATAAAAAAGTCCGCAAAGAGCGGACTTTATAAATCTTAAATTACATTCATTTTTGCAACATCGGCTTCGTAATCAACGCCTTCTACGTCAAATCCGTTGATTGCAAGGAAGTCATGCTTGTAACCTGCCATGTCTGCAAGTTCTGCAAGATTTTCTTCGGTTACTTTTGCCATGCGTTTTGCAATTTCTGCCTGAACGTCTTCTGCCATTTCCCAGTCATCGATGCGGATTCTGTGTTCGCTGTCTGTTGGTGGAGTGCCTGCTGCGCTGTTTTCGCCTGTGTAAAGACGTTCTGCAAAAAGGCGTTCCATCTGTTCGATACAGCCTTCGTGTGTTCCTTTTTCTTTCATAACCTTGAACATTATAGAAAGGTAAAGGGAAATAATCGGAATTACTGCGCTTGAGCGTGTAACAAGACCTTTATTTTCCGAAACAAAAGCTGCTCCGCCCAAAGCTGAAGAAAGCTGTTCGTTAAGGTTTAATGCTGTTTTTTCAAGGTCTTTTTTTGCTTCACCGATTGTTCCGTCGCGGTAAATTGCGTGGCTGAGTTCAGGTCCGATGTAAGAGTAGGCAACTGTACGAACGCCCTGAGAAAGAACTCCGGCTTCTGCAAGCGCTTTGATCCACAATGCCCAGTCTGCACCGCCCATTACCTTTACGGTGTTTGCAATTTCTTCTTCGTTTGCAGGTTCTGTTGAGCCTTCTGTAAGCTTTCCTGTCATCATGTCAACGCTTGTGCCAGAATATACTTTTCCAATTGGTTTAATTACGGATTTGTACATTTCTTTTGTGTCCGGGTCTACGCGTACAGGGCTTGCAAGACTGTAAACAACTAAATCAACGGTTTTGCCGAGCTTTTTAATTTCTTCAATTACGGCGGCTCTTGTTTCGTGAGAGAATGCATCAGCGTTTAATGTTACTGATGTAAGGCCAGCTTTTTTTGCAGCTCTGTCAAAGGCCATGTTGTTGTACCAGCCTGGTGTGCCGCCACGAGATTCAGAAGCTTCTTTTTCGTAAGAAACACCGATTGTGTCGGCGCCGTATTCAAAGGCTGCTGTAATGCGGCTTGCAAGCCCGTATCCTGTGGAACAGCCGAGTACCAAAGCAAGAGCCGGACCTTTTCCGCCTTCTTTTACAGATTTGATATTGCGTTTTGCTTTTTTAGAAAGTACATAGTCAATCTGATGTTCTGTTTCTTTTGCACAGCCGATTGGATGTGCGTTGATACAGATGTTACTGCGAATCATTGGTTTAATAATCATAAAAATCTCCTATAAAGCCTCCGCGGCAGCGGCGTTGCACGGAGGCAACGAATAACGACATTGTATGATTTATTTTGACAAAAATCGTCAAAGTGTAAAAATCACCTAAATCATAATTAATTATTGCATAAAAAGTCAAGAAGCCCGGTGCAACCTGCAAGAACATCGTCAAAAGTATCGTCAAAGTTTCCTGTGTACCATGGGTCGGCAATTTCTTTTATTTTTCCATGCCGTGATTTTACACCGCCATCGTAACTTTCCGGAGCAAATTCAAGCAGCAGATGAATTTTATTTTCTGTATCATCGCCTAAAATTCTGTTTAAATAATACAGATTTTCATAATCCATTGCGATAATTAAATCATTGTTTGCATAGTCAGCTTTTGTAATTTGCCTTGCTTCGCGGTGTTCAACTGGGATTCCAACCTGTGCAAGTTTACGTTTTGTTCCGTGGTGAACATCGTTACCGATTTCTTCTGTACTTGTTGCGCAAGATGTTATGCAAAAGCCTTGAAGTCCACGCTGGCGGACAAGATGTTTCATTACAAATTCTGCCATAGGTGAGCGGCAGATATTTCCATGACAGACAAAGGTTATATTTTTTCCCATAATTTTGACTTTTCTATTTTACTTTTAGACTTTCAATCGTAAGGTTTAAAATCTCTCTTGTTTCTGCAAGACTGTCCTGATTAAGTACGGCAAGTTTAAAAATAGCTGATTCGATTATGCTGTAAAAAAGTTCATTTATTTCTTTTACAGGAACTTTTCTGAATTCTCCGGAATTGATTCCGCGGATAATTATTGTACTTAAGAGATGGCGTAAATGAATTACACGCCGCTGAACTTTTTCAGCAGGATCTGAGCCTGATTTTTTTATTTGTAGAAGATAGTCCAGAATAACACCGAAAAGTTTTTTGTTTTTTTCGCAGCTGTCCATAACAATCATAAGTGTTTTTGACAAAGAATCTGCGGCAGAAGATTTTGTATCTTTGCTTGCTTCTACAAGGCCTGTTTGCAGCCCGGCCATCATCTGCTTTATGCTCCACAAAAATATTTCGCGTTTGTTTTTAAAATAAATATAAAGAGTTGTGCGCGTTATTCCGCATCTGTCGGCAATTTTTTGAAAAGTAACGTCTTCGTATCCTTCTTCAGTAAAAACATCCAGAGATTTTTCAAGAATTTCGTGCTTGCGTTTTTCGTGTTCTACGACTATCGCCATTTTTTCCTTCCTTATAAATATAAAAACAAGTTTCAAGATTTCCGGCTTTAAGGCTTTTCAGTAAATCTGCATAATGGCCTATACATTCCTGGAATTTTTTGTGAGAAGTTATTACACCGATATCCCAGCCTGCAAAATCCGTAAAAATACCGGACATATTTCTGTATAGTTTTTCTGCCTGTTCTTCATCGCCAAGGCGTTCACCATAAGGAGGATTGCACAGTAAAAGCCCTTCCGGGTATGGAGCGCGTAATTCGGCAAAATCTGCCTGAGTAAAATCAGGGCGTATAACCCGAGCATCGCTTCCTATAAGCTGTAGAGCCCTGCCGGCCATTACACATGCATGTTCGGCATTTTTCTGTGAGCGCGCTACGGCGGCAGGATCAATATCGCTGCCTGTTATTCTTACTTCAACATCTGTACGGATTTTAGAAGCTTCTTCCTTGCGGATTTCAAGAGCTCTTTGCGGATTGTAAAAAGCAAGGTTTTCTAATGCAAAACGTCGTCCAAGCCCCGGAGCGACATTATATGCATATAGAGCAGC
This sequence comes from Treponema sp., assembly GCA_016287815.1. Classification (GTDB taxonomy): domain Bacteria; phylum Spirochaetota; class Spirochaetia; order Treponematales; family Treponemataceae; genus Treponema_D. Next base: position 1,567 of record JAEEWW010000044.1, on the reverse strand, counting down.
TTCAATCGGCAATGTTCCTGAACCGCAGAAAGGGTCGTGCAAAGGAATTTTACGCCGCCACATCATCATCTGTAAAAGAACGCAGGCCATTGTTTCGCGTAATGGGGCTACTCCGCCATCAGTTCTGTAGCCGCGCTTGTGAAGCGGGGTGCCTGATAAATCCAAAAGAATTAAAGCATTGTTTTCATCAAGATAAACACGGACATTTGCTTCTTCGCCTGATTCCGGCATGGAAGAAATGTGCCATACATCACCTAATTTTTTGTAGATTGCTTTTTGAACCATTCCCTGAATGGAATGTTCAGAATTTAATTTGCTTTTGTAAATGCGGACTTTGTCGACAATAACTTTTGTGTCTTTCTTAAAATAATCCTGCCAGTTTACTGCGTAAACACCATCGAAAAGCTGGTCAAAATCCCTAGCCTGATACGAAGCGACCTGTAAAAAAATTCTGTCTGCGGTACGCAGGCATAGATTTGAGCGGAAAAGTGAATCGTCATCGCCTGTAAAAGTTACTCTGCCAGGAGCATTCCCGGCTTTAGAACTGGCGGAAAGTTTATAACCGAGATGTTTTATTTCGTTTCCTAAAACGTGTTCAGCGCCAACAGCACAAAGTGCTACAAGTGTATTCATAGTATGAATTTAACATTTTTACATTTTATGTTCAATTGCTACGAAGAAATGCTGAAGAAATGCGTAAACCTGGGCTTTTCCGCAGGCTTGTACAATTTTACAAGGCGCAGCCGCGGAAGTCTTCAATGCAAGAAAAACCTTTGCGCTGCATGAATGACGAAAGTCCTTCAATTATTGAAATCATTGCGAGCGGATTTATAAATGTTCCGGCTCCTACTTCAACAGCAGTTGCTCCAGCCATAATAAATTCAACTGCATCCTGCCATTCTGCGATTCCGCCCGAACCTATGATTGGAACCTGCTTTTCTTTTGGCAGAGTGTTCACCGCCAGTGCAACGTCATAAACATTTTTTACGGCAAGAGGGCGGATGGCGGGGCCGCTTAAACCTGCTTTTATATTGTTGAAAACTGGGCGGCCGCTTTCTATGTCTATTGCAACGGCCGGGAATGTGTTTGCAATTACAAGGGCATCTGCTCCGGCTTCTACACAGGCAAGTGCGATTTCTGCAATGTTTGCGGCTGCCGGTGTAAGTTTTACGGCAATCGGTTTTTTAGTTACTTCTTTTACGGTTTTTACGGCAGCGACCGCTGATTCACAGGTTAGTCCCCAAGCGGCCCCGCCTTTTTTTACGTTAGGACATGAAATGTTTAATTCGATTAAAGGAACTGGCGTAGAATCTAAAAGCTTTGCAGCTTCGGCATAGGTTTCAAGCGTAGAGCCGGAAAGATTTGCAATTGCAACAGTTCCAAGCTTAAGCATTTCTGGCATTTCGTTTTCTATAAAGTGTTTTACACCCGGATTGTTTAATCCTATAGAGTTGATAAGTCCGGAAGGGGTTTCCCACAGGCGGATTCCGCCGTTCCCCTGCCGTGGTTCTAGGGTAAGGCCTTTGGAACATATTCCACCAAGCCGGCTTACGTCAAAAACGATTTT
>JAEEWW010000043.1 GCA_016287815.1 Treponema sp. | reverse complement strand
CCTGAATACGGGAAGTTGGAACATTTATTGCCTGCGCCAGTTTATATGCAGAGATTCCAAGAGGAATAAGAAATTCTTCGCTGAGGATTTCTCCAATTGTTGGTGTTTCGATAAAATCAGACATAATCTACTCCTAGTGGTAATCCACAATTTCTACATCGTAATAATGTCCGTCTTTTTCTGTAAAACAGACACGCCACTGATCGTTTATGCGGATTGAATGCTGACCTTTTCTGTTTCCAGAAAGCTGTTCAAGATGATTGCTTGGTGGAACTCTTAAATCTTCAAGGCACTTTGCATTATCTATCATCATCAGTTTTCGTAAGGCTACTTTCTGAATTGTATTCGGTAGCTTTTTTGAAAATTTCTGATTATAGATAAGTTCCGTTTCTTTATCCGCAAAACTCTTTATCATAAGTATATTATATCTGCGCTACGTGTATATGTCAAACGGATATTTATATTTGGTTCAAGCGGCGCAAAGCCGCGTACAACCACTTCTTTGTCCAAACCTTAAAGTTCAATTTCATTTCATAAAGCAAGCTTGACTTGCTTTATGAAATATTCTTTATTTTTCTTCCTGAATACCTTTTTCTATCATAAAATCAATTATTAATTTCTGTTTAAGGTTAGTCTCCATATCAAATCTTAATCCATCTTGTTTTAAAAAAGATAATTTATCTTCATCTATTTTTTTCCAAGAAAAGATTTCTTTCCACTCAAGAAAAGATCCGTTTACTATTCCATTACTATAAAAACCATTATATTTTGAATACTGCGTTATTAAGATCATATCTAAAAGAGCAGGAACAAAAAATAAGAGATAGATTAGAATAATGGGTTCTTTTAATAGAAGTGTATAAACTATGAAGAAAAGAATCATAGCAATAGTGTAAATATACGAACCTTTGTTATGTGATTATTCTTGATTTTCTAATTTTTTTATAAAATAGCCATCTTTTTCAAACGTGGATTTTCCATAATTTCCCTTCTGTGGCCATTTGTCAGTTCCAAAATATATTGCGGCGACACACGGATCCTGATACTTTGTGCCGGGATAAAAATCAATAAAACGAATCCTTACTTTTTTTACATTTCTAGGTAGGTTTATACTTGTGAATTTAATGCTGTCATCAATTGTATATTTGCCCAAACTTTCTGATGTTTCTAAATCTATTATTTCTATTGTTTTTGGTCTGGCATTTTGTTTCCATAAATGCTGTCGGTCAAAATCAATAAATCCCGGAAGAATATGAACTGTACATATTGCATCAAACTTTAATTCGAAATCAATATAAGGATTCTTATCTATTTTAATATCTGGAACCCAAGGACAACCTATAGTTCTGAAAAAATGTCCGAGTGTTCTTTCAGCTCCAACTGTAAGGACATTTTCAACTGAATAAACAGTTTTATTATTGTTTAATGTTTCTGTTAGCTCAGAAGATGCTTTGATGTTTTTAATACCACCATAAACATTTTTGTATAAGTCATTTATTTCTTCAGTATTATAATTATTATCAAAAAAATCTATAGAAATAATTTCGCCATTAAGATCAAGGAAATAAGTACCTTTTAATTTTTTTTTGAAATTACCATAATATGGATTTTCTTTTATATGCAATTCTGCAAAACCAAATTCATTTACAATCTTCTCAGGCCTTTTATCTGACCATAATTTACCATAACACCCAAGAATGTATATATTATCTTTATAAACGAATAAACGCGTTTCTATATCTAGTTCAACGGAGAAATTATCTTTGTTGTAATCAAAACAAAATGAACTAAAAGTTATAGATAAAAATATAATTATAGAGATTATTTTTTTCATCTTTTCTCCTTCGGAAGCGCCCCTGTGCGGGCGTCCACATAACCTTTGTTAGACTGAAATAAATTCTTTAAAAATTGTTTCTAAATGATTTTCATCACCAGGAAACAATTTTATTAATTTTACATTAAATAGATCACAAGCCATTATTTTAACATCTGTTTTTTTTGCATATTCCGGATTTGTTTGTAATCCAAAATACTCAACAAAATAATCTTTTATTTTCCAATCCGCACGAATTTTTTTTCCAACAAATCTTTTGATATTCTCTGGATAAGCTGGTTCTTTTTCATGTTCAATTAAATTATCAAAGAAAAAATCATCAATAATCTTTTCTGCTAGGCTATTACAAACATGTCCGTCTTTCGCAAGAACTCTGTAACCATAAAAACCTTTTATTATTGGATTATCGCCAAGAAAACCTGTTTCCTTTATTGCGGACATCCAATTACCATATACACCTGAATAACGAGAAGGCCAATAACAATTTTTTGCAATATTAACAAAAGTAGCATATTTTTCTATTCCAATATCTTTATAAATTGATTTGCAAGTAGCATTTTCTTTTGGAATAAATTTTAGAAAATCAAATAATTTGCGAAGTTCCTTAATACTCTCTTTTACATTTTCATCAGAACCAATTCTTTTAAAAATATCAAAATCTGTGTAAGAGTAATAAATTTTAAAATTTTGTAGTTCGATATCACCACAATTTTTCACATCAGAAAAAATTTCTCCTGTAGCTTTACTTCGTCTTGTTCTTACTCGTATTGAAACTTTTTTGTCAAAAATTAATTTTATGCCTTTTGAGGTTAGATAATCTGACAAATCATTATAAAAATATTCAGAAACCAATTCAGGAGAGGGTGGTAAATTTCTAAAAACAGTCTTCCAATTTTTCGGATATTTTTCAAAATTAGGATAAAATATTTCCTTGGGATTATTTTTAAAATATTCCTTAATTGTTTTTGAAGATTCAGCAATAAACTTATCAGTAAAATATTCTATTTCATATTTTTGGAAAACAGAATTAAATAAATCAAAGACGTAATACTTCCAATGATACCCCAAACAGTCAATTAGTTGAATTAGATACTTTTCTAAATCTGAATTCCAAAAATTATCAAAAAAAGAATTTTCTATGTTATTATAGTATTGTAAATAGTGATAATAGACTTCTTCAAAATCTACATATTCAGATTTTATATAAGAGCAAGGATTATCAAATTCCGAAAATTTCTCTAATCTATCTAATAATTCTTTCATTTTTTTCGGCTCTGTAAGCTGTCAGTCTAATCGCTGTTATGCTGTTTTCTAAAATATAGCATATGTACAAGTTCCATCATCATCACTTAAATTAGTTAATGGTGGTGGATTTATTATACAATCCTGGATTTTTTGCAAGACAATATTCCAATCTTTTTTACAACAATCTGAAAACCAAATACTTGTAATATATCTATCTAAACAACAATAAATACTTAATGAGGATCTTTCATCTCTTAAATAAATAATTTGTTCATTTTTAGGATAGTACTTTTTTTTCAATTTTATTATTTTTTCATTATCATTAAATATATCTGTATTTTTTGACTTGCAAAATATTACTATATAATAACTATTACTTAATTCTTTAATTATTGCTTCATAATTTCCTTTTTGTTTTTTGAGAGAAAAAAGCTCTTCATCAATTATAATAACAGGATTGTCTGTATCTATCTTTTTTTGTTTTTTTATAATTTTCTTTTCGTCTTCAAAAGGTTCTTCAGAAGCATCTTCTGATTTTAACAAAACACGCTTAGGATTTTTTTCGATAGAAAATTCATTTTCCAAATCTTCGTAAAATTTTATAAAGTCATTTTTTGTTGTTGTAAAACTGAAATTCCCATCAATAATTCCAAATTCCTTAAACTTTATTTCATCAAGAGCCCAATAATCATATACGATTTTTACTGAAACAACATCTGACTTTTCATCATTTGAAAAGGACATTGTTATATATTCATCAGGCCAACAACAGAATCCAAAAGCATGTTTTAAATTATTCTTTTTAATGTTTAAGGCATACTCTCTAATAGTTGGAAAAATCTTATCAGAACCATGATATTCATAATCCATCATTCGATAATTTTCATAATCTATAGGATCACAATGTTCATTTTTAGATTCTGGAATTAGATATGGTTTTCCGTCTTTTTTTAAGGTTATACTTAATCCATAATCATGTTGTTGAATTCCGAGTTTTAATCGTAATTCAATTTCAAAACCATCATTTGCTTTTAGTATTGCCATATATAATCCTAATAAATTTTACAACTTAAAATATTTAAATTTTTAGTTTACTTTTTCTACCACGCCAGTGGCGTGTCCGTATAACAAATATTATACGGATCTTTGATAAAAGTCTTAGGCTGCAAAAAGCGTCGGTATAAAACTTTTACTTGAATTCGTTTTCTCTTATTTTATCATAAAATAACGTTAAAAGATAGGATTTTATACGGATATGTATAAACTGCTAATCAACCACAGGAATACAATTAATATCCGTCGTAACATTCGGGCTTAAGAATTCTCTTTTCATCTGCCAGCCGCAAAAAGGCCGTCAGCCGGAAACTGTAAGAGACGGAAATATGGCGAAAAAAGCTGTCCTTGACAGATTCTTCCACAAAGCGTACACTAACCTGTGTTATCTACAACTAACATCCCAATATTAGCCACATCGGGTCTTTTGCAAGTTTGCTGAGGAAGAGTTCCTCTTCTGCAGTGTAAGGAAAATGCTTCATCAAACTTGCATATTTTTTTAGAGGTTAAAAATATTGAACAAAATTGAAATAGCAAAATATAAAAAAATAAAAAAGCTGTCCAGTGAAGTGTTAATTTCTGGGACAGCCGCTTTTTTTGGGGGAATAGAAAAATGACTATTAATCTTGGTGATGTTGAGACAACTGCCCTGATTCCTGTGGCAATCAAGGCAAGCGAAAGCCTTCGTAAAAATCCACGTGTCCGGGACGAAATTGCAGTCGAAATGATAAAAAAACTCGGAATTGATACTAAGCCATTTGATAAATTCATGTCGCATGAAGGAGTCATTGCAAGAACTGTAATGCTGGATAAAATGGTGAAAGATTTCATCGAAAAAAATCCATCGGCGGTAATCGTGAACATGGGAGCAGGCTTTGACAACCGTTTTTCCAGGATAGATAATGGTTCTATCTTCTGGTTTGACCTTGATTTACCGGATTCAATCGAGCTCAGGAAGAAAGTTTTTGATGAGCGGGAGCGGGTCTGTATGATTTCAGGCAGTGTGCTTGAGGAAGACTGGTGCGCATCTGTAAAGGCAGAAATTTCAAAGAGGAATTGTAAAGTGCTTTTTCTTGCCGAAGGGCTTTTTATGTATCTTACCCTGGAAGAAATTGCAAAACTTCTTGCTGTTTTAAAAACAAATTTCCCGGGCGGAACTCTGATTGCCGAGCAGAACAATCCCCTCATGGTCAAAAATCAGAAATACCACGACACTGTAAAAAACACGAATGCGGTCTTTAAAAGCGGTACCAGGAGCGGTCAGGAAATTGCTGACCTGTGCGAGGGAATCCGTTTTGTGGAAGAGCACAGCTTTAACGAGGAAATGAAAAAACACTCAGTTCGCGGCCGGCTTTTTGCAAAACTGCTGCCAAAAATGAACGACCGCTGGGCTCGGTTTGAGTGGTAGAAAAGGGAAGAAAATAATAGATAAAAATAAAAATCTTGCTTTGTACGAAAGTGCGGCTTTATAAGTTTATATCAGCATGTAAAAAAGTCTTTTGGCGAAAAGCTTAAATTGATAATGATTCTTTAACCGTATGAATTACATGGGTTACAACTCCTGTAATGAACGTTTCGCCTTTTAAGTTGTAAACCCTTCCTAAGTTAAACTCTCCGTCAGATTCATAGACTACAAGTGAGTTTTGATTAACTTTTTTTGCCCTGTCTATAATTAAAATGTCATTGTTATATATGCTCATGTTTGTGTAATGATTGCTGTCTATCCGCATAAGAACAGTTGCAGCAGGATGTTTTATGAGTTCGTTATTTAAATCTATACCGTTTGTTTCATAGCCCTGAGCGGGACTTGGAAAGCCTGTAATCATGATTCTACTTCTCTTTAGTATTGTTGTTTGGTTAATTTTTCTGTACCAAAGTATAGTAGTTAACAGTGTCAATGAACGGCACTAATTTTTTAAATTTATTGCAATGAAAAAACTTTTGTACAGCAATGCAAAAACTTTTTCATTGCAATGCCAAAGTTTTGGTATTGCAATCTTTAAACTCGTTCATTGCAATGCAAAAACTTTTGTATTGCAATCTTTAAACTCATTCATTGCAATAAAAAAACTTTTGTATTGCAATACCAAAACTTTTGTACGGCCGTATTTTAAATTATTTTTCACTATAGAACTTTTTTAGGATTTGAGCCGTGCGTTCCGGGTAGTTGCCGATAATTCCGTCTACACCGGCTTTTGCAAGAGCAATTACATCTTCTTCATCATTTACAGTGTAACAGTTTATCGCGATTCCCAAATCCTGAACCTGTTTTAAAACTTCCGGTATAAGATTATGGAAGTCCGGGTTAAAGCTCTGTACGCCGTATTTTTTTAGGTAATTGCCGACATCGATAATCCAGTCTTCGGTTAAAAATCCATATTCAAGTTCCGGCGCAAATTCTTTCATACGCAGGATTGTATAATGGTTGAAGCTTGAAATAAGAACTTTTTTCTGAAGCTTGTAGCGGCAAATCATATCGTAAACCATTTTTTCCATAGGCTTATATTCGTATTTACCGGTTTTCATTTCGATATTTGTAATAATCGGAAGATCTTTTACATATTCAAAATATTCTTCCAATGTTGGAATTTTGTTTATACCATACTTGCCGGCAAAAACAGATGACGCATCAAGCGACTGAAGTTCGCTCAATGTCATATCCTTTACCTTGCCCTTTCCGTTTGTAGTGCGGTCAACCAGCTCATCATGAATAATTACAACCTGATTATCTTTTGTAAGCTGAACGTCAAGTTCTATTCCGTCAACTCCGGCTTCAACGGCCTTCTTAAAAGAAAGCATTGTATTTTCTGGATATTTTGAACTGTATCCTCTATGACCATAATTTTTTGTCTTCATAAGCAAACCTCATTTTACACAGCTGCACGCAACAAAATGATTCGGTTTTATTTCACGCAATTCCGGATTTTTTGCACGGCAAATCTGCTCGTTATTTTTATCACATTCGTCGCAGCGTTTTAAAAAGCGGCATTCGTCCGGAAGATTTACAGGGCTTGTAACTTCCCCGCGAATCAGCTGGCGTTTTACCTTTTCTTTTGTAACGCGCGGAACAGGAATTGCAGAAAGAAGAGCCTTTGTGTACGGATGCATCGGTTCTGCAAAAATATCATCAGAAGGAGCTTTTTCTACAAGCTGACCAAGATACATAACGGCAATATCGTCAGAAAAATATTTTACAACGGCAAGATTGTGCGTAATGAATATGTACGTTAAACCAAGGTCTTTCTGAAGCTTTTTCAGAAGATTAAGGATTTGTGCCTGAATTGAAACATCAAGCGCACTTACAGGTTCATCGCAGACAATAAGCTTTGGATTTACGGCAAGTGCACGTGCAATTCCGATACGCTGACGGCGGCCGCCGTCCAGTTCGTGCGGATATGTGTTCATAAGGCGCGGCGCAAGTCCTACTGTTTCCATAAGCTCCAGCGTACGCTTTTCGATAGCGGCCTTGCCATGTATAAGCTTGTGTTCGATAATCGGTTCGGCGATAAGCTGCGAAACAGTTTGTCTTGGATCAAGGCTCGAAAAAGGATCCTGAAAAATCATCTGCATTTTTGTACGGAGCGGACGCATTTTTCCGCGGCTGTAATTGGTTATATCCTGTCCGTCAAAAATGATTTTTCCGGCAGTAGGTTCTATAAGCTTCAGGATGACGCGTCCGGTAGTAGATTTTCCGCAGCCGGATTCGCCTACAATTCCTAAGGTTTTGCCTTCTTCAAGTTTAAAATTAACTCCGTCTACAGCATGCAGCTGTCCTGCAGGAGTTGAAAAATATTTTGTAAGGTTCTGAACTTCAAGTAAAACTTTTCCCATTATTTCCCCCTCAGTTTAAAGCCTGCATGTTCATACGCTGCACAGGAAACATAGTGAGTTCCGCCTAAATGGCGCATCTGTGGCACGGCTTTTGAACAATTTTCCGTTGCATACGGACAGCGCGGACAGAATGCGCAGCCTTTCGGCAGATTAGTCGGGTCAGGCATCATTCCCTTTATAGGAACAAGCTCTTCGCCACGCTGCTTTAAATTTGGAAGCGAATCAAATAGTCCTTCAGTATAAGGATGGGCAGTTTCGTTGAAAATTTCCCAGGCAGTTCCAATTTCCACAATGCGGCCGGCATACATTACGGCAACATTGTCGCAAACTTCTGCAACTACGCCTAAATCATGGGTAATTAAAACCATGGACATGTCGCGTTTTTGAATAAGTTCGCGGATTAATTCAAGAACCTGAGCCTGAATCGTAACATCAAGCGCAGTTGTCGGTTCATCAGCCAAAAGGAGCTGCGGATTACATGCAAGTGCAATTGCAATAATTACACGCTGCTTCATTCCGCCTGAAAACTGGTGCGGATAATCATAGGCGCGGCTTTCTGCAATTCCTACAAGTTTAAGCATATCCTTTGCTTTCTCAAAAGCTTCTTTTTTACCGATTTTTTCATGCAGCATGTAAACCTGAGCAATCTGTTCACCAACGGTCATAACTGGATTTAAAGCGGTCATCGGATCCTGAAAAATCATGGCAACATCAGTGCCGCGCATTTTTTCAAGTTCTTCCTGATTCATGGCAAGAACATCCCTGCCGTTAAGTGTAATTGAACCGCTTATAATTTTTCCCGGTGGATTTGGAATAAGGCGCAGAATAGAAAGTGCCGTAGTTGTCTTTCCGGCTCCAGTTTCGCCTACAAGTCCCAAAGTCTGTTTTTTTGCAAGAGAAAATGAAAGACCATTAACGGCTTCAACACAGCCGTCGTCAGTCTGATAATTTACAACAAGGTCTTTAACCTCAAGTACAGTTTCCGACATATTTCTACCCTATTTTTTCATTTTTGGATCAAGAGCATCACGCAGACCGTCACCTAAAAGATTTAAGGCAAGAACCGTAAGCATGATTGCAATTCCAGGTGTTACGCACATGTAGCCTGCAACACGAACATATTTGCGTCCTTCAGAAAGCATTGCTCCCCATTCAGGAGCAGGAGAAGGAACGCCTATTCCAAGGAAGGAAAGCGAAGAAGCTGCAATAATTGTTGTACCGATTAAAAGAGTTACCTGAACAATAATCGGAGAAAGACAGTTTGGAAGAATATGCTTTAGAATTATCTTCCATGTAGGAAGACCTAATTCATAAGAAGCTTCAACATACTGCTGGTCACGGATAGTCATTACCGCGGCGCGCGCTATACGGGTAAAGCTTGTGGCGCAGGTAAAGCACAACGCTATCAGAAGATTTACAGTACTTGTTCCAAGCAAAGAAACAATTACAACCGCAATCATAATGTTCGGAATTGAATAAAATACGTCTACAACGCGCATTATAATCTGGTCTACAAGCCCACCATAAAATCCTGCAATTGCGCCTAAAGTTATTCCTATTACAAGACCAATAGAAACTGCCCCAACTCCTATTGCAAGAGAGTAGCGCGCGCCGTAAATGATACGCGCAAAAATATCACGGCCAAGATTGTCAGTTCCAAAAAGATGTTTTAGCGATGGTTTTTGCAAGGCGTTTGCTACGTCAATCGCAATAATATCCTTGTCGTAATCGTAAATAAATCCTGCAAGCAGAGAAACAATTATAAGTGCCAGCAGGAAAATCATGCCTATTACAGCGCCTTTATTTTTTAAAAGCCTGTGCCATGTCTGCTGCAAAAGCGAACGGCTTTTTACCGCTTTAACGTCATTTTCTTTATCTGCCATAATAATCATCCTTTTTTAGCGTACTGAGCTTTTATACGCGGATCAAAGAAAGCGTAAATCAAATCAATTAAAAGATTTACAACACACATAAGAACGCACGACATAATAATTGCACCCGTTACCATAGGAGTATCGCGCTTAGAAATTGAATCAACTATCAGGCGTCCGATTCCAGGCCATGAAAATACAGTTTCTGCAAGTACGGAACCTGTCAGCGCATTGGAAAGCTGCATACCGATTACAGTAATAATAGGAATCAGCGCATTGCGAAGACCGTGCTGAAAAATAACATTGCGCTCCCCTGCACCTTTTGCACGAGCTGTCGTCATGTAATCCTGTCTGATTACGTCAAGCATTGCACTTCTTGTTGTACGCGTAATAAGGGCTGCAAAACCAAGTCCAACCGTTACAGCCGGTAAAACCAAAGTATTTATTCCGCCTTTACCGCCGGAAGGAAACCATTGCAGCTGAACTGAAAAAAGAAGGATCAGCATCAAAGCCAGCCAGAAATTCGGCATAGAAACACCGAACAAGGCAAAAACCATTCCACCAGTATCCTTCCATGTATTCTGATGAATGGCAGTATAAATTCCTAACGGAACTGCAATAAGCGTTGCAATAAGAACCGCAGAAAAGGCCAGTTCCAAAGTATTAGGCAGGCGGTCCATATAAGTTTTAAATACATCTTTTTTTGTTACATAGCTTTTGCCCAAATCACCTTTAAGCATACCCAGCATGTATTTTCCATAGCGGACTAAAAGAGGATCTTTTAAACCAAGTTCAATCCTAATCTGCTCAAGCTGGGCTTCGGTAGCATTTTCAGGGGCAATAGTAAGAGCAGGATCTCCACCAGTCATATTCATGGCAAAATAAATTATAAAAGACGTTGCCAGAATTGCCGGAATCATAAGAAGAATTCTCTTAATGATATATTTCAGCATTTAAGATTCTCCATTTTAAATTTTGATGAAGAAGAACAAAGGGGCATTTACATTTTCATGCCGCAACTTTTGCCCCTTTGTTCAATAGTTTACACAGACAGCATAGCTGCCTGTATGCATTGCGGAGCTTCGCTCCGAACCGTCAAGTTTTATTCTTTTACGTATGCGTTAAACCATTCATGGTCTCCGCCAGAGCGGAAGAACGGCATAACAAGGTTGCTGTTGTAAGCGATTACAAGATTTGCAATGTAAAGAGGAACCTGAGGACATGCATTTACAAGATATGTCTGAAGTTCAATACTGTCTTTCTTACGCTGGTCAAGGTCACGATCTGTAAGAACCTTATCAACAAGAACATCAGCTTTTTTATCAGCATAGTGATGGAAGTTTGAACCGCTTCCTGTATAGAACAAATCACGGTATACACAGTCCGGACGGATTGTTTCGTTCCATCTCCACAGGAACATTTCATGTGTACCAGCCTTACATGTTGCCTTTAATGTTGCATCTTCCATTGTTTTTATTTCAACATTAATTCCAACAGCCTTCATGTTTGCCTGGATTACCTGAGCAATTGCTGTGTATGGAGAAGAGTTTGCAATTGTAATTGTTGTGTTAAATCCGTTTGCATAACCTGCTTCTGCAAGAAGTTTTTTAGCTCTTTCTACATCGTAGTTAAAGCCAGGCATTTCATCATAGAATCCCCAAAGACCGCGGTTTAAGATTGTTGTCTGTGGAGTTCCCTTGCCTTTTACGGCAGCCTGCATAACAGAATTGCGGTCAATTGCACATGCAATTGCCTGACGAACTTTTTCGTTATCAAACGGTTTTTTAGTACAGTTTACACCAAAGTAGAACAAACGAGTTCCAGCCTGTTCGTGTACTGTAACATTCTTAGACTTCTTCAAAAGTTCAAGTTCATCTACAGGCGGGTCAATACAAACATCAATTTCACCGTTCTGTAATGCAATTACACGGCTTGAAGATTCAAGCAAAGGCTTAAATGTAATGCGTTCTGCAATTCCCGGGTTTGTTCCCCAGTATTTTTCATTTTTAACAAAAGTTGAATATTCACCTTCTACCCATTTGTCAAATACATACTGACCTGAACCGATGAGCCAGGGTTCTTCCTTTCCACTGTCATAAGCAGCCTTAGACTGAATTCCAAAAGGAATATATGTTAAACTCATAAGATAGTCGTTTGAATATCCCTGCATGTTCATTCTTACTGTATAATCATCAACAATATCAGTAGAAATAAGACCTGTAAGATTTGAAGCTACAGGATTTTTTAATGCCATGTCAAAAGTAAATTTTACGTCTTTTGCAGTTAACGGAGAGCCATCAGAGAAACACGCATTGTGAACAAGTGAAATTTCAATTGTCTTGTCATCAATCCATTTTGCTTCTGTTGCAAGACACGGAATGCGGTTGTTCTGTTCATCAAGCTGGAAAAGTCCCTGATGTGTAAGTTTCAGACAGATGTTGTTTATCTGATCTGACTGTTTCTGAAGATTCAGATTATTGATATCTACCGCCGTACCAATAATAAGTTCCTTCTTGTGTCCGGAACCACCAGAACTTGCCTTATTTCCCTGGGATGATTTTCCGCAGGAAACCAATAACAATGATACTAAAAGTGAAAATAATACAATTTTTCTCATGTTAATTCCTCCTCGTTTTTGGCAATTAGAAAGCCTTTAGTTTTCTGCTTTCTTTGTTATAAATAATTTAACATGCATATCTGGATTTGTCACACAAATAATTAAAAAAATTATTGAAATTCATGCTAAATTTTGCTTAATTTTTACCAAATAGGCCTAAAAGAGAGAAAATTACAGATAAAATTAAAAAACGAGCAGAATATTCTTAAATAATTTTTACTGATTTATTTACCAAATACTTTTTTCTGCAATTCAAGGGCCGTAGGCGTAGAAGCAAGCCCGCCCAAAGCGGTTTCTTTTAATGCAGACGGTAAAGACTGCCCTACCTGATGCATTGCACAAATACATTCGTCAACAGGAATTTCAGACTTAATACCTGCAAGAGCCATGTCTGCCGCAGAAAAAGCAATCATCACGCCAGCGGCATTACGCTTTATACACGGAATTTCTACAAGTCCTGCAACGGGATCGCATACAAGTCCAAGCTGGTTTGAAATTGCTATGGCACAGGCATCTGCGCTTTGGGCGGGCGTGCCCCCCATAAGTTCCACAAGGGCGGCGGCCGCAATAGCAGAAGCACTGCCACATTCTGCCTGACACCCGCCTTCCGCACCAGAAATACTTGCCTGATTTGCAATTACCATGCCGAAACCGCCGGCAGTAAACAGCGACATAACAACATCTTTACGCGGTATTTTCTTATCTTCGTAAACAGAAATTAAGCAGCCGGGCAAAATTCCGCAGCTGCCGGCGGTAGGAGACGCTACGATTTTTCCCATAGAAGCGTTACATCCGGAAACGGCAAGGGCGCGGCTCATGGCTTTTGAAATAAAATTGCCGCAAAGGCCGCCTCCTGTTTTTTCCGAATAATCCTTCATCTTAAAGCCTTCGCCGCCTGTTAACCCGGACATTGATCTTTGTTCCTTTTTTTGTCCTTCTTTAACAGATTCAAGCATAACTTCAAAATCAGCATCCATTTTAGAAAATAATTCTTCAACACTCTGTTCCATTTCAAGTGCCTGATCTTCAATAATTAAGGTGCTTAACTTTTTGCCCTGAGCCTGCGCTGTTTTTACAAGTTCTTCTATAGATTTATATGCAAACATTTTATATCGCCTTTATAAGTAAAATATTAATTACATCAGGTATTTTTTTTATTTCCTGCCTTAAAGTTTCAGGAACCTGCCCGTCAACTTCAATTGTCATCATTGCAGGCCCGCCTTTAAATGCTCTTGTAAGCTGAAAAGTTGCAATATTCATGGTTTTGTATTCTTCAAACATAAGGCTTGTTACAGCCGCTACAAGTCCCGGTTTATCATAATGCAGAACCAGAAGCGTATTGTTTTCGCCAGAAAAATCAACCTTCATATCATCTATCTGCGTAATCCTGATATTACCGCCGCCAATACTTTCGCCCTGCACAAGCCTTTTTTTTCCGTCCTGGCACAAAATACTTATACGTGCCGTATTCGGATGAGTATCCGGGATATCTTTCGCAATTATTTCGTATTTTAAGTTCTTCTGCTTTGCAATGGAAAACGCATCTTTTATTTCAGGGCTGTCGCTTTTGTAGCCCATAATTCCTGCCAGAATAGCCCTGTCAGTTCCGTGTCCGGAATAAGTGCGTGCAAAAGAACCAGACAGTTCAATTTTAACTTCTGCAGGCAGCGCACCGTCCAGAATTTTATTTGCAACACGCCCTATCCTGACGGCACCGGCAGTATGAGAGCTTGAAGGTCCAATCATAACAGGACCGATAATATTAAAAATATTCATATTCTTGTTTTTTATGCTAACACCACAGTAAAAAAAAATCCACAGAATAATAAAACCTGTGGATTTTATTCACTTATTCAGCACGAAGCAAAAAGAATCAAAAGCATAAAAAAAATCCGCGAACCGTAAAGCCCGCGGATTTTGATTTTTCATGTTTTATGTGCTATGTGCGCTCAGGCAGCATAACAATTTTATTTCTGTTCTTCGATTGCATCGATGTAAGAAAGGTTCAAACGTCCCATTTTGTCAACTTCAAGAAGTTTAACAGGAATCTGCTGACCTTCTTTAAGAACGTCAGTTACCTTGCTTACGCGGCTGCGTGAAAGTTTAGAAATGTGACAGAGACCTTCTTTTCCCGGAAGGATTTCTACAAAGGCACCAAAGTCCATAATGCGCTTTACTGTACCATTGTAAATTGTTCCAACTTCCGGATCTTCTGTAATGCCTTTAACAGCTTTCTTTGCTTTTTCAGCAGCTTCGCCTGTTTTTCCGTAAATTGTAACTGTTCCGTCATCATCTGTATTGATTGTTACACCGTAATCTGCGCAAAGAGCCTTGATGTTCTTTCCGCCAGGTCCAATCAATGCACCGATTTTGTCTACAGGAATCTTCATAGAAAGAATCTTTGGAGCATACTGGCTGATTGGTGCAGGTTTGTCGATACATTTTTCCATAATAGAAAGAATGTGAAGACGTCCCTGACGAGCCTGTTCCAGAGCTTTCTTCATAATTTCTGTTGTTACACCGGCAATCTTAATATCCATCTGGAAACCGGTAATACCGTCTTTTGTTCCGGCTACCTTAAAGTCCATATCACCAAGGTGATCTTCTTCTCCAAGGATATCGCTCAAAATCTTGTAGCGGCCGTATGGATTGTCGCCTTCAGGTTCTGTAATAAGTCCCATTGCAATACCGGCAACCATTTTCTTCATTGGAACGCCTGCGGCAAGCATAGAAAGACATCCGCCACAAGTTGAAGCCTGAGAAGAGGAACCGTTAGATTCCATAATTTCTGAAACTACACGGATTGTATACGGGAATTCTTCACGGCTTGGAACCATTGGAGCCAATGAACGGCGTGCAAGGTTTCCGTGACCGATTTCGCGGCGGCCTGTTGCAAGACGTCCAACTTCGCCAACAGAATATGGCGGGAAGTTGTAGTGAAGGATAAAGTGTTCACTTCTGTCGCCGTCGATATCATCGTAAACCTGTTCATCCAATGCTGTACCCAATGTTGTAACAGCCAGAGACTGTGTTTCACCGCGTGTAAACAATGCAGATCCGTGAGGACGTGGCAGAATATTTGTTTCGCATGTAATAGGACGGATTTCATCGCATTTGCGGCCGTCGATACGAACACCGTCTTCAATAATTGATTTGCGGAGCAATTTATACTGGATATCATCGAACAGAGCATCAAAAAGCTTTTTCTGATGTTCGTCTTCAAGCTGTGCAGCGTATTTTTCTGAAACCTGCTTTTTAACTGCTTTAATTGCTTTACCGCGGTTCATTTTTCCGTCGCGGAAGCATGCTTCTTTCAAAAGAGGTGTTGCTTCTGCTTCAATCTGTTCTGCATTTTCAAGAACAACATTGAGCGGAGCAAGCGGAAGTTTTTCTTTTCCGCATTTTTTCTGAAGTTCTTCCTGCAGGTGGCACATTTCTGTAATAAAGCCCTGTGCCTTTGCAAGCGCGCCAAGCATAACTTCTTCAGAAGCTTCGTGTGCGCCACCTTCAACCATTGTAAAACCTTCTGCAGTTCCGGCAACAACAATTTCAAGTTCTGCCTTTTCAATCTGCTGGAAAGTCGGATTAATTACATATTCACCATTAATATATGCAACACGACATGCTGCAACCGGTCCGTGGAACGGAATATCTGAAATTGTAACTGCAGCAGATGATGCAATTACAGCCAGAATATCAGGAGTGTGAACTCCGTCTGTTGAAACACATGTCGGAACAATCTGAATTTCGCGTCCAAAAGATACTTCAAAAAGAGGACGCATCGGGCGGTCGATAAGACGTGAAACAAGGATTTCTTTATCCTTCGGACGACCTTCTCTCTTTACAAAGCCACCAGGGATTTTTCCGGCAGCATAAAATTTTTCGTTGTAATCAACGGTTACAGGAACAAAATCCATTCCTTCCGTAGCATCACTTGACGCACATACTGTTGCAATAATAGCTGTTCCTGCATACTGTGCATAAACACAACCATTAGCCTGTTTTCCAATTTTTCCTGTTTCAAGGATAAGCTCGTCGTCGCCAAGCTTGTACGTTACTCTTTCTACCATTCTTTCCTTCTACTTCTTTATAGTTCTTTTGTCTTCTCTAAAATTCTCTTTAGAGAAGACGTCGAGTTCCGAATCGCAAAATTGCGCGATTCAGAACATCGCATTTTAAAGTTGCTTCTAAAAGCTGAAGTTTTTAGAAGCTTCCTATTTATAAGCCTGAATGCGGAGCAGACAGACTGCCGCATAAAAAAAAGCCTGCGGTGCGTGCGGCTGCAACACCAACAGGCGTTATTAACTAAAACTACTTGCGTAATCCTAATTCTTTGATAAGGTTACGATATGTTTCCAAATCACGGCGTTCAAGATACTTAAGCATGCTTCTGCGCTGTCCAACAAGCTTCATCATGCTGCGTTTTGCACTTGAATCCTTCGGGAAGTGCTGTACATGTGCTGTAAGCTGTTTGATACGTTCAGTAAGCAAAGCAATCTGAACTTTTGTGTTACCGGTGTCATTTTCATTTGCACCAAATCTGCTAACGATTGAAGCAGATGTTTCTTTTGTAAGTGCCATTCTAAGCCTCTCTTAAAAATAATTTTGGAACCTCTAAAAACTTAAGTTTTTAGAGGTAACTCTGATAAAGCGATGTTTTAATTCGTGCTATTAAAACGAATTAAAACTCGCAGACATCTAAAAAACGCTGAAAGCGAGTTTTTTTAGATGTCCTTATATAAATTCTATTGCCCGAACTATAGAATTGTTTGCCGTTTGTGAAACCTGAAGGCGAAGAAATTGAGATTCCACAATCAGTTCACTTCTACAGCTGTTCATTTCTGAACTATCGGACATTAATACCCTGACCGGATATTTACCTTCAGCAGGAATTACCTGAAGCAGATTTTTTACTGCCGAATAGTAAACCGTGTTTTCCTTTTCCTCAACCTTCCAGTCTAATCCAAGACAATCAAGTTTGTAAGGACGGGCAAGCATGTAATTTACGGGAGCAAAATCTCCGTTCAAGACATCTTCCCTGATTCTGGAAGAACTAACCCGCTCTTCTCCATACAAAACAGGCGGAACAATTTCCGCTTTTATTCCGTTTTGTTCTGCAAAAGAACAAATCTCATCCATTCCTGTAGAACCACGATACCCGCAGTGAAAATCCTTTCCTTCAGCTATAAACTTCATGTTAAGAAATTTCACCAGATACTCTAAAAAAACACGTCCTTCTATTTTACAAAATTCATCAGAAAAGTCAATTACTACAACAAATGCTACCCCAAGCTCTTTAAAAGACTGTAATCTCTGGGCAAGAGTTGAAACATCTCCTTTATAAGCCGCCCCTTTTTTGTAACCTGTCAGCGGGCGCCGGAATGTCAGGACACCAGGGGCAAATCCGTTTTCTTTTTTCTGATTCAAAATAGCTTCTATTAATTTAGCGTGGCCGATGTGAGGTCCGTCAAAACTTCCAATCGTAAGTGCCGTTCCTTTTGAAAAAAACGGCGGAAGTGGTATAGGTGATGTTCCGTTTATGAATTGTAAAATTGCATCCCAAGTAAAAATCGTCATTTTTGCGCCTTAAAGTTGCCCTTTACTTTACACCTTAGAAGCTTTTGGAACAACATATCCATAAGATAATTTCCCATTAACACAATTTAAAATTCCGCAGAATTTTTGCTGTGAATCAAAAACAGCAATCTGACTATCGTTTCTAATACCGCCGCTATGTTTTATTTCGCAATTCTTTATTTCATTGGTTTTTAATTCGCGACCCGAACTAAACATCTTATTAGTAAGTTTTGCGCCGTTTTCAAAAAGTTTTTCAGCTCCAGGAACTAAATCCGCACATGAAAAACCGCACTGTAATGCAAGGTCCTTTGTCATAGGGAGGGATTTTTCAATACATTCCTGAATAAGGCTTTCTTCCGAATCCTGTTTTTCGGCGGTTTTCGGCGCTGCATCCATGACAGACTTTACAGAAAAATCTTCAAGTTCTGAAAAACCTGCTGCATCTTCCAGCCTGAAATTTCCAACCCTGGTTCTTAAAAGGCCTGCAAGATGTCCTGCACTGCCGCAAGAATATGCTATGTCGCGTGCAAGCGCACGTATATACGTACCTTTAGAAACAGAAAATTCAGCAAGACATGCGCGCACCTTTTTCTTTTCAACATCGTCGAAAAGAGTATCAATAATTTTATAAGAAAAAACTTCAACCGGACGCGCAGCCAGTTCAACAGCTTTTCCGCTTCTGGCTAAATCGCTTGCACGCGATCCGTTTAAATGCAATGCACTAAAAGCCGGCGGAACCTGCATGATTTTACCCGACCATTTTTCAAACGCTTTTTCCAAATCTGAAAAAACCGGGAGAGGAGCTGTTTTTACAACCTTTCCTGTGCATTCCAAGGTGTCAGTTTCTTCGCCAAATTTGATTACGGCTTTATAAGTCTTGTCAAACTCTGTAATTCGTCCGGCAAGACGCGTAAGAGAGCCTGCACACACAACAAGGAGCCCGGACGCAAAACTGTCCAGAGTTCCTGTATGACCTACTTTTGTAGTTTTTAGAGCTTTTTTGATTGTATAAAGTGAAGAAAAACTTGTTCTGCCCGGCTTTTTCGCGAACAGAACAATCACTGAATTATTATTCGCTTTGTTTGTCGCCTTTGGCAGAAGCTTCCTCCGCTTCAAGTTCTTCCAGTTTTTTTACCATTGCAAAACCTTCTTTTATAGAATTATCTGCAACAAAAGTCAGTTTAGGAAACTGCCGGATCCGCAGTTTTTTTGCAATCGTCGTCTGGATAAATCCTGCAGCACTCTGCAATCCTGCAACTCCCTTTTTAACCTGTTCTTCCGGTAAAAAGCTTGAAACCATTACCTTTGCATAACTTAAATCACGTACAACTTCTACATGATTTATTGTTAAAAAAGTTGAAACCCGAGGATCTTTTATCTGCTGACGGAGAATCATCTGCGAAATCTCTTCGCGAAGCTGTTCTCCAAGCCTGATTAATCTAAATTCGCCCATAAAAAACCTTTTAACGCCACTCAGAAATTATTCTCTGAACGGCTGCTGTAAATCTGCTCTATTCTGCATCTCCAGATGCAGCCGCTTCTTTTGCTTCAGCTTCTTTTTTAGCTTTAGCAGCTTTTTTTGCCTTTCCGGCAGCCTTTTCAGCAGCTAACTGCTCTTTTTCAGCAGCTTCAGCAACCTGGGCTGCGGCCATTGCCTTTGCCTGAGCTTCGGCAGCTTTCTTTTCATTTTCGGCGCGGTCATCATGCAGTTCATCACCGAGTTTGCGGGCAACTTCAATGTATTCAAATACTTCAAGGTGGTCACCAACCTGAATATCCTGCCAGTTTTCAAGACTCAAACCACATTCAAATCCGGCTGCAACTTCTTTTGCATCGTCCTTAAAGCGTTTAAGGGAAGCAATTTTACCTGTATATTTAACGATTCCGTCACGAACAAGGTTAACCATAGCGTTGCGTTTAACAACACCGTCTGTAACGTAACAACCGGCAATGATTCCAATCTTTGGAACTTTGAATGTATTGCGGATTTCTACGCCACCAATTGTCTGTTCCTTTGTATCCGGAGAAAGCATACCTTCCATAGCGGCCTGAATTTCTTCAACACACTTATAGATGATATTGTATTTTCTGATATCAACCTGTTCCTGCTCTGCAAGAGCTTTTGCCTTTGGAGTAGGACGAACGTTAAAGCCGATGATAATTGCATTTGAATCGGCAGAAGCAAGTGTAACATCTGATTCGTTGATGGCACCTGCTGAACTGTGGATAAC
>JAEEWW010000137.1 GCA_016287815.1 Treponema sp. | reverse complement strand
CCGAAACCTTTTCTTTGGTTACGATTACACTCCATTCTACGAAGGGTCAGACTTACAGCGCGGTATGACAATCAGCGGGGCCGTAAACTTTATTGTAGCTCCAGATAAAGAAGAGCAGAAACAGGCATTTATAAAAGAAGCCTTAATGCTCAAACAGGCACTTTCTCTTTGTTCTTCCATGGTAAAAGAACATATGCGTCTTGAAGCAGCTTTCTTCGAATCTGTTCGCGTTCTTGTGATGCGTATTTTGTATAATCCGAGCGGAAAGAAATTCTCTCTTAAAGAAATCAACGACCGCATAAATGAACTTCTCAAACAGTCAGTAAAATCTGATGGCGTTATAAATCTTTTCTCTGATGTTGGCGAAAAAGTAAATCTCTTTGATCCAACCTTCCTTGAAAATATTTCAAAGATGAAAGAAAAGAATCTCGCTGTAGAAATGCTCAAAAAGTTGATTGATGAACAGGTAAAAGTTTACAAACGCACAAACCTTGTAAAATCAGAAGCCTTCAGCGAACTCATTCAGCAGACTTTGAACCGTTACCTGAACGGAATGCTTACAAACGAAGAAGTAATTCAGGAACTTTTGAAACTCGCAAAAGAAATGCTGCACGCAAGTGAAGAAGGAAATCTCCTCGGCCTTTCAGATGAAGAACTTGCCTTCTATGATGCACTTACAAAACCAGAGGCTGTAAGAGATTTCTATTCTGATGAAGACCTTGTTGCTCTTACAAAGGAACTCACCGAAACTCTCCGCAAAAATAAAACAATCGACTGGCAGAAAAAAGAATCAGCCCGCGCCAAAATGCGAATGATTGTTAAGAAACTTTTGAAGAAATACAAATATCCGCCGGAAGGTCAGGAAGACGCATTAAAGACTGTAATCAGCCAGTGCGAGCTCTGGACAGATAATATGACTGATTTTTAACAGCAGTATTCTGCATATAATATACCTACACTATCTATCCAGTTTCTTTTCGATATTTTCAAGTCGGCGTCGGATTTCTGTAATTTGAGCAATAAATCCAAAAAACATAGAATTGATAAAGAAGGCTATAATTAGACCAAAAATTACAAACAAAACTGTATGTTCTTCTGCTCTAAGATACTTAGCTGCAACAGCTCCACCAATTCCCCAGAGAACAAAAACAAGAAGCGCCCAGAATTCACAGATTTTTTCAAATGCTTTGGCAAAAAATTTCATCATAATAATACCTCATAATAATTGTAGCATAAAACACAATCCCTGTATAATAAATCCTATGATACATAAGCCGAGGATTTCTGAAAGACTGTTTAACAAAGCCATCACTAAGTCGCAAAAGCTTGGAGAAAATGCCACAGAAAAAGAAGCTAAAAAAATAGAAAAAAAACTTTCTTTTATGAACCACGGCAGAATAGCAGAAATTTGGGATAAGGTCCTTTTTTTATGGGATAAATGCAGGTCACCTGAAGTTCCTTTAAAACTAAAAATTACGATAATCGGAGCATTGCTTTATCTTATTCTTCCCGCTGATGTGCTGCCTGATTATATTCCGGGAATCGGTCTTATAGATGATTTTTCTGTAATCATGTTTGTGTTCAGCGAAGTTTCTAAATTTGCTCTTCCGAAGATTCAGAAAAAAATAGAATCAAAGATTTATGAATCCTGCTTTAATAAAATTGACGACTGCCTTTCCAAGATTCTAAGATCTGCAATCATAAATACAATAATAAGTTTTATTTTAAATGCCGCAGGATGTCTTTTACTTATATTAAAGCCTTTTGGAAAAACTGATTCAACCTGTGCATCCTTGGCAGTTTTTGCCTTAGTATTTCTATGGACTGTTTTCCGTATCGTAAAATACTTAATAAAATACGGTAAGGCAAGCATTGATATAACATCAGCCGTCATTAAAAACAAAAGCCTTTCCAGAGGTGTGGCAGAGTTTATTAAATCGGAATACCGCTATATCGCCTGTCTTTACGGCGGAATCAGCATTGCAAACAACTTTATTCCGGAAGTTTCCCGGATTCCAGATTTAGAGCAGATTATAAAAACATTTGAAGTCCACTATAAAAAAAGTATACTGCTGACTATTCTGCTTTTTGCATTGTATTCAGTCCTCGTGCTTATAACAAAATATATGATCATGCACTAGAAACGTCACTTGCAAATCTCGATCTACTACGCCGTTACCTTCTTAAAAGCAGCAAGTACTGCTTCATCATGATCAGCACCGCTCTGTTCCTGTGCAGAAATTTCTGTCATTATGCGAAGGTAATCGTTCGGTATGATTTTTTTGAAGCAGTGCCTGTAATGTTCCCAGTCAGAAAGTATTGCCATTGCGCGCTCACTTCCTGTTTCAGAAGCATGCTGTTCAATAAGTGAATGCAGCTGCTCTTCATCCGTTGTGCCGTGCAATGTTGTTACTTCATCGTCCAATGAATACATTTTTACAAGCTCATGATTTAAGCGTTTGTATAAATCGTGCTTTTCGTCCAGAACATAGGCAACACCGCCGCTCATTCCGGCACAGAGGTTTTTTCCTGTATTGCCTAAAATAACGGCTGTTCCGCCTGTCATGTATTCAAGTCCGTGATCACCGCAGCCTTCAGCTACAACAGTTGCCCCGGAATTACGGACGCAGAAGCGCTCTCCTGCAACGCCGTTTATAAAGGCTTTGCCTGATGTTGCGCCAAATAATGCAACGTTTCCTACTATTATATTACTGTCAGCCTTGCCGTTAAATTCCGCTGGTTTTTTAACGACAACCTTTCCGCCGCTTAAGCCTTTACCGAATGCATCATTTGCATCACCTGTTAAACGGAGAGTAAGGCCTTTTGGAATGAATGCTCCAAAGCTCTGTCCTGCACCGCCGGTTACTTCAACTACAAAAGAATCATCTTTTAATGTATTGCCGAATTTCTTCTGGATTTCTGAACCAAGTATTGTTCCGACCGTTCTGTCGGTTGAAGAAATTGTTACAGTCATTTTGCCGCCTGTTTTTTGCTTTTTAAAATCCGGCAATAATTTGCTGAGGTCTACAGTTTTTTCAAGCTTAAAGTCAAACGGTGTGCGATCCTTTTTCCAGCTGTCACCACGAACTTGTTTCTGGCCCTTTTCTGAAGGAGATGCTGAATCAGGTTCAGCATGACAAGAATTATTTGCCAGTACGCGGCTCATATCAACAAGGTCAGCGCGTTTAAAGCCCTGCTTGTCTTTAAGTTTAAGTAAATCAGTTCTGCCGCACATTTCTTCAATAGAATGTACGCCAAGACGAGCCATAATTTCTCGCATTTCCTGTGCAATAAACTTCATAAAGTTTTCTACATATTCAGGCTTACCCGGGAACTTTGCACGCAGCTTTTCGTTCTGGGTTGCCACACCGAACGGACAGGTATCAAGCTGGCAGACGCGCATCATTGAACAGCCCATTGTAATAAGTGGAGCCGTTGCAAAGCCAAATTCTTCTGCTCCAAGCAGACCTGCAATTACAACATCGCGTCCGCTCATAAGTTTACCGTCAGTTTCTATAATTACGCGGCCGCGAAGTCCGTTCTGAATCAATGTCTGGTGTGTTTCTGCAAGGCCTAATTCCCACGGCAATCCTGCATGATGAATTGAAGAAATAGGAGCCGCTCCTGTTCCGCCGTCATGTCCTGAAATTAAAATTACCTGAGCACCAGCTTTTGCAACACCTGCGGCAATTGTTCCAACTCCTGCTTCGCTTACAAGTTTTACAGAAATACGTGCTGCTCTATTTGCATTTTTTAAATCGTAAATCAGCTGTGCTAAATCCTCTATAGAATAGATATCATGGTGAGGTGGCGGAGAGATTAGAGCAACACCCGGAGTTGCGTATCTTGTCTTTGCAATCCACGGATAAACCTTTTTACCGGGTAAATGTCCGCCTTCACCAGGCTTTGCACCCTGTGCCATTTTAATCTGAATTTCGCGGGCACTTAATAAATATTCTTCAGTTACGCCAAAACGTCCGGAAGCTACCTGCT
>JAEEWW010000136.1 GCA_016287815.1 Treponema sp. | reverse complement strand
AAAAAGTCTGTCGTTATAATCAGTTCTATGCAATTAAGCGCTGCCAGAAAAGGCTTGCCAGAAATCAAGGCGGTATTGTATGGCATACCCAGGGATCTGGAAAATCTCTTACAATGGTCTGGCTTACAAAATGGATTTTGGAAAACATAACCGGAGCAAGAGTACTTATCATCACCGACCGCGAAGAACTTGATGACCAGATAGAAAAGATTTTCACCGGAGTTGATTTACAGATTGCTCGATCAAAAAGCAGTGATGATCTTTTGAATCTGCTCAATAATTATGATTCACGTCTTATGTGTTCTCTTATTCATAAGTTTGGCAGAAGAACTGGCGAAGTAAGCGACCTTGATTATGAAAAATATGTAGAAGAACTTAAGAAAACTATTCCTGTTGGTTTTAGTGTAAAAGATAAGGTATTTGTTTTTGTTGATGAATGTCATCGAACTAATTCGGGAAAACTTCATCTTGCCATGAAGTCTATCATGCCGGATTCTGTGTTCATAGGATTTACAGGGACTCCTTTACTTAAAGTAGATAAAGAGCAAAAGACAACAGCTACTTTATTCGGTGGTTTCATTCATACTTACAAATTTGATCAGGCAGTTCGAGATGGAGTTGTTCTTGATTTGCGTTATGAAGCAAGAAACGTTCCTCAGGAAGTAAGCAGCAAAGATAAAATTGATGCCTGGTTTGAAGCAAAAACAAAAGGTCTTATGCCAAAAGCGGCGGCTGCCTTAAAAGAAAAATGGGCAACCTTGCAGCAGCTTTACAGTTCAAAAGACCGTCTTGAAAAAATTGCTTTGGATATAATTTTTGATTTTGAAACAAAACAACGTCTGTGTGATGGCAGGGGAAATGCGCTTCTGGTTGCAGGAAGTATTGCAGAAGCCTGTCGTTATTATGAAATTTTTCAGGAAAAGAATTTTAAGAACTGCGCAATTGTTTCTTCATATAAGCCTAATCGTGGAGAACTTAGAACAGATTTTTCAAGCACAACAGAAGATTCAGAAAACTGGAAAAAACAGAAAGCATATCTAAAAATGTTAGGCTACGACCCGGATGTTTCTGTTGAAGATGATGATTTTTATAAAAAGATTGAAGCCTTTGAAAAACGTGTGAAAGACATGTTTGTTGAAGAACCTGCAAATATGCAGCTTTTAATTGTTGTAGATAAACTGCTTACTGGTTTTGATGCTCCTCCTTGTACTTATCTTTATATTGATAAGCCTATGCATGATCATGGACTCTTTCAGGCAATCTGCCGTGTAAACCGTCTTGATGGAGAAGACAAAGAGTTTGGTTATGTAGTTGATTACAAGGAGCTCTTTGGAGATTTAAAAGACGCGGTTAATTCATACACAGGAAATGCTTTAAGCGGATTTGATGAAGAAGATATTTCTGGTCTTTTGAAAAATAAACTTGAAGAAGGCAAGAAACGTTTTGAATTCTTATTACAGGAACTTGAAACATTGACTGATGATGTTGAGTATCCTCGTGACCAACTTGCATTCAAACATTTCTTCTGTGGTGAAAGTGGAACTGTAGATCCTGATAATGACGATGATTTTGCAAAACTCAGAAGCAAAATGTACAAACTTGTTTCAAGTCTTGCCAGAGCTTATGCAGATTTAAAGCCTGCTTTTGATGATGTTGGTTATTCAAAAGAACAGCAGGAAAAATACAATAAGCTTGTAAAAGAATATGTCGATTTAAAAGATGAAATCGGACTTTCCAGCGGCGACTTTATTGATCTTAAGCAATATGACAGCGCAATGCGACATCTTATTGACAATTATATTTCTGCTTCTGATTCTGAAAAACTTGGAGATATGGAAAACTTTACTCTTCTTGCTTATATTCAAAAAAAGCAGGAAGAAGATTTGAAAAACGGCAATTCTGGATCTGATAAAAAACATAAGCCTGCGCAACAAAACGTAGCAGAAACAATTGAAAATAATATCCGCAGAAAAATTATAGAAAAGACTCCTGTTAATCCAAAGTATTATCAGAAAATGTCGGAACTGTTCCAGACTTTGATTGATGAAAGAAAAGAAGAAGTTGCATCATATAAAGAAATGCTGGAAAAATATGCAGGACTTGTAATTCAGGTAGAAAATCCAGAACAAAATAATTCTCATCCAGAATCAATCCGTACAAGTCTGGCTCTTTGCGCTTTATATGATAATTTTGGCGAAGATGAAGAATATGCTTTAGCCTTGCATAAAGCTGTCCTTGATACAAAGCAGGATCACTTTAGAGGTGACTTAATTAAAGAGAGACAGATTAAAGGCGGAATTTATCGTGTTGTGCAGAAGTTTATGAACGAAGCAGAGCGTGATGAGCAGATGGCCACTGTCGAAAAAATATACGAAATTGTAAAAGAACAGGCAGAATACTGATGAATATTAATATAAGCGGAATTGATGTTCAAATAAACAAAAAGAATATCAAGAATATGCATTTGTCAGTAAAGCCTCCTCTTGGTAATGTTGTTGTGTCTGCACCTCTCCTAATGAGTCAGAAGTCCATAGAAAATTTTGTGCGTCTGAATTTTGGCTGGATAAAAAAACAGCAGGAAAAATTTGCAAATCAGCCAAGAATGACAGCCCGTCAATATGTGAGCGGTGAAACGTATTACATTTGGGGAAAGCAATTTTTTTTGGTATTTCGGCCTTCACAAAAACGCGCTTTTAAGATTGACGGCAACAAAATCATTCTGGAAATGAAAGCAGAATCTACTTCAGAGCAAAGAGAGCGTTTTATTCGTGAAGAGTTTAGAAAGATTTTAATTGAACAATTAAACAGGCTTATTCCAAAATGGGAAGAAACAACAGGTCTTTATTGCGATTCGTTTCAGACAAAATATATGCTTACCCGTTGGGGAACCTGTAATTCAAAGGCAAAAAGAATCTGGATAAATCTGCAGATGGTAGAAAAACCATTGGAATGTCTGGAATATATTATTCTGCATGAACTTACTCATTTTAAAGTTTCTAATCATGGAAAAGATTTTATCGCAAATATGGATAAATATATGCCCGACTGGAAAGACAGAAAGAATTTGTTAAATAGCCAGATATTGAATTTCTTCAAAGCATAAAAGATTTTAATTTAGAACATTTTTTTTCGATAAACTAAAGGGAAAGTTTCCCTTTAGTTTACACTATCTGTCCAGTTTCTTTTCGATATTTTCAAGTCGGCGTCTGATTTCTGTAATTTGAGCTATAAATCCAAAAACCATAGAATTGATAAAAAAGGCTATAATTAGACCAAAAATTACAAACAAAACTGTATGCCTTTCTTCTCTAAGATAATTAGCTGCAACAGCTCCGCCAATTCCCCAGAAAATAAAAATTAAAAGAGCCCAGAATTCACAGATTTTTTCAAAAGCTTTAGCAAAGAATTTTAACATAATAACACCTCACAATAATTGTAGCATAAAACAAAATTCCTGTATAACAAATCCTATGACATAAAATTTGAGAGACACTAAAAAAAGCATGTTGCTTACACTTCTGCTTTTGCATTGTATTCAGCACTTGTGTTTGTAACAAAATATATGATTATGCACTAGAAACTGTGCTTACAAATCTCGTCCTGCTAAGCAGTGACTTTCTTAAATGCAGCAAGTACTGCTTCATCATGATCCGCACCGTTCTGTTCCTGTGCGGCAATTTCTGTCATTATGCGAAGGTAATCATTCGGTATGATTTTCTTGAAGCAGTGTCTGTAGTGTTCCCAGTCAGAAAGTATTGCCATTGCGCGCTCACTTCCTGTTTCTGCTGCATGCTGTTCAATAAGTGAATGCAGCTGCTCTTCATCCGTTATGACATGCAATGTTGCCTTGCCTGACGGCAGGCAGGTAACTTCGTCGTCCAATGAATACATTTTTACAAGCTCATGGTTTAAGCGTTTGTATAAATCGTGCTTTTCGTCCAGAACATAGGCAACACCGCCGCTCATTCCGGCACAGAGGTTTTTTCCTGTATTGCCTAAAATAACG
>JAEEWW010000042.1 GCA_016287815.1 Treponema sp. | reverse complement strand
GTCCCTTAACAGTTCTTTCTGTAACAAAAGAATACAAAGCAACGATAATTCCAACCAATACAAGCTGTGCCGGAATACCTTTGTACAATGAAAGTTTAATTGCAACGAACCAAACAAAGAATGCTGTTACACACTGTTTTAAGATATCCTGGATAAGCGGATTATTTTCAAATCCGTATTTTGCCTGCTGTGCACGTTTGTGATGCATTACAATAAACAAGATTACCGTTACTAAAATTGCCACAAGAATACAAAGCAAATTGACTTTCACTCCGCCAATTTTAATTATTGGAGAAGGAATAAAAGAAACACCGATTGCTGTGTATGTTGGTGGAAGAGGTCCCTTTGTCTGTGCCTTAAGGAATGTATAAGTCATACCGCGGCCAATAAGCATAGTTGCAAGAGTTACGGTAAACGGCGGAATCTTTAAGAAAGCTACAAAGAATCCTGTAAAAAGACCGAAACATACACCTACAACGATTGCAAGAACAAAGCCAATTCCAACAGGCAGATGCATATCTACAACGGCAATGGCACCGGTTGCACCACAAAGTGCAACAACAGAACCAACAGCAAGGTCAATGTTTCCTGTTAAAACACAAAGAAGCATACCAACAGAAAGGATAATTATATATCCGTTCTGCATAATCAGGTTGTTGATGTTAGTCGGCGATGCATTTGTACCGCCGGTAAGAATTGAAAACAAAAGGAATATAGCGACAAGGGCAATAACCATGCCATACTCCCTCAGATTTATTTTTTTCAGTAAGTTCTGATTTCCCATGATTTACGCCCTCCTTCGGCTGTTTGTATCCTGAATGATTTTTGTCATAATTGCTTCAGGCGAAACATCTTTCTTTTCCATTTCGCCGATAATTCTTCCTTCGTTCAGGATGTAAAGTCTATCGGAAATTCCTATTGCTTCCGGCATTTCTGATGAAATTGCTATAACTGCCTTGCCTGCTTTCACAAGTTCATTGATAAGCAGGTAAATTTCATGTTTAGCACCAACATCAATACCTCTTGTAGGTTCGTCCAAAATAAGTACGTCCGGAGCAGCCATAATCCATTTAGCAAGAACAACTTTCTGCTGGTTTCCACCGGAAAGATTTTCAAGCTTTTGATTGATAGACGGAGCCTTTACGTTAAAACGTTCCTTACTTTTTAAAGATTCAGAAATTTCTTTGTTTGAATCAATTACACTATTCTTTGCAAAGAAATAAGGAAGAGCAGCCATTGTCATGTTGTGCTTGATATCATCGCCTAAAACAAGACCGTAGCTCTTTCTGTCTTCTGAAGTATATGCAATTTTATTTTTAATTGCATCGCCTACACTATTTATTTCTATTTTCTTTCCATGCATGTAGATTTCGCCGCTTATTTTCTGACCATAAGATTTACCAAAAAGGCTCATGGCCAGTTCTGTACGTCCGGCACCCATAAGGCCTACAAAACCTACAACTTCTCCTGCATGAACTTTAAAGTTTATGTCTTCAAGAACAATTCTGTCTGCATCATCCGGATGGTAAACATTCCAGTTTTTAACTTCCATGATTACTTCATCTGTTCTGCAGCTTTCACGCGGCGGATAACGGTCAGTCATTTCGCGGCCAACCATTGCTTTAATAATTACGCCTTCATCAAATTCATCTTTTCCTCTTGTAAGAGTCTGAATTACCTGACCGTCGCGGATAACTGTTATATGGTCTGCAACTTTTGTTAATTCAGCTAATTTATGAGAAATGATAATGCTCGTAATTCCACGTTTTTTTAGATTAAGAAGAATATTTAAAAGATGATTACTTTCTTCGTCATTCAAAGATGCTGTCGGTTCGTCAAGAATAAGAAGCGTTACTTTTTTTGCCAGCGCTTTTGCAATTTCTACAAGCTGCTGTTTTCCTACACCGATTGAAGAAACAGGGGCTGTAACGTCTTCATTATAAAGTCCTACTTCTTCCAGCATTTTTTGTGCTTTTTGTTTTGTTGTCATCCAGTCGATGACTTCGCTGCCTTTGTATTTCTGCTCATTGCCTAAAAATACATTTTCTGCAATTGAAAGGCCTGGAATAAGTGCAAGTTCCTGATGAATAATAACAATTCCTTTGCTTTCGCTGTCTTTTATACCGTGGAATTGACATAATTCTTTGTTGAATAGGATTTCACCGCTGTATGACTTATATGGATAAATACCGCTAAGTACATTCATAAGCGTTGATTTGCCTGCACCGTTTTCACCGCAAAGTGCGTGGATTTCACCGCGCTGAACATCGAGGGTAACATCAGTCAAGGCACGTACGCCAGGGAATTCCTTTGTAATATTCTTCATTTCAAGAATCATATCTTCCATGACTTTTTGCTCCCTTAGGTTATGTTTTTATAAGATTTTAGATTTAACAAGGCTTTCTAAAGCCATTTACACTTTATGGCAAACTAAACGTCGCCTTTAAGCGGCGTCTAGTTTACCTGATAAATATTACTGTACTTTACTACAGTCTGAATTGATTACAATCCAAGCTGTGCTTTTGTATAGTAACCACCGTCAACGATAATCTTTTCAAAGTTGCCCTTATCAACTGCAACTGGTGTACAAAGGTATGAAGGAACTACAAGTTTGTGGTTGTCATACTGTGTTGTATCATTGATTTCTGGTTTAGCACCTTCAAGAACAGCCTGTACCATTGTTGTACATTTTGAAGCAAGAAGACGTGTATCTTTGTAGATAGACATTGTCTGTTTTCCTGCGATGATGTTCTTTGTAGCCATAAGTTCTGCATCCTGACCTGTGATAAGCGGCCAGTTAGCTGCTGTGTAACCTGCACCTTCGAGAGCTGAGCGAATACCATAAGCAAATCCGTCGAATGCTGAACAAGCGATATCAAGTGGTTCTTTTGAGTAGAAAGCAGAAAGGTAGTTTTCACACCACTGCTGAGCTGTTTCCTGTGACCAGCGGAGGATACATGTATCCTGGAAAGAAGTTCTTCCACTCTTTACGATAAGAACACCGTTATCAAGATATGGTTTAAGAACTTCCATTACACCGTTGTAAAGGAACAATGCATTGTTATCATCTGGTGAACCCATGAACAATTCCATTGTGTAGTGGCGGCCTTCTGCCTTAGCTGTCTTAAGCTTTTTGTTTTCTTCGATGTATTTACCGATAACTGTTCCAACACCTTTGTTGTCGAATGTTGCATAGTAAGAAACAGCATCTGTATCCATAAGAAGACGGTCATAAGCGATTACCGGAATCTTGTTTTCTTTAGCCTGTGCAAGAACGTTTACAAGAGCACCTGAGTCAACAGCTGCAACAACGAGACAGCTTACTTTTTTTGCAATGAGGTTTTCTACCTGAGAAACCTGCATCTGTACATCGTCTTCTGCATACTGAAGATCTACGCCGTAGCCGAGAGCTTCAAGCTGCTTTTTCATGTTTGCACCGTCATTAATCCAGCGTTCTGAACTCTGAGTTGGCATACATACACCAACAACCTTTTTACCACCGTCTTTAGATCCGCCTGCAAATACGCCTGTAAGCACTAAAGAGGTCAACAGCAAAACTGAAACAATTTTTTTCATTTTTCATCACTCCTTTATAAAAAATTGCTGTGTTAACGTTAACGCAAACTTGCGTTTACGTTAACACAAGTCTACCACGAGTTTTTTGGAAGTCAAGGAAAAATTATAAAAAAAATAGAGAATTTAGGAAAATTCATAACTTAAAAGAAAACTGCTGCATGAATTTGCCGTTACAAATAAATTTTACCTGAGATAAATTGATTTAAAAAGATTTTTGCCGCTTTTTGTTTTGTAAAAAGACTTAAGTGAATTTTCTATCGGCTCTCGGCCAAGGTTATGATCTTCTGCATTTACTATAAAATCTGCTTCAAGAAGAATCTGATAATCCAGACCGTTTTCAAGATTGTATGTGTGATGATGACTTACAATAAAAATTATGCGATTAACTATATCATCAGGAACATCAAGCCCCTTAAAAAAATCTGCAACAAGAGGAGCACTTTCTTCTTCCTGATGCCTGTAGCCTGTATTGCCATATTTTCTGCGGCATACAGGACAGGAAATATCGTGAACAATGGCTGCAAGCTCAAGCGTGTACTGAGTTTTTTCATCAAGATTTTCAAGTTTTCCAATTGTTCTTGCAAAACCCCACACTTTCATAAAATGCATTATGTCATGCAGATTTCCTTCTGCATTTTCTGTCATTTTTGCAAGAACTTCACTTACAGCCGTCATTTTTACCCCCGTGTGTTTTCTACACCGTGATAGAAACTATTTTTTGCTGTATTTTTCTTCAATACCGGTAATTGTAGCAAGACGCTGAGCGTGGCGCCCGCCTTCAAATTCAGCTTCAAAAAAAGAATCTACAATCATTTTTGCAAGCTCAGAACCTACAACGCGGGCACCAAAAGCAATTATGTTTGCATTATTGTGCAAAACTGTAAGGCGGGCAGTATATGGTTCACTGCAAACGCAGGCACGGATTCCAGGAACTTTATTTGCAGCCAGAGAAATTCCAACTCCTGTACCACAGATTAAAACACCTTTTTCAACTTCTCCAGATTTTACGGCTTCTGCAACTTTCAGGCCGTATTCTGCATAGTTTACGCTTACGCCCGGAACTGTTGTTCCATAGTCTACGCATTCATGTCCTTTACCTTTTAAGTGTTCAATAATGATATTTTTTAATTCAACAGCCGTATGATCACAGCCAAAACCAATTTTCATAACTTCTCCGAATAAATGAAAGCCCGCAAAGCAGACTTACAAAGATTAGATACGCTGAGCAGATTGAATTGAAGCTTCCGCTGTCAAAACATGCCCGAGCATTGAATTAATTATATATTTTTTTCAACAAAAGAAAAAGTGCACAAAAAATTATCACGCGGAAACGGGAAGCAGCACTTCCCGTTTCCGCGTGATGTTTTTTGTCGTGTTGAAAAACGTTTTTCATTTATATATATTTTGAGCATGAGTGAAAGTTCAAATAACGAAATTGTAATTTACACAGACGGAGGATGTTCCGGAAACCCTGGTCCAGGCGGCTGGGCAAACGTAATTTTAGCCGATGGAACAGAAAATCCTCATTCAGGCGGAGAGCACCTTACAACCAATAACCGCATGGAACTTATGGCTGTAATTCAGGCTTTGACTGAAATTTCAACAAATCCGCAGTGGTCAGCAAAATCAATAACAGTCTGTACAGACAGTCAGTACGTTAAAAACGGAATTACAACCTGGATAAAAAACTGGAAGAAAAACAACTGGAAAACCGCAAGCAAACAGCCGGTAAAAAATCAGGATTTGTGGACAATTCTTGATTCCCTTGCTTCTAAACTGAATATTCAATGGAACTGGGTAAAAGGTCACGCAGGTATAAAATATAACGAAATTTGTGACAGTCTTTGCCAGGAACAGATTAAAAAATTCAGCTGATTTACTCAAATGTTTTTCAAAAAGGTGCATAAAATGTTGATTCAAAATCAATAATATATGCATGAATTACACTAAAATCAAAATTTCTTTTTCTGCAACCGTCCGCAGTTTTGCAAGCCCCATGCTTGACTGGCGCACAGTTGCAGACCACATGTTTGCCTGTCGTATATTTATCTTTCTTTCTGCGTTTCTTTTATTCACGGCAGGCTGCGCTTTATTTACAGGCTGTACCCAGGTTTTTGACCAGAATCATAACTATTTTTCATCAGAAGAAAAAGTTGAATATTCACTTCCTGACTGGAATAAACTGCGTTCCGACTTTGAAACCATACCGCAGCTTGCCTTATGGAAAATTGAATATACAACATACAAAGAAAGCAAAACTATTTTTATAGAGCCGGCAGCAAAATCTTTGACCATAGAAGTTCCCAAAAACTATCCGTGCGCAATTATGGCTTTTCCCATAACGGAACACACTGCAGGTGGCGAAAGAAAATCGTCATTCTTCCAGCCATGCGGCGCCCTTTACCCGATGAATAGAAAATCACTGTCATGGGATCAGGGTTTTTCTGCAACCATCCTTTCCCTTCTTTATAAAAACTCAGGATTCAAAATAGAAACGGCAGAATTTCTTTCTTTATTCAACTGGGAAAAATTCGTTGAAAAAAACAATACATCCGCTTCTTCTAATCCATGGCTTTTAGATAAATCTGAAATTTTAAAATGCATAAGGGATAAAAAATTTAATGTCTACAAGCTGAAACTGCCTTCTTCCGTCTCGCTAACCGGGCAGAATGAAATAATCCAAATGCTTGGCGGAACAAAAAAACTTCTTTCTGCATACATTCCTGAAAACTATGTCTTAGCAAAAACGGATTTTTTGTCGATAATAAAAGGAGCGGAATATCCCGGAGTTTTTTTATGGAATGATAAAATTGCCAGAATATCCGTAACTTCAAGCGGAAATGCAAAACTAACGCTGTGTGCACTTCCCGCCTTCAGCGAGGACTGAAAATGAAATTCTATTTAAAATTGCTTTTTACGGTTTCAGCACTTTTAGCAATCTCGTTACTTTCAACTTCCTGCCGAAAAAAAGAAAAAATTTTGTCTGCAAATGACAACAGCATCATAGAAACAAAAGGTAAAACCCATTTCTGGTACTATTTTACAACCGGAGGATTTGAAAAAACAGATTTGCCTCAGAATGCACCTGCACTAGCACCTATTCCATGGACAGAAAGCATAAGAATCTGCGCTTCCGGGGTTTCTACAGACATGAACAATCAGCAGACTCCGCTTTCCTACGCTCTGGTAAACCGTCTTGGGCTTTTGGTTTTTGATGAAGGCGAACCCGTAATTCATTCTGACAGAAATCTTTTTACAGAAAGTACAATGGGAACTTTTGTAATGCAGGATAACAATCCATTCTTTTCGCTTTATAAAAGTTCATTTTTTAATGAAAAAGCCAATATAAGTACCAGTTCAAACGGAAAACAAACTGAAAACATAGCTGACATGCGTCCTTTTCTTATCCGGTATGACGTTGAATCAGGAATTTTCTTTCCGATGATAACATACGAAAATCTTCAGCTTGAATCAAACGAACAGATTACAGATTTTACCTGGAATGGCAAACAATTAAACTGTTCTATTAAGACAACAGAAGGAAAGAATTCTGAAAGTTCAAGGAATAAGTTTTCTTATTTTACGGTTACACCTTCCGTTCCGATTCTTTCAATTTCTCCGAAAACTGCTCCTTCAACGATTTTTATAGGCGAATCAACGGCAGAAAGTTTCAGGAATTCAAAAAAGCTGGAAGATCTTTCTTCTGCACCGGATAGATTAAAAAAACTTATTGCAGCTTTGCCAAAAGATTTACCGATTTTAATGGAAGTGTCTTTCAGCGGAAATTCTTCAGAAATATCGTATCAGCAGGCTCTGGACGAAGAAAAATCTGCGATGCTTGCAAAAGCAATAATTGCAGATACATGGGCTCTTGCCGTTTTTGAAGACGGAACATGTTATTTTTCAGGCTCATGCTATGGCCGGCCTATCATAAATTCAGGAAAAACAGTTGCATTCAGACTGCCAAAACTGCCTGAAAATTTTACATATTCGTATTTTGCTTTGACAGGCACAAAACTTTATGTTGCATGGGAAGAAACTTCTTTTTATCAGACAGGCAGAAGCGGCTTTATTTTTGTTGATTTGGATTCTGTTTTATACAGTCAGTTCAGGAACGAAAAATAAATGAAAAAAATACTTACGACATTTATTATTCTTCTCATATCAGCTGCTCCTGTAGAATTATTCGCACAGGAAGGAATACCCGGCACGGGTACGGAATTCGCCGGTTCTACAGCATCTTCCGATTCTGCCGCTTCTTCTGCTTCTTCCGATGCAGCTGACTCTTCTAAACAGGCCACAGCTAAATCCTATTCCTGGATTTTTACAATGGGACCGATTTTAACCGTGAACACAGAAGATTCAACAAAAAGCGCGCCTTCGCCCATTGCCTTTTCTTGCGGATTCGGGGCAAAACTTAATAAGGACAATAAATATTCTTTTGAGCCGCGTGTTTCTTTTTTCAAAAACTATTATTTATGGGACGGTAAGAATGCACTTCCTGCAGAAGTAGAAAATCGCACTGCAACTGTACTTTCGTTTCTGTTTGACTTACCTGTCGTTTATAATTTTAAGAAAAAAGATAATTATTATTTTGAAGCAGGCGGCGGAATTGCCCTTCTTGCAAGATACGGCATACTTTCAAACGGCGTAAACTCTTCTGATTACGGAGCTTCTGGCGATGCCGGCGGTGACGTAAGTGAAATAAACAAGTGGCTTTTAAAACCTGCACATATGATTTTTCCGGAACTTACGGGAGCATGGAACTATAAAGTTTCTGACAGGCTTGATGCAGGACTTGAAGGAAGAATTTATATTCCGATAGACGGAAAACTCCTAGACAAAATGATGATTTCAATCGCAGCAAGGTTTATGTTCTAAAAAAAAGACGCGCTTCATACAGCGCGTCTTCTAGCAATTTATTTTTATTTCAATTCACAGCAATTAAATTCCGATAAAGTGTGTATTTACTTTATCCTGAACGTAGGCAATAAAGTCTGCAAGCTTAAATGTCTGCTGAGGAAGCTTTGAACTGAATCTGAAGCGGACTGTTACAGTTCCTTCATCCTTTTCTTTCTGACCGACAACCAGAATGTACGGTGTTCTGTGTTCCATAGAAATCTGCTTGATTTTTGCCTTCATGTTACCGTCATCAACATAAGCGTTTGAACGGATATCAGCGGCAAGCAAAGCTTCGTTTACCTGTTTTGCATAATCGTCAAATTCGCTGCTTACAGGAACAACAGCTGCCTGTTCAAATGCAAGCCATGTCGGGAAAGCACCGGCAAAGTTTTCAATCAGGATACCTAGGAAGCGTTCGAACGAACCAAGAATTGCACGGTGAAGCATTACCGGATGATGTTTCTGGTTATCTGCGCCAATGTAAGTTGCATCAAGGCGTTCTGCAGAAGGCAGCTGATAGTCAACCTGAATTGTTCCGCACTGCCATTCACGACCGATACAGTCAAAAAGCTTGAATTCAAGTTTAGGACCATAGAAAGCACCTTCGCCCGGCTGAATTTCATATTCAAGGCCAGCTTCGTGACATGCGTCAGACAATGCTTTTTCTGCTCTTTCCCAGGTTGCAAGGTCACCTACATGGTCTTCAGGCATTGTAGAAAATTTTACAACAAGGTCATCAAATCCAAAGTCATGGTAAACCTGCTTTAAAAGCTTACAGAATTTTGCAACTTCAGGTCCAATCTGTTCTTCTGTACAAAGAATATGAGCATCATCCTGAACAAATCCGCGCACGCGCATAATTCCGTGTAAAGTTCCGCTTGCTTCGTTACGAACATCGTGTCCGAATTCTGCAAGGCGAAGCGGCAAATCTTTATATGAACGCTGGCGGCTCTTAAATACTTCAAGCGCACCAGGACAGTTCATCGGTTTGATTGCGAACATGCGTTTTTCAGATTCTGTAATGAACATGTTCTGCTGGTAATGGCCCCAGTGTCCTGAACGTTCCCACAAAGTACGCGGCATAATTGCAGGTGTGTTAATTTCCTGATATCCGTCGCGGCGAACCATTTTGCGCATGTAATCCTGCATTACAGTATTGATTGTCCAGCCGTTTGCATGCCAGAAAATCTGACCCGGATCTTCAGGATCAAGATGGAACAAATCCATTTCTGTACCGATTTTACGATGATCGCGTTTTTCGGCTTCTGCAAGCATTGCAAGATAATCTTTTAAATCATTCGGCTTTGCAAAACAAAGTGCATAAATACGTGTAAGCATCGGGCGGTTAGAATCTCCGCGCCAGTAAGCACCGGCAACTTTATTCAATTTAAAGCCCTGAGCGTTTATTTCTTTTGTAGAAGCAACGTGAGGACCGCGACACAAATCAAGGTATCCGTCCTGTTCGTAAGTTGAAATTACTGCATCTGCCGGTAAGTCATTAATCAATTCAACCTTGTAAGGCTGATCAGCAAACAATTTAAGAGCTTCTTCTTTAGAAACTTCCTTGCGGACAAATTCATGGTTACCGCTTAAAATGCGGCGCATTTCTTTTTCAACTGCCGGAAAATCGGTTTCGGTGAATTTGGTGCCCTGTGGAAAATCAAAATCATAATAAAATCCATTATCAATAGCCGGACCAATTGCAATTTTTGTTCCCGGATAAAGATTAAGAACCGCTTCCGCCATAACGTGTGCACAGCTGTGGCGTACAGTCTGAAGTTTTTCATCAACAGCCATAAAAATCACCTTTACCTAAAAAAATGAACTTGCCGAATCATATAACTGGCAAGCCCTCATATGCGGATAAACCGCAATGCGAACCACAAGTGGACGCATATATTCATAAAGAATAAAGAGATAACATTACCTTGTCAATAATCGCCATTTTTGGGAAAAATGCTTGCGCAGCGGCGCAATACGCATTGTATACGGTTAGCCCATGCTTTTTTGCCGCACAGTCGTTAAAATCGGAGGCCCATTCCAACAAATGGATTTATCATCTTAAGTTCCTTGTTTTCGTCTGGTGAAGAATGTATGAAGTTTGCTCCTCCTTCTATGGCAATATGCTTTACAGGAATCCAGAACAACGATAATCCGCCGTTTAATGTAATGAACTCATAATTGCTGCTGACATGTTTAAGTTCGCTAACATGGGAGGAATCAAAAGACATATCAATTTCAGATTCCTTAGTGACCATGCCCAGCCCCATGCCTGCACTTAGAGCAAGGTATAATCTGTCTTTTATAATCCTATTGTGCAAAACAAGATTTGCCATAATCAAGTCAACTGTCAGTTCCTGTTTTAAGTTATCTCTATCGCTTTTTGTTTTTTCCATGAAGCGCTGTGTTTCTACCGTAACCGACATACCGAGTTTCCAGAAGCGCGATTTACTTTTAAACGGAAGATAAGATATTGTGGCATAAGGGACAACTACAGTTTCTTTTATCTTTTCATTCTGTGATT
Source organism: Treponema sp. (assembly GCA_016287815.1). Classification (GTDB taxonomy): domain Bacteria; phylum Spirochaetota; class Spirochaetia; order Treponematales; family Treponemataceae; genus Treponema_D. The sequence continues at coordinate 9,580 of JAEEWW010000042.1, read as the reverse complement.
CCCCCAGAAGCACCCCTGCTTTTGTGATGTCATACAGGGCAGCGCCAAGCATAAACTGAAGGTCTATTCCATTATCTTTTGGGATTGCTCCTTGTGCTTCAACTGCTTCGGCAACTTCAAGCGGCTTTTCGGGTTCAGGTTTTTCTTCTTTTGGAGCTTCTTCAACTGCAGCGGCAACTTCAAATGGCATTGAAATATCAGACAAGCCGCTTGGATTAACAATCTGCAAAACCCATTCGCCCTGTTCGATTGAGCCTTCAAAAACAGCAGAATCAGCTGTAAGTGTTTTACCGTTTCCTTTTACTTCCAGTTTACCGGCAATTTCCTGCTCTGTTTTTGTGTTTTTTAATATGACTTTCGAATCTTTTGTAACGCCCTGCGCATTTATGCTAAGTACAGTTTCTTTGGCTTTCTTTTTTGGAAGTTTATACTGGCTCTGGGCAAGCTTTACCTGAGGCTTTACGGCCTTTATGATTTCAAGATCCTGCCATGGAGTTTCGCTTGCGCTTCTGCCTAAAAAATCATAGGCGTAGATTTTGTATCTGTATTTTCCGCCCGGAAGATTAAAGCTTACGGAAGATTCTGTTGTGGTTATGATAAGCGGTTCCATCTGGGTTTCTACAGATTGAATTTCTACCTTATATTCATAGGCGTTTTTATCTTCCTGCCAGCTTATACGCTGCTTAAACTGATGCGTAATGTCCTGCGCGCCCTGCGAAGATGGCGCACCAGGATTGACCGACTGCATGTTGGAAGTGGCGGGCTTCGTAACGGGGTTTGAAGACTGCGCAAAAGAGGCAGCTCCGGCAGATAAAACAAACAGGAAAGAGAGTAATATGCGGATTTTTTTAACAGTCGGCTTAGCCGTAAAAACAAAACACTTAGTTGCCATACATTATTCCCGTATCCTTTGTTTTTACAGCCTTAGGAAGTTCAATTTCTATTTTAAACCTTGCTGAACTTAACTCGCTGCGCTGTTCTTCAAAACCATCTTTTGCATGCGCAAAAGCCCTGATCTGATATTCAAATGTACCGTTATCAAGCTGTGATAAATCCTTGAACTTATATTCAGGCTTTGAAAGCCCTGTTTTTTTGGTTATCTGGCGTAACGTTCCGTTAGGATTTCTCTGGTATAGAGCAATTTCATAATCGGTTGCGCCGTTTACTTTTTGCCATTCAAATACGATATTACGGTGAGATTTAAAATATGCCAAATCAAGTTTCGCATCTTTTTGCAAAGATGTAATTACAGGCTTATCAAGCGTTTCAACCGGAAGAATAGTGAATCTATTGAAATTTCTGGCATCAAGGTTCATTTCACCGTTTGAAGCCTTTACTGTCCACTGATACATTCCTGCAGAAAGGCGGTCAAGCTTCAGGTTTTGTCTTGAAGCATTTATTTCCTGTACGGTTTTCATTGCCCCGGAAGGCATTTGCTTTTGCAGGATAAAGCGCATTTTTTCAGGCTTATCGCCAGTTTCCCAGCTGAATTCGGTTTTCTGTCTGAGCGCTGTAAGTCCGTTTATCTTTGAATTTTCTGCAGGGTAGCCAAGTTTTACAGGAACAGGACTTCTGGCATAGAATATACTTTCTTTAGCGTCTCCCAGTCTAAGAGGACGGATTTCTGTCTGTTCAGAAACTGGCTGAACCGTACATTTAAATGGAGTTTCTTCGCTGTAAATTCCTTCTGGAAGATAGACATAGGTACTTAAATCTTTTACAGACTGAATTTCACCGATAGTTGTATCTGTTGCTGGATTAGAAAGACGAACTTTATAAAAATCAGCGCCTTCTACATTTGTCCATTCAACTTTTACCGCATGTTTTCCGTATACAACATGCACGGAATTATTTTCAGGCTTTGTAATGGAAGCTGCTTTAAGTTCGTCCAAAACCTTTATGCTTTGCGGAACAGTAAATGCAATCGGGTCTATATAATCAGGCGGAATAACACCAACACGCCAGAAATATTCACCGCTTTTTAATTCAAGCCCGGAAGAAGATGATTGATAGGTTTTTATTTCCTGCACATTGCCAGAAAAGTCAATTTTGTCGCTTATCTGAAGGACAGATAATGTTTCTGCATTCTGATACTGCTCTGCAAGTTTCCATACAAAATTGAGGGTCGGAACTTTTGAAATTTCTGTGCCATAACCTTCCGGCGGGAAGACTATGCGGTTCTTTCCTGGAATATATTCCTGTACTATGAACATGCGCACATCTGATTCATCAATTATCTGTCCGGTTCCAGACTGCTCGCTTGAAACAGTCTGAGCGGAGCCGGCAGAACCGTCTGAAACAGCTGCACCAGCATTTTCTGCGCCGCCTTCACCGGCTACGCTTACTTCGCTTCCTGTTCCGCCTTCACTGCGTACAACTTTCCAGTAATATACATTTTCCGGTTCTAAGATAGAACTATCGAACTTTTGCACAAGCCTGTTTTTCTGTGTTGTTCCTTCAAAAACCGGTTCTGAAAAATCTTCGTCCAGAGCAACAATAACTTTATAATTTACGTTCTTTGCGTTGGCCTTCCATGCAAAGGTAACATTCTTTCCCTTTGAGTCCAGTTCAAGAGTTGCTTCGTCGCGCGGAAGCAAAAGTTCAGGTTTTGCAAGAGCCTGATTTTTACTTACCGTAAACTTAGAAAGCTCCGTAGGATTTGCATAGCCTGTTTCATTCAATGAATAATACGGCGTAATGCGCCAGTAATAGGTACCGTCTTCCGGAAGATTAACTGTAGAAGAAAGTTCACTTACATTGCGTACTACAAGAGGTTTTTCAAAGTTTACTTCATCACAGACCTCAAGTTTGTAATGCTCTGCAAAACGGGTTCCTGTCCATGTAAGGTTTACAGGCGGCAAATCTTCATAATACCTTATTACAGAATCATATGCTGGTGAAACCTGCTTGACTTCTTCAACCGAATCTACAGAAATTTTTCCTGTAAATACATTCGACTTATCATTTACAGGATAGATTCGCCAGTAAAGTTTTTCCCCGGGAAGAGCAGAAATTTCAACAGAAGAATTTCCCTTTACTGTATATGTCTGCGAAACAGAAGAAAAATCCTTGTCCGTGGAAACTTCAACACGAACATATTCGTTTTTTAATTCTTCTATTACACTCCATTCGAGCATAACCTTTTGTTCTTCATTATCAAAACTTAAAAGGCGCAGGTTTTCAGAAATTGAATTAACTGCTATGGCTTCTTCTTTTACTTCGCCTTCTCCAGTTATCTTTAAGGACTGACCTTCATTTACAGTTTTCTGAATACCTTCTGAATCTACTATATTTGCTTTTCCTGTCTGAAGATTAAAGCTGTTGCTTTCAGATGCAGAATCTGATTTTGCGGCCAGTCGGCTGCCAGATTCCAGTACGATTTTTGAACCATTGTTCATGGCAACATCAACAGAAGTATTTGTTTTTGTATTTGTTGTATCAACAGTTATGTTTCCATCGCCAACGCTTATACCCATACCGTCTTTTGATTTAAAAACCTGAAGCATGGTATTTTCATTTATGTCTATAACAGTTCCGTCTTTAAAAGTTATTACCGCAGAAGCAGCATCGGAAGTTCTTACAGTATCATAATCATAAAGCGGAGTTCCTGTCTGAATTCTTTCCCATACAATGCGATCGTCATATTTTCTCTGTGCAATTTTATCTTTAAACGTGATTACACCAATAGTTTCTTTATCTTTGCGGGTAGTAGACTTATTTAAATCATTGTAAAAAAGCTGAATGCTCTTTGCACCAATGGCAAGACAAGATGCAAAGATAAAAAAATCAATTAGCTTTAACTTTGCTTTCTTCTTTGTCAAGATTTACTCCACTAAAGTCTGGTGTCGGGATTCCAAGTAAAAGCCGGACTTCTGCCATTGATTTTGGACCTTGAGGTCCTACAGCACGTATACAATCAGGGTCAACAACAAAGTTTTTATCTCCCTGCCTGAAAAATTCTTCTATATTAAAGTAAGGCATGTTTACAACGGCATAAAAATGCTGCTTGCCCTTGCCTTTTACTTCAAACGTTACAGGAATCATTTCTACAACAATTTCATCTTTCTGGCAGTCTGCCGGTAAAGTATAGTTGTTGGCAGGATTCTTTATGTAATCATTTTTCAAAAGATTGTAGGTATCTTCTGTAATAAGGATATCGGTACCGCACGGTTTATTGGAACTTTCAGTACGTGATGCAAGGTTTACCGCATCTCCGATAGAAGTAAATTCCATCTTTGCACTGGATCCCATAAAGCCTACGGTTGCACGTCCGGAATTTAATCCGCAGCCTACGCGGATATGCGGTTTGTATTTTGCAAGTGGTTCGCCAAGATGTTCTTTTGTAAAGATTTCTGCATCCTTGTTGTACTTCATCAGCGCGTAGCGCATTGCAATAGTTCCGCGGATTGCATTTACCGCATCCTGTTTTACATGCAGTGCATGAAGCTTTTGAAGCCGTGCTTTTTCCGGGTTATCGTCACTCATTGTTTCAAAAGCAAGGCTGTCGTCGCGCAGAACACCCCAGCACGCCATAATTGCATCGCCTTCAAATTTATCTACGTTACCGCCAGAAATTGTTATGCAGTTTACCATGCGCGACATATAGTCATTCAAAAAGCCGATAATTTCTGCGGCAGATTCTTTGCCGAATCTGTTGTTAAATCCGTCGCTTATTGCCGTAAATCCGCGGATGTCGCTGAAGAAAATGGTAATGTCTTTTAAATGAGGAACAAAGTCTATTTCTTTGCGGACAATGGCCTTTGCAACACCTTTGTTCGTCAAAGCAGAAATTGTGTTTAGAATCTGCCGCTCGTCTTTTGTACTTTCAATTAAAACACCAATTTCATCATTGCGTTTTTCTGTAAGTTCGTCAAAAAGTTCCGTGTTAAAGTTGCCCTGCTTAATTTCATCCGCAACGGCAGTAAGTTTTCTAAGCGGAGTGCTGATTGCCTTTGCAAAAAATCTGATTAAGATTATGCACAAACAAAGAATTGCAACCGTTAAATAAACGTTTCTGCGGGTAGTTGCACGTACCGCTTCCAGAATGATTGCAGATTTTACTTCAGTAATTACACCGCAATTAACACTCCGCAATTTTCTGAATGCGCCGTAATATTCAACATTTTCTTCGTCAAAATAAGAAAGCTGCATATTGCTGTTCTGGCTTGTAAACATTTCTTCTACAATGTGATGAGATTTTAGATTTTCCGCATTCATCATAGTTTCAACATCAGAATGAACCAGAACATTGCCTTCGTCATTTACAAGGAAAGAAGCGTTTACAGAACTGTTGGAAAAATTTTCCATTAAGTCTTCAGAACTGAAAAGAATTACAGCAACATCATTTTTGGTATGCGAAGCAACAGGAACAAATAATGCAATGCAGGGAGACTGAAAAAACGGCGAAGCATTGTCTGCCTTTACGATTCCGTTAGAAGCCCCTTCTATATAGCTGCGGTTTGAGTCAATGTAATCTTCAAAAGAAGCTGTATCCATTTCGTGCAGCAAAAAATAGGAAGTATTTATAAAAGATTTTTCCTTACCTTCAAAATAAACAGCTGCAATATGAGCGTTACGCTCAAAAAAGTTTACCGAAGTTTCATTCTGCAAATCAGGATTTGCGCCGGCAGATTCAAGCATATCAAAAAAAGTGCCGCATAGTGAAATCAACGAATTAAAACGTGTTTCACAGTCATTTGCAGTTCTTGTATTTATGGTAAAATTGTTGTCTTCCGCATTTACGCGGGTATCAGCAGAAACAAAGTAAGAAACTAAAAATGTTATGGAACCCAGGGAAAGAATTACGATTGCAGAAATAATTCCGACTAACTTGGCACTTATAGGGAACTTTACATGCTTCTTTTTTCTGTTTGTTGCCTTAGTTTTTTCTGTAGGAATAAAATCAAAAGAAGCCTGATTTGCCTGAGCGTGTTTTGCATCGGAATAAGAAACGGAAGCTGCACCTTGCTGATGACTGGCATTCGTAACTTTTTGTTTTTTCTGTAAAGATTTATTGTCAAACTTTTTTATTTTCCCCCGCCGTATAGTGACGAAGTTACCATAATTATTATAGTCCATAATTATAATTTTATCGGCATATTTTGCGAATTTCTATACATAAAGATTAATTTAAGGGTATTAATCAACGGTTTTGCACATTTTAGTTTTGCCGGCTCCGCCGTCGTTCTTTTGCGGTTTTGCAGGGGCAAAACCGAGACTCGCTAAATGAAGTATACAATACGGGGTCAAAATCGCACAAATTCGTACAGATAACATTGAATATCAAACAAAAAAACATTATCATTAAGGTAATCGCCTTTTAAGTAAAACAAACTTTTACGGTGAATTTTTAAGAAGTTTAAAGGAAAAACTGACAGAGATTGCGTCTGCTTTTTCCTTTGCCAAGTTTGCGTTGCAAGCTTGCTTATTTTAAGGAGTTTTTAATGACAGTTAATGACATCAAGAATGCCAAGATTAAGGCTTGGATTGACGAATGCGTTAAGATGTGTGAACCAGACAATGTTGTAGTATGTGACGGTTCTAATGCTGAATATGACCGCTTAATGCAGAAATGTGTTGATGCTGGTCTTGCAACACCACTTGCAAAAAAACCGAACAGCTTCCTTTTCCGCTCACTTCCAAGTGATGTAGCACGTGTTGAAAGCCGTACATTCATTTCTTCAGTAAAAGAAGAAGATGCTGGTCCAACAAACCACTGGATTGATCCGAAAGAACTTAAAGCAACAATGAAAGGTCTGTACACAGGCTGTATGCATGGCCGTACAATGTATGTTATTCCGTTCTGCATGGGACCACTCGGTTCACCAATTGCAAAATACGGTATTGAACTTACAGATTCAGAATACGTTGTTTTGAACATGGACATTATGACACGTGCCGGCGAAAAAGTTTGGCAGTATCTTGATGATAACTTTGTTCCATGTCTTCACTCAGTTGGTAAACCACTTAACAATGGCGAAACTGACGGCGGAATCTGGCCATGTGCAGATGTTGAACACAAATATATTTCTCAGTTCCCGGAAGAACACCTTATCTGGTCTTACGGTTCAGGATACGGCGGAAACGCACTTCTTGGAAAAAAATGTTTTGCATTGCGCATTGCAACAGTAATTGCCCGCGAAGAAGGCTGGCTTGCTGAACACATGCTCATCCTTAAACTTACAAACCCACAGGGTGAAGTTAAATACGTTACAGGTGCTTTCCCAAGTGCTTGTGGTAAGACAAACCTTGCTATGCTTATTCCTACAATCCCTGGCTGGAAGGTAGAAACAGTTGGTGACGATATTGCATGGATGAAGTTCGGCAAAGACGGACGTCTTTATGCTATTAACCCTGAAGCAGGATTCTTTGGAGTTGCACCAGGAACAAGCGAACAGTCTAACAAGAACGCTCTTATTTCTGCTTCTAAAAATACAATCTTTACAAACTGTGCTCTTACAGAAGACGGAGACGTTTGGTGGGAAGGAATCGGCTATCCTGCAAAAGGAAAGCTTGTTGACTGGAAAGGCAACACACGCGATGCTCTTCCAAAAGACAAAGCTCCTAAGGGCGAAGAAATGGCTCACCCGAATGCTCGCTTTACAGCTCCTGCAAAACAGTGTCCATGTATCGCTTCTGACTGGGAAAGCCCGGAAGGTGTACCGATTTCTGCAATCCTCTTTGGTGGACGCCGTCCTTCAACTGTACCGCTCGTACACCAGAGCCGCTCATGGGAACACGGTGTATTCCTTGGTTCAATCGTAGGTTCAGAAATTACAGCTGCTTCTACAATCAATGCTGACGAAGTTGGTAAGATTCGCCGTGACCCGTTCGCAATCATTCCATTCTGCGGATACAACATGGGTGACTACTTCCAGCACTGGATTGACGTTGGTAATGCTGCACCAAACAAAGACAAATTGCCAAAGATTTTCTACGTTAACTGGTTCCGCAAGGACGAAAACAACGCAGATCTTCCAGGCGGATTCATGTGGCCGGGATACGGCGACAACAGCCGTGTACTCGCATGGATTTTTGACCGCTGCGACGGAAAAGACAATGCTGTTGATACACCAATCGGACTTATGCCAAAAGACGGTGCAATCAATACAGACGGTCTTCCAGAATATTACAAGAAAACTCTCCCGGAAATCCTCAAAGTTGATGTTGAAGGATGGAAGAAAGAAGTTAAAGATATTCGCGAAAACCACTATCCGAAGTTCGGCAAACATCTTCCAAAAGAACTCAACACAATTTTGGATGATTTGGAAAGCCGCCTGAACAAAGCGTAAACAACTGTGTTGTTTCGCCTAAAATAGTGTAAGTTCGCGAACGCGGACGACACGCAACCTTAATATGCGCCCTGCACTTTTCGTGCAGGGCATTTTTTTTACAACATCCTTATCTGCGGTCTGTTCCAAAAAAAGCATTTGACCTTTTTTTTAATAAGTATTAGTATCTTAAGAATAATTTAAGTTTTAATAAATTTTGCCGATATATATATAAAATTAGGAATTAATATGAAAAAGGTTATATTTTTAGGCTTATCTATTTTTGCAGCTGTTTTAACACTTTCATGCAGCATGGGCTCTTCCGGCGGATATGAGACCACAGGAACAGGTGGTTCCGGCGGCTCTGGCGGCGGAACAACAATCAACCACTATATAACTTACACTACCGTATCTGCTAACCTCGGAAGTAATATAAATAGCACACTTAGCACTTTGTTCAGCGGCTTAACAGGAGATTCTACAGTTACCCTTACAGGTAATATCAGTGCCGCTGATTTATCAGATATAGCAGATTGTATAAATAATGGCTGTGAATATAATATAAATCTTGACTTATCTGAAGTTTCTGGGCTTGAAGCTATACCGGAGTATGTATTCGATAGTTGTGAAAAATTGACTGGAATTACACTTCCGGATTCTGTTACGACTATTGGAGACCTTGCCTTCTGCTGTTGTGGACTTGAGCAGATAAGCATACCTGCCACTGTTACAGACCTTAGTCAATATGCTTTTGATGCCTGTGTAAATCTTACCAGTATAGATGTTTCAGACTTAAATCCTGATTATTCAAGCGAAGACGGAGTTTTATACGATAAAGATAAAGAAACCTTAATCTGTTTCCCGGGGGCAAAAACAGGTTCTTATACTATTCCAGAATCAGTTACAACTATATGTGAATGTGCATTTAGTTATAGTGGTAATCTTTCAGAACTTAATATTCCGGCTTCTGTTACAGCAGATACCTTTGAAGGTGGTATTGACTTCAGTTCATGTATAAATCTTACAAGCATAAATGTTGCTTCTTCAAATCCTGATTTGTCAAGTATAGACGGGGTGTTATTTAACAAAGAAGGAACTACTTTAATTTGTTATCCAGCAGGAAAAACAGCCTCATCATATGAAATACCTCAAGATGTTACTGATATCGGAATTGATGCATTTTTCGGTTGTGAAAACCTTACAGAAATTACTATTCCAAATTCAGTAACAACTATTGGCAATTTTGCATTCGCTTATTGCAACAGTATCCAAAGCATAATAATTCCTGATTCTGTTGAAACAATTGGATA
>JAEEWW010000041.1 GCA_016287815.1 Treponema sp. | reverse complement strand
TATTTTACCTTCTTTCCTCTATATGTTTATATAATTATTCATTAGCAAATTTCAATTCGCAAAAATCAGACAGAAAGACCTTTTTCTGCCAGTTCTTTTTCGCGGATTTTTTCTATTTCATCATGCTGCTTATCAAAAATTTTCATTAATGCATCAACTACTTTCTGCTTTGGATCAGGATCATCTTCAGGAATTGTTGAAAGCATTCCTTTTCTGAATTCCTTACAGTTAATAATAGGTGTTGCAGCCTGAATAACAATGTCTTCGCAAACCAAATCAGAAAGCATATCATTCGGAGTTTCAGGATTTATTCTAAGACAGTTTCCGTTTATCGTAACAAGAATCATTACATCAAACATGCGCAGGTAACTGTCTATTTCGCGAAGACCACGTTTTGTTTCCGGCTTTCCTGGTCTGTAGCGAGTTCCTGCCGGGAAAACCAAAATTACCTGTCCGCGTCTTTTACAGTCATCCATGGCATGCATCGCAGCAAGGTTAATAGAACGTGAACGTTTTTCTTCTGCGGCTTTCTCTTCTTCAGAAATATCTTTGTTTTCTACGGCCTTTAATGAACGGCTAGGATAAATTACAACACGTGTAAAACCTTCTGCCCATGCACGAACCATAGGATTTTCTTCGTTGAGTTTCATTCCAGCGATGGCAACTATTCTATCCGCAAGTTCCTTTCCCCAGCTTTCCTTATAACGCGTAAGCTGATAAACAAGAGCAGGCAAATCCATATTTGAATAGTGTTCCATTAAAATAAGACCGCGCTTTCCTGATTTTACAGCATCGTTAAAAGCCTTGAAATTTTCAACGTTTTCAAGCCTTGTACCAGGCAATATATTTTCTGCAATCATGGAATCCATGATTTTTCTTGTTTCTAAATTTGCTTCTTCATAAACATTTGTTGCATCTATTACAGGAGCAGCACTTGAAAGTTTAGACATAAGAGAAAAGTATTTTCCGTATTTTTCGCGCAATGTCATTGGCATAAAATTATTCCCCCAAAAAGCTCCAAAAGTGTACTGTTTAGCCAGCTGTATTTTTGGCGCATTAATAACAATATTGCAGTTAACAATGAAAAATCCGCTGTTAAATTTATTAAAGCAGATTTTTACAATGTTTCCTTATAATTCTTATAATACTAGATTATATCACATTTTCTTCTATTTATAAATCAAAAAAATAGCAGGAACTTTACCAATATCCGGCAAGCCTGATTTTTTCCATTCGGCAGAAGTTTTTGTCAGTATGATTTCTTCCGGACATGTAATGCCGGCTGCAAAGCAAATCTTTGTTTCAGGTCGGCAAACACTTACTATTGAATCCATCATCTGCTTATTTCTATAAGGAGTTTCTATAAAGAGCTGTGTCTGATTTTCTTTATAAACACGGTTTTCAAGCTGACGCAATTTTGCTTCGCGCTCGCCGGTTTTTACAGGAAGGTAGCCGTTAAACGCAAAATTCTGTCCGTTAAATCCACTTGCCATTAAAGACATTAAAATAGAAGAAGGTCCTACAAGCGGTACAACCTTAAGTTTTTTGTTCTGAGCGATTGCAACAACATCTGCCCCCGGGTCTGCAATTCCAGGGCAACCGGCTTCAGAAATAACACCCATGGGTTCACCTTTTAAAAGCGGGTCTAGATAATTACCAATAGTGCGCTTATCCGTATGCTCGCTTAGCTCATAAAAAACAAGCTCATCTGTATGAATTTCAGGATCTACACGAGAAAGAAATTTACACGCAGACCGAATATTTTCTACTATAAAATAATGAATCTGTACTATTATATCGTGATTATAAGAAGGCAGAACTTTTTCATAGGAAGTTTTACCAAGAGTTACAGGAATCATATATAAGGCTTTTTCAATCTTTACCATATTAAACACTATAACAAAACTAGGCAGACAAAAAAAGAGGCGTTCTGCTGGAGGAAAAACAGCAGAACGCCAGAAACAAAAAGCAAAATTCTAAAGCATAAAAGTGCAAATGCCCTAGAACCGCTGCATTGGGAAAACTGATGAAAGCTGCTTTTTTTTCCCAATGCTCAATACACACAAAACCAATGCCGTGCTGGTTGCTACACAGCATTGATTAAAAAATGACCTGTAAAAAACTACTTAACGTATTTTTCAAGAGTTTTGCGAACAGCACCAGGACCTGCAACAAGTTCAGCAAAGTAAGAAACAACAACATCTGCAAGACCAGCTTTGTACAAATCAACTCCGAACAAAGTTTCATCGCTCAAAAGCGGCTGAAGAACTTTATCAAACGGACCTTTGTCACCAAGTTTAATACCTTTAAGGTAAGCCTGACTTGATTCAAGACGCGGGTCAGAAGAAGGTGTAAATGCTTTTCCTTCATCATCAACTGCAAGCAGGTAGCGAAGCCATCCTGCAAATACAAGAGGAATAAGCTTTAAGTTATGTACATCAAGACTCTTGTTTGCCATGTATGCTTTAATTGTTTCACCAAAGCGGATAGAAAGCTTCTGGCTTGTATCAGTTGCAATGCGCTGTGGTGTATCCGGCATAAATGGGTTTGGAATACGAACTTCAAGAACTTCCTTAATGAAATCTTCCGGATGTAAGATTTTTGGATCAACAACTACAGGCATACCTTCTGTATAGCCGATTGTGTGAACCATCTTGTTCAATACAGAATCTTTCATTTCATCTGCGATAAGTGTATAGCCTAAAAGACAACCGTAAACTGCAAGACAGGTGTGCAACGGGTTAAGACATGTGCAAACCTTCATCTTTTCTACTTTGTTTACTGTGTCGCGGTCTGTAAAGTAAACACCAGCTTTTTCAAGTGCCGGACGACCGTTCGGGAAGTTGTCTTCAATTACAAGATACTGAGGACGTTCTGCATTTACGAACGGAGCAATGTATGTGTTTTTGCCTGTGATAACAACTTCTGTATCTTCAAAACCATCTTTTTCAAGCATTGCTTTTACAGATGCATCCGGGCGTGGTGTAATTTTATCGATCATTGACCATGGGAAAGAAACTTTGCTTTCAAGGTAAGAAGTAAAGCCAGATTCGCAGAAGCCTTTTTCAATCCATTTTTTTGCAACTGTCATTACAGCGTTCTGTAATTTTTCACCGTTGTGTGAACAGTTGTCTGTGCTTACCAAAGCCAGCGGAGTTTTTCCGTTAAGATAGCGGTGGTAAACCAATGCTGTGATTTTGCTCATCATGCTGTTGAGCTTGCCGTCAGGACCAGCTTCAAAATCTGAAGCTACAAACGGGAAGAATTCATCGCCGCGGCCGAGTGCATAACCTTTTTCTGTAATTGTAAATGTTACCATCTGCAAAGAAGGATTAGCAAAAACTGCCTTGAAATTGTTCCATTCTTCTGTAAAAGAAGAATCACATTTCCATGCTTTTGCTATTGAAGAAACAACCTTTTTGCTGATTGTTCCGTCTGAATTCAATGTAACAAGCAAAGAAACGCTGTCATAAGGTGTATAAATTTTATCTATAATGTCGTAGTCGAAACCTTCACCAACTACAATACCTTTATCTGTATCGCCATTGTCGAGCAAAGTCTGCATTAAAACTGCAGAAAATCCACGGAAAATATTTCCTGCACCAAAGTGAACCCATACAGGTGCTTTTTCAGTTGCAGAAACCATTTTTGCATGGTCAAATTTTGGTAATTCATAATTCTTTGCTGTCCAGGAACTACGATCTTCAATACTTTTAACAGATAACTTCATAAACTCCTCCTCTACGCTCTATAAGTTATTTATTTATTAAAAGTTTTTACTGCCGCACCAGATAACCCGCCTTTTAGTTATCAGCTGCTTTTACGGCAATAATTACTCAAAATAATCAGGATATTTTTGTTCAAGAATATCAATTTCTGTAATCAACTTTGTAAGATGACTTTTTTCAATCTCTAAAGCTTTGTTTCCATCTCCATCAGAAAAAGCCTTAAGAACTTCTTCGTGTTCGGTAATTACCTTATCATGCAGTTCCGGTACCTGATTGGAAAGAATACGGATTCTTCTATAGTTGCCAGACTGATTCTGAATCAAATTCCAAAGCCTTTCCATTCCTGTTGCAGAAAAGAAAACCTTATGAAATTTATCATCAGCATTCAGGAAATCCTTAGGATTCTGCCCTTCTACTGCAATTTTCTGTGATTCCAGCGCACTTCTAAGTTTCAAAAGATGCTCTTTTGCACAAACCTGAGCAAAAAGCGGAAGAACGGCAAGTTCCAGTGTTGTACGCATAAAACGTTCAACTTCAACCTGCTTTAAATTAATTTTTGTAACACGCGAACCTTTCTGAGGAAAGATTTCAACAAGATTATCTTCCTGTAGCTTCAAAAGTGCGTCACGCAAAGGTGAACGGCTAACACCAGCATCCTTAAGCAATTTCTGCATATTGAGTTCTTCACCAGGTTTTAATTCCAGAAACATAATCTGAGAATACATTGCCTTGTAAATCTGTTCCGATGCTGTAATCCTTTTCATCTGCATGATTATCACCACTGTTATAATAGCATACTAATATATTAGTTGCAACAAAAACTTTCATTAATTGATATTATGTCGTGCTATTCTTTTTTTTCAGCAATTACCTGATAACGGATTCTGCATTCAATTCCAGCAAATAAAATCACAGGAATTATAAAATAATAAAATGGCTTTGGATAACTTGCAAAAAAGTCATATAATCCGTGGAGCAAAACTGCAAGGACAAAAGGCAAAATTTTTGCCGCTTTATTTCTGAAAGTCCAGATATACAAACCGGAAAGTCCTGCACAAAATGTATGAATTAAAACTGACGTAAAAAGTCTTGCAAAAACAAGCTTGAACACTGCTTCTGTGCCTGCCCCGGAAGCTTTCTGTAAATAAACAAGCATATAAACAACTGATTCAAAACTGCCAAAGGCAAGTCCGCATAAAATACAGCAGCAGAAAAACTTAGCAAGAGTAGTTTTTTTTGCCGGTAAAAAAAGCATTGTTATCATCTTTAACGATTCTTCTATAAGCCCGTTAAAAACAAGAGATGTTACTATAACAGAAACAAAGGTATTTGCGTTAAAAATCGGCAGGCTGAAAACAGCATATTCAGTAAATGCTACAGGCAAAACAGCAATAAGTCCCAGAATCGTTGCCCAAAGAGTAAGCCTTACTTTTATCTTTGGTGCTGCAAATGTAAAAATAATAAAAACTATAAAATACAGCACAAAACAAAGTGCCATTGATGCCCAAATACTCATAATAAAAGAATATCGTAGCAAAAGCAAAAAGGCAACGGCTCAATATCCTGGCAATTTCGCTGACATGATAATCCGGCTATCATAGTAATTTTTCTGAGGCGCAGACTACAGATACCACACAGGCAACAGACACGCAGTCAACTGATTGCCAAAACTATGTGAATCTTTTATGCTGAATTTCATGTACGCAATTTCAAAAAAAAGTTCAATTACAGGTTCTTTTCTTGTTCCAGGTTCTAAAAGTCAGACAATTCGCGCTGTTTTTATGGCATTACTTTCAGACGGAAAGACTGTTATCCATAATCCGCTTGCAAGCAGCGATGGTTTAAGTGCTTTTAATGCTGCCCGTACGCTTGGCGCACAGATTGAAATTGTAAACGGTACTGACTGGGTTATTACAGGCTTAGGAGGAAAATTAAAAGCTCCTTCAAAAATAATTGATACTGGAAATTCCGGTACAACAACAAGTTTTGTAACAGGTCTTTGCACATTAATCGACGGATTTGCCGTAATTACAGGCGACGAACAGATTTGCAGCCGCCCGGTACGCCCTGCAATTAAGGCTTTTTCAGAACTAGGTGCAAACTGCTTTATTACCCGCCCGGATTCAGACTGTCCACCAATCGTTGTAGGCGGAAAATTACATGGCGGAACCTGTCATTTACCGGGAATGAACTCTCAGCACGTTTCTGCAATTTTAGTTCCCGGCGCACTTATTCCAAAAGGTGAAACAATTGAAATTGAAGTAGAAAATCCAAAAGAAACTTCTTATATACAGATGACGCTTGAATGGATGCAAAAGTTCGGTGTAAAAGCTACAGCAAGCGCAGACTTTAAGCATTACACAGTATGTGGCGGACAAAAATACAATGCCGGAGAAGTTACAGTTTCAAGCGACTGGTCAGGCGTTGCCTTTCCGCTTGTTGCTGCTGTATGCACACCAAGTGATATTACGATTACAGGGCTTAATTTTTCTGATCCGCAGGCAGATAAACAGATAATCGACATCCTTATAAAAATGGGTGCAGATATAGAAAAATTTGTAGACAGCACAACAGGGCTTGGTTATGTAAAAGTCCATGGCGGAAAGCCTTTAACAAATGATGTTTCAATCGACATGAACGATATTCCTGATGCACTGCCAGCTTTGTGCGTAGCCGCCTGTTTTTCAAAAGGTAAAACCGAATTTACGACGCTTGCACACATAAGACAGAAAGAAAGCGACCGCGTTGCCGTAATGAACGAGGAGCTTTCAAAGTGCGGTGCAAAGATAAAAATTGAAAATGATAAGATGACTATTTTTGGCGGTGCGCCACTTAATGGAAGTGAAATTGATTCGCGCGCTGACCATAGGGTTGCAATGGCTATGACAGTCTGCGGAATGTTTGCAGAAGGACAGATGAAAATCAATCAGGCTGAATGCGCTTCTGTTTCTTTCCCCGGCTTTTACGAAATGTTAAAAAGCCACGGTGCTGATATAACGCTCGATTCAACGTTTACCGGACAGAAATGCAACTCTGCCGGTCAGCGCGCGTAATAGAGGGAAATAATGGCTCAGCTGAAAAAATCCATTGTTCTAATGGGCATAAAACATTGCGGCAAATCCACTTTAGGCAAAGCCCTTGCAAAATATTACAACTGTCCTTTTTTTGATACCGACGATTTAATAACAGAACTTACAGGTAAATCTCCGCGACAGATTTATACAGAATCTGGATCAGAAGGCTTTTTTGCCGCCGAAGCAGAAGCATGTAAAGCTCTTTCAGAAAAACTCGCCGGAAAAATTATACCGGCAAAAGGCTCTGCAATAATCGCCACCGGCGGAGGAATCTGCAATAACGGGCAGGCATTAAGCTTTTTGCGTTCAATTAACTGCCTTTTTGTTTTTTTACAGGTACCTGAAACGCTTGCCGCTGACAGAATTGTTGCGGAATCTGTTTTTGAAAACGGTAAAATATCAAATCTACCTGCATATATTGCAAAAAAAAATCCGCACACCGAAATTGACGTGCAGAATATCTTCCATGATTTTTACGTTGAACGCACAGCCAGTTACAAAAACATCGCAGATCTTTGCGTTACGGTAAACTCTTCTAATATAGAAGAAAACACAGCAAGCATTGTAAGCCTTGTTAGCGATTTTCTAAAATCAAACTAATTGCCGAATAATATTATATTCTTCAACTAACTTTTCTAATGTAAAGTGGGCATTTGCAGGGCTTGTACTAGGAAGTGTACAGACTAAAAGATTAAAGCGTTTTTCAAACAAAGCGGCACAGTGTTTTTGCCAAAGAGCAGTAGCCGTTTTTCCTGTAAAAAAGATATGTCTTATTTTTGAATGCGAAAGAATTTCTGTAAAATCATTTGGTATTTCACCGCAAATAGAAGAATCCGCAGCACCTTTTATCTGACAGCTTGCAAGTACATCCCACAGGGCAATATTGTGATGTAGCAAAAACTCACGCCGCTCAGCGATTACGGCAACTCTGTCAGGTGCATTGTTCGGAAAATTAAGTGTTTCGCCAAAAACCTGTGGCAGCACCCGCCAGAACCGGTTTTGCGGATGCATATAAAAAAATCCCAGTTCCCGGCTTTTAGGAGAAGGCATTGTGCCTAATATAAGGACTGTACTTTCAGACGAGCAGACAGGCGGCAACGGGTGAATGATAAGAGAAGAACCGGTCCGTGTTGTTTTTTGATAAAAAGATTTTGGCATAGAAAGATTATAGCATATAAATTGTTCTTAAGACATTTATTACCAATCTGGCGAAGTATATTGATTATTCCTAATTTCTCCTAATATTTGACAAATTAGGAGAAATAACACATATATATAATAATTAAAGGATATCCAAAAATGCATAGAACAATTTTTCTCTTTCTTTAACAGAAAAAGAGTATGCTATAAAGTTTCAACCTGTGTATAACTGGTGCTATGGAATCAGTTGAAATTATTATTTTTCTATTCTTTCTTTCATTTCGTCAATCATATGTATTATTGGAATTCGTTCGTTTTCTGGCAGTGAATCAAGATTTTCTATGGTTTTTGCATATTTATGATATTTGTGTAAATCTTCGTTTTTGTAGTTTGTTTTTAATGAAAGATTTTTGCCAGTCACAAGATATTCAACGGGAACGGCAAGGGCAGTAGCTATACGAAGTGCTAAATCGACCGATGGAAGACCGTTTCGTTTAAGACCACTTCCGATTGTTGAAACATCAAAATTTGCTTCAGAGGCAAGCCATTTTCTTGTCTTTCCTTGATATTCTAATTCGTCCAAAACAACTTGCCAAAAATTTACTTCCATGTTTCACATTCTAATTGACAATCCTCAATTTATATGGTTTTTATTGCAGTTCTCATATATTGTTATATAATGGATAATTGCAACAAGTGTTTTAATTTATTGCAAGAGTCATTTTTTCCTTGGAGATTGGATTTATGAAATTTCAAATAAAAGCAATATTTTTGCCACTAATAGGATTATTTTCATCTGTAATCATTTTCAATGCATGTGATATGCAACAAGGGAATGAGACACCAGTCTATTATACGGTAACTTTTGATTCCAATGGCGGTAATAAAGTAAGAAGTCAAACTGTTGAAGAAGGGAAAAATGCAACAAAACCTACAGATCCGATAAAAATGGATTTCACATTTAATGGTTGGTATAATGGAAACTGTGTATTTGATTTTTCAACTCCCATTACTACAGATATAATGTTAGAAGCAAAATGGACTGCGAACTCTAGTGGCACCAACGATGGTGGTAATACAGGAGCTAATTCTTCCAATCAGACGGACACAACCTCTACTGAAAAAAGTTGTATTGTTACATTCAATATAAATGATGGTTCTGAAAATCCTGTAATACAAACTCAAACAGTACCTGCAAACAAAGCAACTATGTTAACAATGGTGGAAATTTTATCTTTTTCGCTTGAAGGGTTTGAATTTTCTTGTTGGAACTCATCACGAGATGGAAGTGGTACGAATTATGCAGATGGTGCGGAAATTATAATTTCAGATGATATAACACTTTATGCAAAATGGAACGATTCTTTATTATATACAACTGATATTCCATCTGTTGGGGATATTGTTTTGGCAAATGGTAAGACAGTTTCGATTTCTGATTATTGTAATAATAAAAGTATTTATGAAAATTTAAATGGAAAAGTAGTCGGCGTAGTAGCATTTTTTCTTGAGGAAAATCCCCAAAGAAATTTTTCAGAGGATAATACATATCCAATCACAGGAACAAAACAAAATGCCTATTTTGTTGGATTACAGAGAGTCTCTAGAGCTTGGTGTTTTGGCATGTCTTATTGTGATTTAGTGACAGATACTTATAAATCAGTACAAGGTTATAAAAAAAATATTGAGAAAAATTTGACAGTATGTACATCGAGTTATAATCAATATTCTACTAATCCAACTTACAAGTTTACAGAAGAAAGCAATTTATCAGGGGCTGAATCTTGGCAAAATCTGTGTGAGGTAATAGATGATGAAAATGCGATAGAAATAAATAGAGGCGTAATTTATGGAGCATTTTATTATGTAAATAATTACGCAACGACGAATGAAATAACTGGAGTATATGAAAGCGGATGGTATTTGCCATCAATATTTGAATTATTACATTTTAGCATTAATAGACGAACAATACTAAATTCAATAGAAAAACTTGATAGTAATTGGAATAGACTGACGGTAAATTATATATCATCTTCACAGAGTGAGCAAAAATGGGCTGCTGATAATTCTTATCCATATGTATATTTTCTTGAAAATGGAAGCCATCCTGTGTCAAAAAGGAAAGATACTTCAGGTGTTGTAATTGCTATTCATCGGTTAGCTTGTGAATGACTTTATAAAGAATTTGCTTTAGAGATATAATATCTATAGGTGATTTATGTCTTTAGAAGTTTTAAAAAGAGGAGATATTCTTGTTATACATTTTTCTCAAGAATATCCAGAGAATAGTAGTATTTATTGGCTATTTGATAAAATAAAAGGAAATGGATTTTATGAATTAGCAAATACATTTAGGCTTACAGAAAATTCTATTGTCGATTATGATACGCAATTCTATTCTTTTGGTGAATTTAAACTAGCAGAGTTAGTGGTAAACGAAAATGGCAAATTCTATAAAATTGATAAAACCATACTTCAAATTAATTTTGATTTATACTTTGAAAAATCATGTAATATTACAGAAGAGTATTTTTTAACATCTAGAAAAACTTCAATATTTAAAATAATCAATGATATCGGAATTGATAGTAATCTTTATATTGGTGGCGATACGGAAGACTCGATATCTGAATTAGAGTATATAAAACTTATAAAATCATTACCAAATAATTATGAACATAAATTGTATGACAACGCGAGAGTTTGTGCAGCTCTTAGAAAGTTTTTTTGTGTCAAAAATGACCGTGAAACTCAATTTCAGAAATATGTAAATAAAAAAGATCTTGTGAAAGAATCTTTTTCCGAAACAGATTTTGAAGATTTTGATATAAAGAGATATGAATTTTTATTGAACAAACTTGATAATATGTTGATAAGCGAAAATGGATATAATGAAAAAGATTGGCAAAATGAAATTTTAAGATTTATAAAGGTTATATTTCCAAAATATATTATTTCAGAAAAGGAAGCAATAATAAGAGAAAATAATTATCATGGCAAGAAACGAATTGACATTATATTAGGTGATTTTAACGGAAATATTGATATAATCGAGATAAAAAAGCCAGAAAGTGCTGAATTATTGCGAAAAGGGATGAATCGGAATAATTATATTCCCAGTGCAATTTTACAAGGTGCTATAATGCAGGCCGAAAAGTATATTTACTATTTATCAAGAGATGGTATAACGGCAGAAAATAATTTAAATACACAGTTTAATGATAAGAAGCCAAAAGGTTATTTATTTAAAATTAGAAATCCTAAAGCAATAATAATTATGGGAAGAACTAAGCATTATAACAAAGACCAACTTGATGATTTTGAAATAATAAAACGAAAATACAAAAACATAGTTGATATAATTAGTTATGATGATTTATTAAACAGATTAGAAACTGTTATAAAATTATTAAGGATAAAAACTGTATAGAACCTCGTGAACAAATTAAACAAATAAAGGCTCTGCTTTTATGCAGAGCCCTTTTATAACTATAACAATCCATCCGCCGCACTAACTGGCAGTATATTAAATTGTTGCACTAACTGACTGTGCATAAATTAACACACAGCCATAGTATTAGCACAAATTAAACTAGCAGCCGCAGCCACCGTCACCGCAACCGCCGGAACATCCTCCGCCACAGCTGCTACAACCACCACCGCAGCCGCCACAGCCCGAAGGATTTAATTCATCTTCTGTTGCTTCGCGAACGCTTACAACTTTTACATCAAAGAAAAGTTTTTTCCCGGCTAGTTCGTGGTTTGCATCAACTGTAATTACATCATCTGTAACCTTTGTAACCCGTACAATTGCCGGGCCTCCAGGTGATGAAGCATGAAATTTCATACCGACTTTAATTTCTGTGTTTACGTCAAAATTGCTTTTTGGCACTTCAATTAAAAGTGAATCATCATATTCGCCATAAGCGTCTTTCGGTTCAATTTCTACAGAAAATTCATCGCCAACATCTTTGCCTTCAAGTTCGCGCTCAAGCCCTGAAATAATACGGCCTGTTCCGTGAATATATTCAAGAGGCATACCGTCTTTTGAACTGTCAATTACGTTTCCGTCTTTGTCTTTTACTGTGTAATCAATATTTACAACTGTATTCTGTGTAATCTTCATTTATGCATCCTGTACTACTTCTGAAACTTCTGGAACAGCGTCCTTCAAATATTCTTCTATTCCCATTTTTAAAGTCATTGTTGCCATCGGGCAGCTTCCGCAAGCTCCAACCAAACGGACATGAACTTTGTTATCTGCATCTGTACAAATATATTCCATATCGCCGCCTTCTGACTGAAGGTACGGTCTGAATTTTTCCAAAGCTTCTTTTACTCTGGTTTCAAGAGTCTGTTCTTCCATAATATTCTCCTATGTCAGCAACTATTCAAAAGATACATAAAAAAAATGATTTCGGCTATAGTATTTTAATTAAGTCATCGACGACTGTGAACCAAACTTATTCCACGGCTGTGAATCAAAGTCATTCCTGTCTTGGAATCAAAGTCATTTCCGTCTTGGAATCAAAGTCATTTCCATCTTGGAATCAATTCTGTTCTGAGAAGGAATCAAACTCGTTCTCAGCTGGAAACAAAGTTGTGTCCAGCTGGAATTAAATCCGTTTCCAGCTGGAATCAAAGTCGTGCTCAGACGTATTTAAAGTCAAGTTAGAGACGGATTTAAAGCCATTCCACGGCTGTGAATCAAACTCATTCCAGAGCTGTAAATTAGACTTATTCCAGAGACGGGCACAAAATCATTACTTCATTATCTGTCTTACGGTTTCTACAGGAGAACAGTCAAAGTATAGATAGCCGTAAACAGCCGCTGCAGAAACAATTTTTCTTCCGTATTCGCGGGTTTCTTCAAACGGGATTGTTTCCAAAAATAAATCCATAGGCAGATTTTTTAAGGTGTATAACTCTTTTTTAGAAGTTGCAAACCATTTTCTTACCCGGTTTATTCCGCTGTTATAGGCAAAGGACGCTAAAATTACACTGTTATCAAGCCGCCCGTATAAATTATTAAAATAATATGTTCCGAAACGGATATTCGTCTGGGAGTCAGTTAAATCATAGCTTTCTACTTTAAGACGGCGGGCAATATCTCTGGCAGTAGAATCCATAAGCTGAGTTAAGCCAACTGCACCTGCATTGCTTTTTATTTCCGGGTTGAAAAAACTTTCACTGCGGATTAAAGCATACATTATTTTAGGCTCAACAGAAAACTCTTCGCAGGATTTTGCAATATTTTCATGGAAGTTTTGCGGATAAGAAAGTTTTAAAAGTTCTTCAGAAAGATTTTTATCACTTTCGGTACAGGCAATAGAAGCAATTCTTAAGCTTTTAAAATAACTGTAAGGTATCTGCTCAGAACACTTACCGATAAAAAATGAAACTTTTTGTAAAGTTTCCTGACTTAAATGCGTATTCCGCCAGTAAAATCTTTCCCATGCAGGATAAACATACTGTGGAAATCCAAAATCAGCAAAACCTGTTAAAAGTTTTTCAGCTTCTTTATCTGCAGAAAAATTCTCTTTAATTTTTACAGAAAGCAAAAGTTCTTTCAGCTGTTCGCCGGAAATATTCAAGCGTTCTGCAGCCAATACTTTGTAATACATTTTTGGGCAGCATTCAATTGTAATGCGAAAAAGACTTGCTGCTTCTTTTTCTGCACCAAGTTCAGTAACAGGCTGGGCAAGATTCTCCTGTAAAAGCCTGCCGGAAAGATATGCAAATTTTGCACAGTCATCATTTGCAGCATGATTTTTTATTATTGTAAAAACCTTATAAAAATCATTCCATTTATGTGCAGAAAGAAGCAAAACGGACATTCTGTCAAAAAAGTCAGAAAAATACTCGCTGTCGTGCCAGGTTGAACTGTAGTTTTCCAGTTCCTTTATGGCTCTGTCTGTTGAAAGTCCCAGACTGAAATCCAGCATGTAATGCAGTGCATTATCGTATTGAAAATCAGAGGCAGCAGTTTCCATTGCCTTTTTATAGGATTCTGACGCAAGTGTATAAAAACCTCCGGCTTTTTCATACAAACGGGCGGCATAAAACCTTGCATAATACTCACGTTCGCTGTCTTTTTTTTCTTCCAAATTATCTGCAAGGTTTTTCATAAAATCAGCATTTTTTTTCCAGTCCTGACTTTTTCCGTATAAAAAAGTTTTTCCTATGTCAGAAATCAGCATTTTTTCCAGGAAAAGCTCTTTTTCATTCGACAGCAGGGAAAGGATTTCTTCTACATGATTATATGCTTCAGGGTAATTCCTGTTATAAACTTCTGTTCTGAATGCTAAAATTGCTTTTTTATTTTCATCAGAAATGAAATGCGGATTTTCCTGAATAAATTTATAATGCTCCCGGCTGTAAGAACGGCAGACAAACCACTTATACACAGCTTCTTCAAAACGGGCATCTTTTTTTACCATAAGGGCTTTTAACCTGTAAGAAGCAAGTTCATTTTTGCAGGACGACAAATCCAGATTTTCTGTATTTTCAATTATTTTTGCGTATTCTTTTTGTTTTGCCATATTTGCGGCAAAAAGAATGAGCGCATCATCATCAGTATATTTTTTTATAAGATTTTCGCAGGCAGAAAGGTTTTCCTGAATATCGCCTATTTTTGTAAGTTCTTCTGCACTTAATCGCGCCGTGTAAAATCCGCCTTCCTTTATGGATTTTCTAAAATATCTTATAGCTTCTTTTTTATTATTTGCTTCAAGCTTTTTTAATCCCTGAAAATATAAAGAATCTTTTCCGTAGATTTTCTGTAAAGATTTTTCTTCCGATGAGCATGAAAAAAGAGAAATAATTGCGAGAAAAACAAGAACACTTTTTATTCTTTTACAGTAGTACAACACTTGCAGCCTTAAAAATGTATTTTATTATTTGTTGTATGCCGGGAAAACCAACTTTCCCGGCATGAATTAAGTAAGCAGGAATAAGGTTATTCCTGCGGAATAACGATGGTTGTTCCAGAAATAATGTGATCTGGATTTTTTATCTTGTTGTATTTTGCAATCTTCGGATATTTCCACGGAGTTTTATAATATGCTTCAGAAATATCCCAAAGTGTGTCTCCCCAGCGGATTTTGTAGCGGATATCTTCTTTTTTTGCTTTTGGAGCAGCAGGTTTTACCGGAACTACATTAGGTGTTGGAGCGACAACAACTTCGTTTTCTTTTGCAGGACTTACAACAGGTTTTACCGGTTCAGGCTGTTCAACAGGCTTTGCAGGAACAGGCTCTTCTACAGGTTTAGGCGCAAGAACGATAGTTTCTTCTTTTGCAGCAGATTTCTTGGATTTTGCTATATTAAGTTTTGAAGGAATTACAAAAAGAACAAGCAATGTGGCGATTATACAGATAATTGCACAAATAACACAGATAACGACGTGTTTCTTTGTTTTCTTTACGGCATTTTCCGTAGAAGAGCCGTCAAGTGTTTCTTCATCGTACAAATCATTGAATCTTAAACCTTCATCAGGTGAAGAAGTCATTGTTTTTGCAGCCGCAAAAGTTTCTGCTGTATCTGTTATTTCTGAGTTTTCGCTCTTTGACTCTGAATCCAGATCAATGTTATCAAAATCCGGAAGATCAAAGAAACTGTCATCTTTTGTTTCACTTTCTGTAAGCGGAACAGTTTCTTCTGCAGAAACAGAACCTGCATCAGAATCAAGAGGAACGGTTTCATCAAAATCTATATCAGGAAGAGCCGTATCTTCTGCCTGAACAGTTTCGTCAGAAGTAACATCTGTATTTGTTTCTGTTACGGATTCTGTCTTTAGCTGTGAATCAGTTTCAGAAACTGAATCATCCATGTTGAGCGTTGTTTCACTTGTTTGTGTTGCATCGCCGCTATCGTCTCCAAGACCAAAATCATCATCCAGGCTAAGAGCTGAATCCATTGCATCAATAGAAGGTGTTTCAATTTCGTCAGTTATTGAATCCTGCTCAGGAATTACAGCTTCTTCCATTGGATTTTCAGGGAGAGGCTCTTCGTCAGCAAAATCAGGCAAATCCAAAGAAATGTCATCAGACGGATTTTCATTATTTTCTGTACCGCCAGATTCATCAGCAGGACTATCAACAGCACCAAAATCAATTGATTCTGAGGCTGCGCCTGAATCTATAGGTTCTTCTGTTTCCGGTAAATCAAAACTTGAATCACTTACGTCAGGAGCCGCAGGTGCCGTATTTTCTGATCCTTCTTCTGCAAAAAGGTTTATGGAATTATCGTCTACAGAAAAATCATCAGAAGCGGCGTCTGGCTGAGCATCTATCTGAACGTCTGGTTGTGTAGCAGCATCTTCTGTGCCAAACGGATCTTCTATATTTTCTTCCGGTAAATTGTCAATGTCAGAATCCTGAGAGGCAGCTGCGATACCTGCGCCTACAGCTCCGGCGGCCCCTAAAGCAGCGGCAGCTGCAAGAAGGCCGCCGGAATGCTGCTCTTCCTGCGCTTCAGACTCTTCTGAAGCAGGTGTGTCCAAAACTGTCTCATCAATCGGTGCATCCAGAGAAATATTATCTGTATTTGCAAGTTCATCTTCAGAAACCTGATCTTCATTCATTTCCAAAGTATCTGTATTTAAATCAAAATTCGGAACAGAACTTCTTTCATTTTCTCCACGGTTTACAAGCTTTATGGCAATATCGCTTTTTTCGCCGGATTCAGGATCACATATTTTGGCAGAAAGATTATCATTTTCATCTAAGGAAATATCAAATGCTAAGGTCGGTTCCCCGTTCGGACGTGCTATAAGATTTTCGATTTGCAAAGAATCTACATATTCTGCATCGTCCATAGAGTTTGTTTCTGAACGATATAAATCAACTTGTACGGTTTCCTGATTGTCTTTTACCGTAGTCAGTTCCAGACGTTTATTATCTGGTTTTCCTTCTTCAAGTATTGGATAAAAAGTTCCGTCTGCAAGTTTTATTCCGATTGACTTACTCATTTTATATTTCTCCCAAACAGTTTTTCCTTAGCTCGCTTGTAGTATTTATTTTTCGTACTTATATTCACTCATTCCTATAAGTTCGTTTACTATTGTATCAAATTTGCTGGCAACTGCGTAAGTTGTTACGCGGCTTAAATTTCCATCTTCATCATATCTATAAAACTCTCTTTCCTCTTCTCCGGTAACAAAATTATAGATTGTTGTTTCAGTATTTTTTCCTGTTTCATCAAATCGATACAGTGTTTTCTTTGTAATTTCACCCTTTACGTCACTTGTATCAATTTCAACAAGAATGCCGTCATCATTGTAAATATAAGTCTGCTTTTCATCCAAAACACCGCTGGCAAAATACTGATTTAATTCCAGTTTACGGCCTGTAGCAGCATCATATTTATAAATATTCTTCCAGCGCAGCTGTCCTTTATCATCGTATGAAGATTCATCAACTTTTGTTTTATCTTCAGAATACTTTGTGATTGTGCGTGTTTTTAAAACTTCATTTTTGTTGAATTCAGAAACATCAACAACTTCACCATTTTCATTGTATGTGTATGCAACCCGCCATTCAGTAATATTTGCACCGTCAAAACTTACAGTAGAAATTAATTTATCCTTATCATCATAAGTGCTTACTACTTTTCCTAAAAGAGTTCCATTTGCACTTACTTCAACAACTTCAGTCTGTTTGCCTTTATCATCAAAATTATAGGTAAAGTTAACATCCGGTGTTCTAAAATAATCACCGAACTTCTGCGAAATTACATAATTTGTTTTTGTATATGACTTTATTTTACCATTTATAGAAAAGAACGGAGTTTCTGCATAAATTGCTGTCATTAATAAAATGAAAACAAAAACCATAGCAAAAGAATATTTTTTCATAAATCCTCCCTGACTGCGCGCGCCAAAGCATTATTTACCTTTTCCTATTTGTGTATCGGCAGAATTTAAGAAAAACTAAAGCATTTTATAAAGCAATTATTTTAAAGCTCCGTGCATAGTTTTACTTCGCATAAACGGCATTCATTAAGCGGCATCTATATATAACGTTAACCAGCTTAGTTAACCCGTTTATTCAAGACATTGCTTTATGCTATAATCTTCTGCATGAGCGATGAAAAAGTTTTAATCAAGATTGAAAATTGCCGCATACAGAATCAGCAGAAAGTCCTTCTGTCTCAGCTCTCCTGGCAAATGAACAAAAATCAGGCATGGCTTGTAATCGGACCGAACGGCGGCGGAAAAGCAGATTTTCTTAAAATGCTTGCAGGCAGTACGCTTACAGGACAAGTACAAATCGCAGTGAACAGCGCCGATTCTTCTGGCACTGAAGGTTCATATTTTAATTCATTTGAAAATTCTACAGAAATTGTTTCACTTGAACAGGCTGCATCGCTCATAGAAAACGAAAGAAAAAATGACGAAAGCGAATACATAGAAGGCGGCGTTGACCACGGCAAAACCGGAAGACTTTTTTTGTGCGAAGCTATGCTCGGAAAAACTTTGAAAAAAAATGAAACTTTGCCGGAAATTGCTTCAACCTTAGATAATAATGAATTTGTACAGTTGTGCGGCGTAAAAAAGATTTTAGACCGCGGCTTAAAATATATGTCCACAGGTGAAATCAGAAGAACTTTGCTGTGTCATTCACTTCTTTCAGGTAAAAAACTTTTGATTTTAAGCGATCCGTTTGCAGGACTTGATGT
This sequence comes from Treponema sp., assembly GCA_016287815.1. Classification (GTDB taxonomy): domain Bacteria; phylum Spirochaetota; class Spirochaetia; order Treponematales; family Treponemataceae; genus Treponema_D. The sequence continues at coordinate 2,020 of JAEEWW010000041.1, read as the reverse complement.
AGAAAGCCGCAAAATTCTATTGGATTTTTTTAATACGATTGTAGAAAAACAGACAGGCGCAGATTTCCAGAAAGAAGAAGTTACGGATTCTGCCCCCTCATCCATGATTACGCCATACATAATTCTGGCAATGGAACGATATTCAGAAATTCCACAGAGCATAACCCATGTACTTGAATTTAAAGAAAAAGCTGTAAGTTTCTGTGGGTCAAAGGAAGAATACGAAAAATATTTAAAAAATCAGGATTCCGCAAATGCAGAACATTATCTTGCACAAAAACAGGCATTCTGCAATGAAGTTTCCCAATTAAATGAACAGGCACTTGAACTTTCCGGTGACGAAAGCCGTATAAAACCTGTTAATTCAGCTGAAAAAGATGTTTCATCAGAAACAGAAAAAACAGAAAAAGTTCCTCTTGTCCAGATGAAAAACGTAACTGTCGGCTGGGATGGTCATACAGTTTTAAAAAACCTTAGCTGGACTTTAAACAAAGGAGAGCACTGGCTTATACGCGGTCCAAACGGTTCTGGTAAAACAACCTTTCTGGAACTTATAACAGGAGATAACATGCAGGTTTACTGCAACGATGTTTCTCTTTTTGGCAGACGCCGCGGTTCGGGTGAAACAATCTGGGAAATAAAGGAAAAACTTGGAATTGTTTCCTACCGCATGCATGTTGAATACCGCATGCTTGGAAGCATAGATTTGGAATCCGTAATAATTTCTGGATTCCATGATTCAATTGGTTTATATGAACAGAAAAGCGATGTTGAAATTGTAGCTGCAAGAAAGTGGCTTAAACTGGGAAATTTTGAAGGTCGCGAAAAAGATTCTTTTAGCAGCTTAAGTTACGGAGAACAACGCGCACTTTTAATTTTGCGTGCAGCCGTAAAATGCCCTTCTATTTTGATTCTTGATGAACCTTGCCATGGCCTTGACGAATCTTACAGAGAAAAAATTCTGACTTTGCTTGAAACAATTGCAGACAGCGGAACAACAACACTTTTACACGTAACCCATGATCCTACAGAAGTTTTGCCGTGCGAAAAACATATTCTGGAACTTCATCCCGGTGAAGAACCTATGTATAGAATTATTGAAGAAATTTAGGACAAATTTGAATTTATAAGAAATTTGATAAAATCTAAATCAGGAGCTGAAAAATGGAAAATAACGAAAGTCGAAGAAGTAAAAATAGTTTTTCAAACATTTTACGCAACAAAAGGCATGTAATTTTAATTGCCGTTCTTTCTGTTTTTGTCGGAATTTTTTCCGGCGCAATTTGCGCGCTTTTTGGCAGAACCCTGCTTTATCTAGATTCTTTGCGCGTAGCAAATCCGTTTAGATTTATTCCGTTTTTAGCTGTTGCAGGTGTGTTTATTGTTTTTGCCTATAATACGTTCGGCAAAGATGCAAAAGGCGGAATGTCACTTATTTTTGATACAGCTTTCGGCAAGAATTCTTATATTCCTGTAAAAATGATTCCTTTTCCGCTGATTTCCACCTGGATTTCTAACTTTTTCGGAGCAAGTGTTGGCCGCGAAGGAGTTGCCGTTCAAATAGGCGCAAACATAGGTTTTCAGCTTTCACGTCCATTTAAAAATCCGCTTGTTACAAAAACACTTGTAATTGCAGGCATTGCAGGCGGATTTGGCGGACTTTTCAGAACTCCTATAGCAGCCGTATTTTTTGCCATAGAAGTTCTTGTTGCAGGAGAACTGATTTTTGATGCGCTGATTCCAGCATTAATTTCTGCACATGTTGCAGCTTTTGTTTCAGGACATTTTGGAGTTCATGCAGAATCAATTCCGTTAACCTTATCTGTTCCTTTTTCCGCTGAAAATATTGCAAGGATAATCTGTGCCGCATTATTGTTCGCTCTTGCAGGACAGCTGTTCTCGTTCCTGACACATTTTTTTCATACAAAATTACCGGAATTAATAAAGAATAGCTATGTACGGATTTTTGCAACAGGAATTTGTGTAAGTGCACTTTCTTTAATTCTTTATCTGGGAAGAT
>JAEEWW010000135.1 GCA_016287815.1 Treponema sp. | reverse complement strand
CTGTCCTGCGTATTTTGCTGGGCTTTATAGTTATGCTGGTTTTCCTTGCAGTTACAGTTCGTTCTGTGGCTGGGGTGATAATTCCATCTCTTGCAACTATAGGTGCCATTGCCAGTGTTCTTGGCGGAATGGCGTGGTTTGGCGTAAAAGCAGATTTAGCCCTTATTACCCTTCCGATTTTGCTTGGTATGGCACTTTCAGTCGGATATTCAATCCACTATATAAACATGTTCAAGCTATATTTCAGGCGGACAGGCAACAGAAAACTTTCTGCCGTTAAAACAGTAGAGGAATCTGGCTGGTCTGTATTCTTTACGGTTCTTACAACTGTTGCATCTTTAGTCAGTTTCATTTTTGTTAATATGAAGCCAATTTCTTGGATGGGAAAAACTTCTTCTCTGGTTGTTCTTGCAGTTTTTGTTTATGTCTCTATTCTTATTCCAATCTTTATGAGTTTTGGGAAAAACGTTGAACCTGCCAAAGATAATACAGATAAAAAAGGCGCAACCAAAGTGGATATGTACTTTGCTCATTGGGCAGATGTAGTAAAAAACAAGCGTTGGGTCATCATTGGGGTTTCAGCCCTGATTATCGGTATATGCATACCACTCTTTTTCAAAATTGACGTAAAAGTTGATGTAATTGGCATGACGGGTACAAAGCTGCCGCACATGCAGCAGTTAACCGAGCTTTTGAATAAAAAGCTTGGAAATCACTACAGCTATTCAGTTATGATTTCTTTTGAAGATGAAGGTGCATTCAAAAATCCTGAAAACATGGGTGCTCTGGAAGAATTTCAGCAATTCTTAGGAACACTTTCTTTAACAAAAGTTTCCGGCGGAAAGCCCCGTGTAATGTCTGTTACTAGCCTTTTGTGCGAAATGAACAGAGCTTTAAACGAAGGGGATGAAGCGTATTACACCGTTCCTGATGATGAATATGTACTTGCGCAGTTACTTGAACTTTCTTCCATAGAAATGGCAAAAGATTTTGGCGATGTAATGGATGATGAATTCCGTACGGTTACCGTTGATGTGGACATGACCAAGTTTGAAAGTGAAGAAGCAGTTAAAAACATTGCTCTGATAAATCAAAAACTTTCCGAACTGTTCCCAAATGCTGAGTGCTGCATTTTAGGCGACATGATTGAATATGCCGAAATGTCAACACGCATGGTACGCGGAGAACTTAAATCCTTCTGTTTTTCATTTGTCGTAGTAGCTATCATGCTTATTATTGCCTTTACAAGTCTTAGAACCGGAATTATCAGTATGATTCCTAACGTAGCACCGGTTATCCTTATCGGCGGATTTATGGGTGCTTTCGGCTATCAGCTGGATTTTGTAACAATGACAGTTATGCCGCTTATTCTTGGAATCGCCGTTGACGATACAATCCACCTTACAACGCACTTAAAATACGGTCTTGAAAAATATGGAAGTTATCAGGAATCAATGGAAGCTTCCTTCCGCGAAATTGGGAAGTCCATGTTTATGACAACTTTCATTTTGTGTTCAATATTTGCCGTATATCTTTTCAGTCCGTTGCGCTATCTGTCGCTGATTGGAATTCTTTCAATTTTAGGTCTTGCTGGAGCTCTTGCCGCTGACTATACAATTACACCAGCTCTGCTTTACATCGTAAAACCATTCGGAAAAGAAATAAAAGGAGACAACAATGAATAAACTTATTTTTTCTTTAACTTGTGCAGTTTTACTGCTTTGCAATTTTGTTTCTTTATCTGCTGAAGAAAATCCTGTTGAATTCAGCATTTCTGTAGGAACGGCTTATTACCCAGAATCTTCGCATACTACTTCCGGCGGAACAAGCTTTCAGGGACTTTCCGGAGCTTACGACGGTCTGGAACTTGCCGTAACACCGGCTGTTTCTTACACAATGCCGTTTTTAACTTCGGACAACATGCTTATGGAAGATAATTATCTGACGCTTGACGCAGCCGTGCAAATATCTCCTGTAACAATTATGCCTTCGGCTTCTATAACAATTTCACCTTTAGCAATTCTGGAATTATCTGCCGGCGGAAAAGCCGGGACCGGCTGGAGTTTAGCTGGCATTCAGGGAATGGGTGAATATTCAATCAGCAAACAGGAATATGAAGATGTTTCTGCCTTTTCTCACTGGTATTTATACGGATATTGTTCTGTTACATTTATGTTTGATTTTGGAGAAATTTGGGAAGGAGACTGGAATCACATAGTAATGACGGCAACCTATGAAGCAGGATATCAGAAACTTACCGGAACAAGTGCTGTATGGCAGTGGCAGGCAAACAATTATCCTATGGCTAACGGCTGGATTTATACACAGGATTATTTTATCGGTTATAAAATGCCGCTTAAAGTTTCTCTCGTAGGTTTGGATTTTACACTTTCCGGCCATTATAACAGCTCAGACTTTGATTCAAGCAATATTTCTGAAAGCTATGACGGAGATTTTATGACTATAGACATTACACCATTAGCTCAAATTCAACTTGATTCATCTGGAATTAATGAGCTTTCTGTTTATGCCTGTATTTCAAGCCGCCGCAGTTTTGAACAGGAATGGAAAGATTACGACACAGAACCGCTTCTTACAAAAAACGGACGGGAATTCTATTTCAATAGTTTTGGTTTCCAGTGGAAGCATAGATTTTAATAATCGCCTTTATGTATTACTATATATTGATTTAAGGAGAAAATATGAAAAAAAATATTCTGACTTTGGTAGTAATTTTGCTTAGTGCCTGCTGTTTTTCCCAGACAGCAGAGGAAATTGCAAAAGCAGTTCACGATCTTCCTTTAGGAGATACGTCATCTTATACAGCACTTCTTACGCTTACTGATAAAGCTGGAAAAACCCGTACACGCGAAATCGGTTATTATTACATGAAAGAAGGTAAAACCGATAAAACTGTTATGGTGTTCAGAACGCCAAAAGATGTAGCAGGTGTAAGTTATCTTTCTTTTGATTATCCGGATGACGCCAATGGCATGCCTGTTGACAGTGACAGCTGGTTATATCTTCCTGCCATGAAAAAAGTGCGCCGTGTTTCAGGTTCAAGCAAAGACGATGATTTTCAGGGTACAGATTTTACTTATGATGATTTAGGTACACGAAGCCTTGGAAAAGATACATTCAAAATTCTTGGAGAAGAATCTGTTGGTGGAGTTGCCTGCTGGATTCTGGAATATACTGCAAAAGATGCCAAGGCAAAGGTTAGCCGCCGTGTTTATTGGATAGGAAAAGAAAACTACGTCACATACAAAGGAGAGATGTATAATCAGAAGGGAGAGCTTCAGAAGGAGCTGACCTGTGAAAATATCAGCAAAATAGACGGTTACTGGACAACTGGTAAAAGTACAATGACAAATGTACTGACAAAGCATACAACTGTTTACGAAATAAAAGATATTTCCTATGATAAACCGGTAAATGCAAACTTTTTTACTGTTGCAGCTCTTGAGCGCGGACAGGTAAAATAAGCATAATTTTATGAAAGAAAAGCAGAGAATAATAGACGGAGATTTTTTTGATTACCTGGAGTGGCGAGGGGATTTATCTTTTTCCAGTTCGCCGCTTTGTGATGTTGATGCATTAATATTATGTCAGCTTTCGTATATAAAATTCAACGATATTATTCCTGCTGATTTTTCGACCGAAAATATTAAAACTCTTTCTGAATATGCTGAAATTTATGAAAAACTTTCTTCTCGTGATTACAGAAAAAATCTGGGAGTATTAATCAACGCAGAAACCAAAACACTTTTAAAATCCTGTGCCGCTTCAAAAAGATTCAGTTCGTTAAAAATCTGCGGACTTACAGATAATTATGATTTGAACAAAGAAGAACAATTTTGTGCCATGACTTTTATCTGTTCAGAGGAAAAATTTATTTTTATCGCTTTCCGCGGAACAGATGACAGTATAATCGGATGGAAAGAAGATTTTAACCTTGCATTTATGGAAAAGGTTCCGGCACAAATTGATTCCTGCAAGTATTTAAGAGCTGTGCTTGAAAAACCAGATTTTGAAGACTATAAAGTTTTTGTCG
>JAEEWW010000134.1 GCA_016287815.1 Treponema sp. | reverse complement strand
ATAAAACTTCTTGACAAACCAAAAATCACCCTTTATATGTAGAATAGACATTTTCACATGAGAAGGAGAGTAAGATGAAAAAGTTAATTATGGCACTGGCTGCAGCTCTGATGATTTCAGCTGTTTTTGCAGAATCTAAAAAAGTAAAGTCTTTGAGCTTTACCTTTGCAAGCGAAAAATTCACAGTAAAAGAAGAATTTGGCGGAAGTCTTAGTGCAGAAGCCAAAATCAAATTTACAAATCTTGGATTAAGTTACAGCACAATGAAAATCAAGGACACAGGTTTTTCGACAATGTCTGACATCTACATTGGAAGAAGTTCAACATCTGATTTTCTTAGTGATTTAGCAGGCTTAAATGCAGGTCTTAAACTTGGTCTTGGCTACGCACCGATAAACAATGAAAAAACAATCCTTGCATTACACGGTTTTGCAGGCTTTGACACAAAACTGCTTTTGGGAGAAAAACAAGGATACAGTGATGACGAAGCTTATTTAATGACATTTATCGACCTGCTTGCAGGTATTGATGTTCGCCTCGCACAGAAACTTACAAACAGCCTTGGTCTTTATGCCGGACTTGACCTTTATACAAATCTTTGGGGTACAGCTTACTGGACAGAAGATTCAGACACAACTTTCAAAACAAAAGCAGGCGGCTTCGGCATCCAGCCTCGCATCGGCCTCTGCTGGAATTTATAATACTATAATCCCAGCAAACAAAGCCCCATGCAGCTGATTGTCTTTAAGACAATGCTGCATGGAGTTCCGACACAAATGGGAAGAGCAGTTATTTTTATTCCAACTCTTCCCAGACTTTTTTAAGAGAGTTGTGAACCATGTCATGCAGAGCCTGATCCGTAAAATATGCAAGATGCGGCAGCATAAGAACGTTCGGCATAGAATTCAAAATCGCCATATCATGATTTTTTATCAGGGAATTTTTATAGTCACGGTAATATATGTAGCGGTCACCATCAAAAACATCAAGGCCGGCGCCGCTTAAATGTCCGCTTTCCAAAGCTTCAATTAATGCAGAAGTATCAACTATAGGACCACGCGCAGTATTAATAAGGATACTTCCTTTTTTCATCTTTGCAATTTTTGGAGCATCCATAAAATGGAAGGTCTTTTCGTTAGATGCAATATGAACAGTTACAATATCACTTTCAGCTAATAATTCATCAAGTGTACAATAACGGGCCATGGATTCAAGTTCAGCTTGTAGTTCAGGCTTTACAGAACGATTCCAGTAAAGAAGTTTACAGCCGAAGCCTGAAAGATGTTTCAACACGGTCAAACCGATATTTCCGACTCCTAAAACACCAACTGTCATATTTGGCAGTTCGCGCCCGCGAAAACCTGCGGGCGTAAAATCCTGGGCTGCATAACGAAGCAATACAGGTTTTATATGCCGTAAAACCATAAGCATCATCATAATTGCATAATCTGCAACACTGGCAGGTGAATAAGAGATATTCATAACCTGAATTCCGATGCTTTCGGCATAAGACTTATTCATATGTTCCATGCCGATGCATCTGGTAATCCCGATTTTAACGCCTTTTTCTTTTAGTGCATTCCACATTTGTTCAGTAATTACCGTATCTGAAAGAACGTTTACTGCATCAAAAGGTTCTAATTCCTGAATCTTTTCAAGACTCGGCTTTTCTTCAAAGCAGGTTAAATCAATTTGATAAGTATCTTTGTACTGTAGGAAAACCGGTAATTCTTCCTTTTCTACAGCAAAGGCAACCATTTTAATCATTTATAATTCCTAAATAATTTATATTTTCAGGATTATAACTTAAAGCGCTGCTTAATTAAAGCTTCAAGGGCACTGACTGTTCCTTCAATACCAAGTGATGAACTGTTAATCATACAATCCATTACTTCTCCGCTCATGCAATCGTAGCCTGCATATTGTTTATGATAAGCACTGCGGGCACGGTCAACATCACGGCACATTTTAAGTGCATCACCTTCTGCCATATTCAAAAACTGAACACAGTTCTTAACACGTTCTTCAAAAGGAGCGTAAATATAAATGCGAAACAGATTTGCACAATCTCTGGCAATATAGTCAGCACAACGGCCTACAAGAATACACGGGCCTTTATCTATAAAATCCATGATTACACATTTTTGTACCTCAAAAATTTTATCCTGAAGTTCAGTTGTCTGTTTGCCAAGAGGAAAAAGCATTTTTCCGAATTTTCCAAACTTTGAAGAGGCTGCTTCTTCTTCATTGCTGACAATACTTAACGGCATATTCATACGTTTTGCAACTTCTTCAACTATGTCGCGGTCAAAGTAGTTTATTCCGAGTTTTTCAGCCAGAGTTTTTGCAATCGGGCGCCCCATACTGCCGAACTGACGGCCTACAGTAATTACAAACTTTTCCATAATATTACCTCCTCAAATTAAAAGGTATGTACAAAAGAAATATAATCTTTATGACTTGGTGATACTTTGGTAAAACCAGACAAATCAGGCGGATTTTCAAGAAAACTTTCTACATAACTTAAAGCAGCGGCAACACCGTATATCATGCCTTTTTCATCCAGATCAAACTTTGGTGTATGGTGATTATCACCTGACCCCAGCTTTTCATTTTTTATACCGATAAACGCATATATACTCGGATACATATTGGACATGTAGCTGAACGTTTCACTTGCCATCCATGCATCGCCTTTATATAGAACATTTTCACCTAAACCGCAAATACATTTTTCTGCAAGCTTTGCGCAAGGTGAATAATTTTTTACCGGCAGCAAAAACTGTGCAGGAGTAATCGTGTAAGTACAGTCACAAACAGAACAGGCTGCATCAAGCATTTTCTTAATTTCATAGAAGCAGTTGCGGCCATCGGCAGTATCTGAAAAGCGTGCAGTTCCTGCAAAATACAGATGATCAGGAATTACGTTACGTGCAGTTCCGCAGACCACCTTTCCGATTGACCAGGTAAATCTTTTATCCGGCGCAACCAATTTCATGCGCATCTGATTCATGCTGTTATAGAACAAGTTGAAACAGTCAAGTGTACTGTGCCCTAAATCTGGCCTTGAACCATGTCCGTTTAATCCCTGAATGTTAGCTTCAAAAGCTAAAAGTCCGTGCATGGCAATTCCGTCACTGCACATAACTTTTCCAACAGGAATATCCCAGCGAACATGATTTCCGTAACAAGCATCAATATGAATGTTATTTTCTTCTATATACTTACAGATCTGCTCACATTCAAGTTCTATTTCTTCGCTTTCTTCAAACATCAGGATTACAGAACCTTTAAGGCAGCTTTCTTTCTGTTTTAAAAGCTTTGCAACTACTAAAAGCATTGCCATGTGACTGTCATGTCCGCAGGCATGGCTTACGCCTTTTACTTTAGAAACACAAAACTTTGGCCCTGCTAAATTGTTCGGATCCTCCTGAATCGGAAGAGCATCGGTATCAGAGCGCAGAAGAATTGTTTTTCCGTCTTTTTTGCCGTCAATAAACCCAAGCACTCCACCATGTACGATACGCACATGACGTATATCAAGTTTATCCAGTTCTTTTTCAATGTATTCAAGAGTTTTAAGCTGTTCAGCAGGACCACACTCAGGATTTTCATGAAAATGTCGTCTCAATCGGACAAGCTCATCAAACTCTTCATTTACCTTTGCCAAATAGTCCATAAACGCCTGTTATTTTCCCTTATTTGAAATTGCCTTCAAGAACTGCTTTGTTCTTTCATTCTGCGGATGGTCAAAAACTTCTGAAGGAGAACCTTGTTCTACTACAACACCACCGTCCATAAATACAACCTTATCAGCTACTTCTTTTGCAAATCCCATTTCGTGAGTTACAACGGCCATTGTAATACCGGTCTTTGCAACTTCTTTCATTACGTTGAGAACTTCGCCGACAAGTTCAGGATCAAGAGCGGCTGTAGGTTCATCAAAAAGGATTGCATGAGGCTGTAATGCAAGAGCACGCGCAATTCCGACACGCTGCTGCTGACCGCCTGAAAGCTGACTTGGAAAATAAGTAGCACGCTCGCGCATTCCTACTACCTGCAGGTAATGACGTGCAATTTCTTCTGCTTCCTTTTTATCTTTTTTCTGACAGATTGTAAGACCTGCCATTACGTTTTCAAGTGCGCTCATGTTCTTGAACAGGTTG
>JAEEWW010000133.1 GCA_016287815.1 Treponema sp. | reverse complement strand
TAGACGGTGCATCAAACACCAGTGTAAATGATGTCCGCCAGATAAAAGATGAAGTTCAGTTTCCTCCACAGTCTTCAAGATACAAGATTTATATTATTGATGAAGTTCATATGCTTTCAACTTCCGCCTTTAATGCTTTGCTCAAAACCATTGAAGAGCCGCCGCCATATGTTGTTTTTATTTTTGCAACTACAGAATTACAGAAAGTTCCGGCCACAATAAAAAGCCGCTGCCAGCAGTTTAATTTCCGCCTGGTTCCGGTTGAGCAGGTAAAAAATCTTCTGGCAGAGGCCTGCAAAGAAATTGGCGTTGAAGCCGATGAAGAAGCTCTATACTGGATTGCCCGTGAATCTACCGGAAGTATTCGCGATGCATACACGCTTTTTGATCAGGTAGCAGCTTTCAGCGATGGTCACATTACTTACGAAAAGATTCGCGATAAACTTGGTCTTGTTGGCGTTGACCGTTTAAACGATATTTTTGAAAAATGCTGCGACGGTGCCAGCGATGTTGTAATTTCAACATTGGATGAGTATTTGCAGTCTGGTGTTTCCATTGAACAGCTTATTTCCAACAGTGCAGATTATCTGCGAAGTCTTCTTCTGCTCAAAAACGGTGTAAAAAAAGAAGCCCTGCTTGGGCAGGCACCGGAGCGCTATAGCCAGAAAGTTCTTGGCTGCTGGTCGTCCATCCAGATTGAGCGTGCGCTTTCGCTTTTTTTGCAGCTTTACCGTGATATCCGCTATTCGCTTTCTCCGCGGTTTGAAGTTGAACTTACTTTTTCCCGGCTGTGCTGGCTCAGCGAGTATGTTTCGCCTTCGGAAGTAAAAAAGGCTATAGATAATGCAAAGAATCTTTTATTAAAAGGAGAAGGTGCAAGCAGCGCAGGAAGCGGTAATATAGGAAATACCGTGGCATCTGCTCAAACCGCGCTGAATGCTGGAACACAAAAGACAGAAATGGCTCCATCAAGAATGCCGAATTCTGCAGCACAGCATCCGGGAATGCCGGTATTTTCTGCATTGAATGGTGCAAATGCGGGTTCTTCAAATACAAGTTTTGCACCTGCTTCAGAGCCTGACGGAGACTATCCTCATGTAGAAGAAGAACCGGATATTCCTCCTCCAGAAGAGAACAATGATTCTTTTAGTTATGGCGGTGCCCTGCCGCCTGAACAATCAGCGGCAGCCACTACAGAAAATAACTTAAATCTTTCTTCAGAAGATTTAAAAAAACGACTGGTTGATGAATTCAAACAGAAAAATGATGATTTTACTGCTTCGTCAATCATGCAGATAAACGACTGGGCTTTTACAGAAGATTCTGTAACTGTCAAAGTAGAAAATGGCTTTAAAAAAAGTCATCTGGAAAAGCAGAAAAATACGATTGCAGAAGTTTTGGCAAGAATTTATGGCAGACAGATGCAATTTTCTGTTGAAATCAAAAATGAACAGAAAGCAGCTTCTGTGCCGGTAGAAATACCGGAAGCCGTAAATTTGATTTGTGATATGTTCAGAGGAACAATTGTTGGAGGTAAAAAATGAATCCATTCGATTTGTTAAAAAATCCGCAGGCTATTACAGCTGAATTAAATAAGATAAAAGACGAACTTTCCAATATTACGGCAACAGGTTCATCCGGCGGTAATATGGTTCAGGTAACGCTTAATGGCAGCATGCAGATGGTAGAAATAAAACTCGATCCTCTGTGTGTTGATAATCGCGATGTTCCTATGCTTCAGGATTTAATTGTAGCAGCACATCATGCGGCTATGGAAAAAATCCAGGAAGAAATCAGAAATAAATTAGGACCAATGGCTGCCGGTTTAAATCTTCCGGGGCTTGGATTTTAGATTACGGTCTGTAAAATGAATGCAATAGAAGAATTGACGGCTTCTTTTTCGCGCCTTCCGGGAATCGGGAAAAAAAGTGCAGGCCGTATTACAAATTATCTGTTAAAAACTGATTTGACATTTAACCAGAATTTTGCAAGACAGATTTTAACTTTGCAGGAAAAAATAAAGCCATGCTCTATATGCGGTTCTTGGACAGAAAACGATCCTTGTCCGATTTGTTCAGATCCGCTGCGCGATAAAAGCATAATATGTGTTGTAGAACAGCCTCAGGATGTTCAAACAATAGAAAGTTTTCACGAATTTACGGGTTTGTTCCATGTTCTTGGTGGTGTAATTGCCCCGTTGGATGGAATTGGACCGGAACAGCTTTCTATTGCTGCTTTGATACAACGTGTTCAAAGCGGTGGAGTACAAGAAGTAATAATTGCAACAAATCCTACGGTTGAAGGCGATACAACGGCTTTGTATGTTCAGCGCCTGCTTACGGCGCAGACAGGAATAAAGGTTACGCGTCTTGCTTCCGGGTTACCAGTCGGAGGTGATTTGGAATACACAGACAAACTTACATTGGCACGCAGTTTCCGCGGTCGTACAACGTTTTAATTTTCCTGCTTTTTGCGGGCTACACTCGCTTTGCAGGTTTCGCAACAAAATCGCAAACTGACTGCGCTCGCTGGCACAAAAAAAGGTCGCCGCTTGGCGACCTTTTCTGTCTCTATGCAGCTACGCTGCATTCAAGTAAGTTACTAGCGGAGCAAGCTGAGTACGTTCTGTGAGCTCTGATTTGCCTGTGCCAGCATCGCTGTTCCAGCCTGAGAAAGAACCTGGTTCTTTGTAAATTCAACCATTTCCTTAGCCATGTCTGTATCACGGATACGGCTTTCAGAAGCCTGCAAGTTTTCAGCACTGATGTTCAAGCCGGCAACTGTCTTTTCAAGACGGTTCTGGTAAGCACCAAGGTCAGCACGCTGTTTGTTGATCTTCTTAAGAGCTTCATCCAAAGTACCGATTGCGCGGTTTGCTTCGTCTGGAGTTTCCAAAGTCATAATTTCTTCTGAACCCGGGTTGCGCAAGCCAAGTGCTGTTGCTGTCATTGTACCAATGAATACCTGTGTTCTCTGATCCATGTTTGCACCAACGTGGAACCACATAGAAGCTGTTACATCGTTGTCGCCAGTCTGGCGTGCAAAACGTCCTGTAAGCATGTTCATACCGTTGAACTGTGCTGCAGAAGCAATGCGGTCTACTTCAGCAATAAGTGAAGAAACTTCAACCTGAATCTGCATGCGGTCTTCATCAGTATAAATACCGTTAGATGACTGAACAGCAAGTTCGCGGATACGCTGAACGATATCTGTTGTTTCCTGGAGGAAACCTTCTGTTGTCTGAATGAAAGAAATGCCGTTCTGTGCGTTTGTTGCAGCCTGATTTAAACCGCGGATCTGTGAACGCATTTTTTCAGAAACTGCAAGTCCTGAAGCATCATCTCCCGCTCGGTTAATCTTTTCGCCGGAAGAAAGTTTTTCCATGTTCTTCTGTGCATTTAAGTCAGTTATTCCCTGTACGCGCTGAGAAAACATAGCACTCATGTTGTGATTGATAACCATACAATATCTCCTATAAAGTTTTCTAGATTTGGTTCCTAGGTACCAAACCTTAAGGCTTGTGGTACCGAGCTTCACCACCCTGATACTTTAATAATCGGAGTTTAAAAAAAAGAGTTAAGCGAAAAATGAAAAAATTTTACGAATTTTTTAAAAAAATCTGAAAATCTGACGGCGGAATTTTCTATTAAAAATAAATTAGTCTTTAGAATAACCTTTCAAACATTCCGTGCAGCCTACAATCATTACATGTTTTTTACCGGTTGTTTTATTGAAAAGTCTTGCAACAAGATAACCGTTTGCAGGAACTGCTTTTTTGCAGACAGGACAGATTCGCTTTACACCTGATTCACATTTTGGATGGCAGTGCGGACAGCCGGAAATCGTACATCTTTGGTCAGGCACATTCATTGGTCGGTAGACTTTAGAAAAAAGATTTTCACCTTGTTTTAAAGTAGAAGAGCATAGCGGGCAATTCATAAATCCTGCCTGACCACTTTGTCCCTGTCTGTTTTGGCGGGTTTCTTCATTTTGTTGAAAATTTGGATGTTTTGATTTTACTGTATTTCTATAGTTATTACTTCCAAAGAATTTTTGAATGCACATAAGCAGGGCTATTATAACAGCTGTAGCAACACCCATTAAAAGATAATCCATAGAATAATAATAACAGCGGAAATCCTAAGGAGCAAGTGTACAAACTGCTATAAAGTCTGTA
>JAEEWW010000040.1 GCA_016287815.1 Treponema sp. | reverse complement strand
GATATAAAATATCATACTTTTCGGCATATACATCCAAAAATTCGGCATTTTTTATCGCAGCATCAAAAAACTGCATGGCAACATCATATTCACCTTCAAACTGGTAAACTTTGCCGCATAAAAAATCTGCTTCAGGATATACTTTTAAAAGTTCCACGTAGGAAACAAGTTTTTTAACCGATCCTTCAAAAAAATCCAATGATTTTTTATCGATAAAGGAATTTATAATTTCTACAGCATCTTTAGCATTTCGCGATTGCAAAATAGAAACAATATCCGGAATATAATCGCCTTTAGTCCTAACGGCAGCAGGGCTTAGCTCTTTATCAAGAATAAAAAGCTGCCATTTGCACAGCTGCTGCCGGATTTCCTTTGCTTCCAGAGCTTTATTCAAAGCCCCGCCATAATCAAGTAAATCAAATTTTTCCTGCGCTTCAAGTAAAACCTCATAATCTTTTTTTTCAGGTTTAACAGGATTTTTAGCAGATAAAGAAAAATTAGTAATTATACAAAAAATTATGGCAGAAAATAATGTAAGCTTTTTCACAGGGATTTTAATTCCTCTCTAAAAGCATTATCGGCATCTTTTGCGTCAATCGTTCGTATTATTTTTCCATGTTTGAAAATAATTGCTTTATCCCCTGCTCCGGCAATGCCAATATCTGCGTGCTTACCTTCGCCAGGACCGTTTACAATACATCCCATTACGGCAACCGTAATATCTTTATTCATTGAAAGAAGTTCATTCTGCCAGCGGTCTACAAAGCCATGAACATCAAAGCCTACACGACCGCAACGCGGACAAGAAACAAGTTCAACTCCGCCCGGACGTTTTCCACATTCTTTTAGAATTTGTTTTCCTGTAATAACTTCATTTTCAGGGGTTGAAGAAAGACTTACACGAATTGTACTTCCGATATTGTTTTTCAACAGTTCGCTAAAGGCAAGAGTACTTTTAACAACGCCTACAATCAAAGGCCCGGCCTCTGTAACACCGATATGAAGCGGAATATCATATTTTGAAGCAAATTCCTCATTGGCTTCAATTGTTTCTTTTACAGAAGAAGCCTTCATGCTTACTACAACCTGATCAAAATTAAGTTCATCAAAAACAGCAACTTCACGGGCGGCAGTTTCTGCAAGAGCAACAGCACGCGATAATTCGCCTTTTTCAACTTTTTCAGCAAGGTCTTTTGGAAGACTTCCGGAATTTACTCCAATACGGATTGCAACACCTTTTTCCTTACAGCCTGAAACAACTTTTTCTACCCTGTCACGACTTCCGATATTGCCAGGATTTATACGAATTGCTGCAACATTACCTTTTAAACATTCAAGGGCAAGCCGGTAATCAAAATGAATATCTGCAACAAGCGGCATTGTTGTTTTTTCTGCTATAGCGCACAAAGATTTTGCACTGTCAGTATCAGGAACTGCAAAACGAAGTATATCACAGCCAAGAGATTGCAAAACATCAATTCTATGTACTAACGAAGAAAGGGCATCCTGATTTTTATATAAATCAGTAATGCCCTCTTTCCACATTGTCTGGATTGAAACAGGGGCAGAGCCGCCTATTTCAATCTGTTTTGTAATCCCCTTGCCGCCTATAATAACAGAACGGGGAGATTTATACATAAATTATCCTTATTAGCTGTTAGCAGACAATCATTGAGAATACCATTGCGAACAAAGCAACAGTTTCACAAAGACCTACTACCATGATGTACTGTGCAAAACCTTTTCCTGTTTCACCGAGAGCATCAGAACCTGCTGCACCTGCTTTTCCCTGAGCAATAGCAGAAGCACACATTGCAAGACCAGAAGCAAAACCAAGTCCTAAGAGGAACCATGGATCACGAGTAGATGTCATCATTGTCTGCATAAGAAGGAAGCCGTAAATTGTCTGTGTCAACGGAGCACCAGCAAATACGGTAAGGATAAATGGAGCAGGTTTGTTATTCAAATAACAGCGTTTCCAAGCACCAATTGCAGAACTTCCAGAAATTCCAATACCCATTGCTGAACCAAAAGCAGCAATACCCATACATACAGCAGCACCAAGCATTCCAAAATTCATATTTATCTCCTATCCGCAAGCTGCGGTTATTTATTTACCGTTTCACTGAACGGCGCGTATTTAAATCCAGACCACGACATTCCCAAATGCGATGAGAATTCAAGCGTATTCAAACGAACGCCGTGAACAATAACAGAAAGAACATTCAAAATCATATTCAGTCCATGACCAAATACAAGAAGAATGACAAATGTAGCCAGCAATGCAAGCCTTCCCCACATTGGTCCTGCCATCTGATTAACCGTATTAGAAATTGCAGCACCTGCAAGTCCTACAGCCCACAAACGGATATAAGAAACAATGTCTGAGAATACGTTTACAACGCCCAGCAATACGGAAATGATGTTCTTTACGCTTTCCATAACAGAAGCAAGAACACTTCCATCGTAGTTAGCAAAGATAAAGTTAAGACCAAATCCTGCCAGGACTAATGCAATTGAAACAGTTCCAACCGGTATTCCGTATACAATCTTGTCGAAGCTGAAAATAGAGCTGTCAACAACCATTGAAAGAACAACGTAGAACATGCCCCAAAGTTCAATAAGGGCTCCAAAATCCCCCAGAGCCTTAAGAGATTTTATATTTTTCGCAATAGCCTTTATATGTGCAACTGTAAGCTGCAGCAGAGCTAAAGAGAAACAGAAAATCTGAAGGTTCTGCGTAACTGTTGTAACGCCAGTCTTTCCTGCATATTCATCAACAAATGCGCTGGAAAGCGGTTTTACAGAAAGATTTTTAAGCCAGTCAGGAATCTGTTCGATTGAAAGACCAAACCATGTACAGGTTACGCATCCCCAACCTACAGTTGCAAGACCTAACAACAGTAAAAGCCCTAAGCCTGCACCGATTTTCTTTCCTTTTGCCACAGAAAGAAGCATACCGATAACAGCAGCTCCTGTAAGCAAAAGTCCGTATCCGCCGTCTCCAAAAATCATTCCGAAGAATACAGTAAAGAACAAGAGGAACCAGCCGGAAATATCATATTCATGATAACCTGGAACTGTTCCAAGAAAGTCTGTAAGCGGATAAATCAAACTTACAAACTTATTGTTCTTAAGTTTTGTCGGTACATTGTCTTCTTCTGAAGGTTCAGAAATTGAAATTGCCCAGTTTTCATTTGCGGCAGCCTTTTTAAGAACATCTAGACTGTCAACCGGAACAAAGCCTGAAATCCATGACAAAGAAGCAGAAGATTCTTCATCTTCACCTTCCATACCTGAATTTACAGTTTCAAATTCAATTTTCTTCAAAAGGTCATCACTGTATTTTTTCAATGCAGGAATGTAAACGGCTTTTGAAGCTGTGTCTTTGTCCAGAGAAACAATCTGTTTTTTAGATGCTTCAATTTCGGCTTTCAACTCTTTTGTTGAAAGTTTTGGAAGCGGCACAGCATAAGCTTCTGCAGGTAAATCAGCAGGACGCTCACAATCTGCATTGTCAGAAATCAACAGGAAGCGGATTTGATTTTTATCACGGTTTACCATAAGGGTTTTAGCATTTTCCCCGATAAGCCGCCATTTATCCTGTGGGATTTCATACAATGAAAGATAAATTCCTTCTTCTGAAAGAGAACTCAAATCGCCAGGAGTAACTTCACCCCATGCATTCAAGCGTTCCAATTCCGCAGTATCCTGATTAATCAATTCTGCCAAAGATTTTTTCTTTTCAGAATTTTCAAGGACAGCGGAACCAATATTTTTAAGTTCCTCTACAGATGCATCAGATTTCATAGAAGAACCTTTTGGAAGTTTTATTTCTGAAAGGATTCCCATTGCATTTCTGCACTGTTCAAAATCTGATTTTAGCTGAGCCAGTTTTTCACCTGCACCTTCAAGAGATTCAAGATGAACAACTCCTAAAGAACGAAGTTTTTTAAGGGCTTCTTCTTTTTCAGCTTTAAGCATTACAAGAGAGACTTTTTTCATTTCTACAATCATTCTGCCCCTCCTGTTACATCTTTAGATACCGCATCATTTGATGCCGCATTCTGTAGTTTTTTCTTAGAAATCTTACTGCGAACAACGGCAGCGACCTGCTGGTCACCAAGATAAACGCTTATCTTCTTAATATTCGCCTTTGTCTCAGGAATCATAACCTTTTCAAAGAGGTTTACACGCTGAGTTGTTGTTCTTAATTCAGCGGAAAGAAGCCGTACCTGTTCATCAAGAACGTCTGCTTCAAGATCCAGTGACAAAGCCTTTTCCATGCGATCAGCAGCAAGATCAATCCACAGCGGCGTTTCAAACAAATCGTAATCTCCGCGGGCGAAATCAGCACCTTCGTATATAGGAATTTCAACACCGGCAATATTGCCAGTTCCTTTCCTGATATTTTTTACGGTCACCATTCCAGGCTTAAAGGCTTCTGTTTCACCGAAAACGGCAATCCATGCCTTAAACTCTTTTTCAAGAGCTTCCCTTCTGGCTCTGACTTCTTTGGCGCGAGTATCAATAGTACGAATTTCTGTCTGAAGCTGCTGTTTTTTAAGCGTAAGCGTAGGAAGATAGCGCTGATACATTTTCAGTGCGTCTTTCTGTGCTTTCTGCTCATTTTTTGTCAGCTTAATTTTCGCCATGAATCATCCTCTTATTTTGAAGGCCAGAACTGTTCAATAAGTTCTGTTTTCAAACCTGTTTCCTGTTTTTCAAAACACTGGGCAAGAATTTTCCATCCGTTGTCGAGTGCTTCTTCAAGCGGAATATTTACACTCAAATCCATCATCTGAGATTCAAACATAACTCCATATTTAAGAAGCTTTTCATCCCATGAAGACATATTGAAACCCATTGATTTCTTTTCAAGGGTATCTTTGTACTGAGCGTAAAGACGAATCATAGCATCCATCAAAGAACGGTGGTCTTTGCGGGTTTTGCTGTTTACCTGCTGTTTAAGACGTGAAAGCGAACCGAACGGTTCAATGCGTCCGCCTTTAAGGTAATACTGACCTTCTGTAATATACCCTGTGTTATCAGGAACCGGATGAGTTACGTCATCACCAGGCATTGTTGTTACGGCAAGAACAGTAATAGAACCAGAATCAGCAAAGTCAACAGCCTTTTCGTAGCGGCTGGCAAGCTGTGAATACAAGTCACCAGGATAACCACGGTTAGACGGAACCTGTTCCTGTGTAATGGCAATTTCCTTCATTGCATCTGCAAAGTTTGTCATGTCTGTAAGAAGAACAAGAACATCCTTTCCCTGAAGTGCAAACTGTTCAGCAACTGCAAGCGAAAGATCAGGAATCTTCATACATTCTACAGTCGGGTCAGCAGATGTATGAATGAACATTACTGTTTTGCTCAATGAACCGCCCTCTTCAAGAGTATTCTTAAAGAAAAGGTAGTCATCATATTTAAGTCCCATACCGCCAAGAACGATTACATCGGCTTCTGCCTGCATGGCAATACGTGCAAGAAGCTGGTTGTAAGGTTCACCGGAAATAGAGAAAATCGGAATCTTCTGCGAAACAACCAGTGTATTGAATACATCAATCATAGGAATGTTTGTACGCATCATACGGTTAGGATTGATACGTTTAGACGGGTTTACAGAAGGTCCGCCGATACTTGTTAAATTTTCTGCAAGAGCAGGACCATGGTCGCGTGGCTCAGCAGAACCGTCAAATATACGGCCAAGAATGTTTTCGCTGAACGAAACTTTCATGTCATGGCCTAAAAAGCGAATCTGATTATTGGTTGCAACACCGCGTCCGCCGGCAAATACCTGCAATGAAACTATATCACCGTCAATTTTGTTGACTTCGGCAAGTGATTTACCGAAACGGGTTGTAATTTCTGCAAGTTCGTTAAGTTTTACGCCCTGTGCACGGACTGTGATAACGCTACCGTTAATACTTTCAATTTTGCTGTATACCTTATTCATTATTCACCGTCCTTGAGAAGTTCTTTAACTTCATCCTTAAGCTTTGCAGATTTTTCAGCAAGAGTATTTTCAACGGTCTTCTCAGCATCTTTAAATTCTGCACTTTCAAACTTCTTATAGTTCATATCAATGAAGTTCTGGCGGAGACTGTTAAAGAATGCACGTGCTTCATCTTTATCTTTGATTTCAAATGTTGAACCAAGGATTGCAACAAGCTTTCTGAATGTATAGTTCTGGCGTTCAATTGAAGTTGCACCTTCAATTTCATCAAAACTATCCTGCTGCATGTAAACAGCATCCAGGAATTCAGCTTTAAGGAAAACAAGGAAGTCTTCAAGACTTGTACCTTCTTCACCAACAACCTTCATCATGGAGTTAACTTCCTGACCTCTGCGGTAAAGGTTTCGGGCATATTCAACTAAATCCGTACGGATAACTGAAGTATACTTTGACCATGAATCAAGCGGGTCAATAGCAGGATAACGGCGTGCATCTGAACGTTCACGGCTTAATCCGTGGAAAGCACCAACTACTTTCAAAGTAGCCTGAGTTACCGGTTCTTCAAAGTTACCGCCGGCAGGAGAAACTGTACCACCGATTGTAACAGAACCTGTACTTCCATCGCGGAGTTTTACAATACCTGCTCTTTCATAGAAAGAAGCGATTGTTGATTCAAGATATGCCGGGAATGCTTCTTCACCAGGGATTTCCTCCAAACGTCCGGACATTTCACGCATTGCCTGTGCCCAGCGTGAAGTTGAATCAGCAAGAAGAAGAACATTCAAGCCCATCTGACGGTAGTATTCAGCAAGTGTAACACCTGTGTAACATGAAGCTTCGCGGGAAGCTACAGGCATTGAAGAAGTGTTACAAATAATGATTGTTCTTTCCATCAATGAACGGCCTGTACGAGGGTCTTTAAGTTCCGGGAATTCTGTAAGGGTTTCTACAACTTCACCGGCACGTTCTCCACAAGCTGCAATAATTACGATATCAACATCGGCATTACGGCTTGTTGTGTGCTGCAATACAGTTTTTCCGGCACCGAAAGGACCTGGAATACAATATGTACCGCCACGGGCAACCGGGAAGAATGTATCAATAAGGCGAACCTTTGTTACCATTGGTTCTTTTGGCATAAGTCGTTCTGCATAGCAGTTTACGGCACGTTTTACAGGCCAGCGGAAAGCCATACAGATATCAAAATCATTGCCTTTTTCATCTGTGATTGTTGCAATTACATCGTGGATTTTATAGCTTCCACCTTCTGCAACCTTTTTAACAGTGTAAGAACCGATATAGGTATACGGAACCTGGATTTTGTGTGTAAAAGGACCTTCCGGAACTGTACCCACATAGTCACCGGCAACAACCCTGTCTCCAGGTTTTGCAACAGGTGTAAAATCCCACTGTTTATTTTCATCCAGAGCAGGCAGATAAACACCACGCTCAAGGAAGTTTCCGGAATGTTCTGCAAGGAGCGGAAGAGGATTCTGCAATCCATCGTATACCTGACCTAAAAGGCCAGGACCTACTTCTACGCTCAACAAATCGTCTGTAAATTCTACAGTACAGTCTGTTGAAATTCCGTTTGTCATTTCATAAACCTGCATCTGAGCAATGTTTCCGCGGATACGGATTACTTCGCTCTTCAGCTTTTTATCATCAACATTTACATAGCCGACTTCGTTTAATGAAACAGTTCCGTCAAATTGAACGGAAATCATATTACCATTAACACCGACTACTTTTCCTTTTGTTTCCGTCATGTATTTTCTCCAAGAATTCTATCATATATAGTGTGGTAAGACGACATACCCTTTTCTTCATTAAACAGTTTCATGCGGGCTGTAAGCATCAATTTTAAACCGTATGCAAAAACTGCATCTACTGAAAACTGATCCAGCGGTGCAATCTGATTAATTACATCCAGTCTATACTGATACAGATACTGCTCTGCGGATAACGGACTATCCATTCCAACAGCAGTACGGGCAGCCTGCAATACATCTCCGGTGCAAGCTCCGTTAAGTGCTTCACTTTCTTTCTGAAGATTTAAAGCACGAACCTGAGCCAAAGCAAGCCTGAGTGCACGTTCTTTTTCGTACCAGGCATCAACAAATGCTGAACCTGTTACAACCTCTTTTCTTGGCGGAACCAGAGTAAGATTCTTTAATATATTCAAGCTCTTTTCGTCAAGGAAACGTTCACACAAGTCTCTGAAATATTCTTCAGTAATAGGGAGATTCTGTTTTTCGCCTGAACTAGCTACATCGGGCAGCTGTGATACCAGGTAATACTGATTTCCCACTATTATTTTCCTTCGGTTGCAGCCGCCTTCATAATTGCTGCTGTCCGCGGATTAAGATAAGCCGAGAACAGATCCGATACTGCTTCAGCAGAATAGTCATAATAAGCTTCTCCATTGTTGATTCCAATTCTGAAACCAGCAGAAAGACTCTTATCTGCCTTAAGTTCAAGACCTTTTGCAATTTCTGCCTTTAATGCAGAACGAAGCTGACCTTCAAGTTCTTTAAGCGATTTTTCACTTAAAAGAACTGAAACATCAGTTGCTTCCTTGTTATTACTCCAGGCTTTTACAGTTTCAGGAATCAACTTAACAAGAAGATCCTTTGAGTACGCAGCTGCAGTTTCTGCCTGAACAATTGCTGAAAGCTCATTAGTAATGCTGTCCCTGAATGAAATTATAAGGTTGCGACCTGCCTGTTTAATTGCATCTTCGCTTGCCTTTTCCATTCGCTCCGTTTCTGCCTTAGCGTTTTTTACGATCTTATCAGCCTGCTGTTCAGCATCTGAAACAATCTGTTTTGCCTTCTCCTCTGCCTCCGAAATAATTTTCTCTGCAGAAGTTTTAGCAGCACTAACGCCGTCCTTTTTGATTTTGTCAATCAATTCCTGTAATTGAACGTCCATTAAAACCTCTCTAAAAATTTATAACCAACTTTATAATTCAAATATAGGGTTTTGAACTATATTATAAAATTATACTACGGTATTGTTCAAAAATAAATGTTTAAAAGAAAATTTTTTTATAAAACGCGGAAAACTAAAAACATCTGGTAACGCCCGTAATTCAAAAAGAATACACAAGCGTTACCAAATGGATAGTAATTTTTTGTTATTTTACTAACTTTTAAACTGACTTTTTTGTTTAGCTATACTTTGCCGATATTTAATTTACCAGCCAAGATTTGCCCGACACTTAAAAAGAAAATTCGTAAATTGTATGTGCACTGTATTTTTCACCAGGGCTTAAGATACAAGACGGGAAATTCTTTTTGTTAGGTGTATCCGGGAAACACTGAGTTTCAAGACAGAAAGCATCATGATTTTGATAATGCATTCCATCTTTGCCAAGCTCATTGTTCAGATAATTTCCTGCATAGAACTGGATTCCTATCTGATCTGAATAAACACTCATTTTTCTGCCTGAAACAGGCTCTGTAACAACAGCAATTTCTTTCATTTCACCTGAAAATGCAGATTTCATTCCTGATTTATATGCTTCCGTTACATAACAGTGATCATAGCCTGGAGCGACCTTATCAATATCTTTGCCAATTGTCTTTGGAGTGCGGAAATCAAAAACAGTTCCTTCAACAGGGATAAGTTTTCCTGTAGGAATAAGATATTCATCTACTTCAAGATATGAAGGACATTTTAACTGCATAAGATGATTTAAGGTTGTACCGCGTCCTGCAAGGTTAAAATAAGAATGATTTGTAAGGTTTACAGGAGTCGCCTTGTCTGTCGTACAATTATACTCCATATAAATCTGATTTTTTTCATTCAATGTGTAAATAACTTCACAGTCCAGATTTCCAGGATAGCCCTGTTCCATATCATGGCTTGTGCGCTTAAAACTTACGCCAAGTCCGTTTTTTGTTGAAACGATTTTTGAATTCCAGACAACTTTATCATAACGGAAAAAACCGCCGTGAAGGCTATCATTTTTGCCGGAATTAACATCCAATGTATATTCTTTGCCTTCAACAGTAAAACGTGCATTTCCAATTCTGTTTGCAAAACGTCCTACAATAGCTCCGAAAGAAATAACGCCTGTTGTATAGCCTGCCAAAGTTGAATAGCCTAAAGCAACATCTACTTTTCCGCCTTTTCCATCCGGCAAGATAATGCTTGTAATAATACAGCCATAATCCGTTACAGAAAAAGACATTTTCTCATTTGAAATTGTGTAAATCGAAGCAACTGTTCCGTCACACAAAGTTCCAAAATACTCTTTTTTAATTTCCATTTTTATTCCTCCTTTGAAAATCCCCTTAATTATAAGACACTGAAAATAGTTCAGTGTGTCACATGCAGAAACAAATCAGCTATAAAGTCATTCATTCATATCCAACGCAAACTGAACTTCCGTTACAGAGCGGGATAAAGCAGTTGCAATCTCTTCCACGGTTTCACCGCGCATATACCGTTCATTTACTTCCTGATTAAAAGTTTTTTTCATAACAATAGGCTCTTCTGCCAGATGAACGTTACTTCCAAGAACAGGCACTTCTGTATATGATGAATCTAAATCTTCCTGTAAAGGAACAGTATTTTCTGTCTGAAAAAGTGACTGCTGTAGTGAAGGATTTTTTTTCTGCGATGCATTTTTCATATAAGCCTCAACTTTATATGAAGGACGCACAGATTTATTAACAGCACTTTCTACTTTTGATTTATAATCTTCTGCCATGCGTTTAGTTTCAATTTCAGATTTTAATAATGAAAGATGAGTATCAGCCTGCGCAATTACAGCCTTTAAATCCGAAATTCTTGATTCAATCAACGTAATATTGCGCTCGGCATTACGGTTAACGTCAAGAATCATTTTATTAAGTTCACTGCGGGTATTTTCTATTATGTCATCAGTAGAAAAAAGCTTATTAAATTTTTTAAAAAACAAAAACCAAAGCAAAAGATTGATAAAACAAATAGTACAAACAACAATTACTGCCACAAACTACCTCGTAATATCTATATGCTGTCCTAAATATGATTCCCTGATTTCAATTTCTTTTTTTACTTCAGGAGTTTCATCTTCTTTCTGTTTTTTTTCATGCTTTCCGCCAGGCAAAGCACCCTGCCCCTGTCTGCCATCTTTTTTTATGTTAATGGTTTTTGCTTCATCAGATGCAGTTTTCTGAACTGCTTCAACCTGTTCCGTAGTCTGCTGAATTACCTTAGTCTGCTGCATTGCATTCGTCAGTTCAGAACCTTTCTGCTGATGCGATGCAATTTTTGAAACATTCGACATCTGAGAATACATAATCTGAAGGTCTATCGGCTGGATTCCCATTTTTTAACTCGCTAAAAGCTTAAGATTCAGTGCAGTAAAACTGCACTGCCATCAACTATATCCGTCAGGACCTTTTATATCTTCCACGGTAGGCGGCTCATACTTGCCCCTTCTAACAAAACTATTTTCAAAATAGAAGGTAACATTTTTTACATTTGCACGAACTTCATCCAGAACGTCACGAACGTAAATCTTTACACCGGCATAAACAGTACCTTCTGCCTTTACCTTTCCTACAACTTTCAACTCACGAAGGCGTTCCTGAATTCCTTGAATTTCAGAAGAATAATCTGATGACTGGGCAGTAATTTCATCCTGCCGTGTTTTAAGTTTTGCAAGATGCTCTTCTTTTTCCTTAGGAAGCTTACGGCGGATTTTCTTCATATTTTCCAAAGTAGAAATATCAAGTTCCACTTCTTCCAGTTCTTTTACAAGCAGAGCCTGCATTCCCTGTAAATCTTCAAGCCTGCGTTTTGCATCAGGATCGTAGCCGACA
The DNA here is from genome assembly GCA_016287815.1 of Treponema sp. Lineage (GTDB taxonomy): Bacteria > Spirochaetota > Spirochaetia > Treponematales > Treponemataceae > Treponema_D. Next base: position 9,529 of record JAEEWW010000040.1, on the reverse strand, counting down.
TAAAGAATAGTTTCCGTTCCACCAGGAGAGCCGATATTCTTTGCACAAATTTCTTCCGTTGCAAAAAGCACACCGCCTGTAAGCTGAGCTTTCTTTCCCTGAAGAATAATACGCTTTTTGGCAGTAACATCAGAATTCATTATACTGTCAGAAACCATTACATATTCGCCGGCTTTTACCTTTGTTGCCTGAATGAATTTTGCCCACAAAGAGCCGCCGGCTGTAATTGTTCCTTCGTCATGTCCAAAAATACCCTGAGAAACAACAATATCACCGTCAGCTTCAAGATTACTCTTTCCAACAGTTCCTGTAATTTCGATATTGCCGGAAGCCTTTACGTCAAATCCGTCATCAACATTGCCTTTAATTACAACAGTACCAAGGAATGTAATGTTACCGGTCTTGATATTTACGCCTTCAAGTTCAAGAACAGGTTCTACGTTAATCTTATCATTTACAAGAAGAACCTGCCCGTTTATATCTGCAATAATTGTAGTTCCGTCTGAATCGAGGGAAACATTTTTCCCTAACGGTAAATTAATATCCTTGCCGTTTTTTGCTTCAAGATAGCGACCGAACAGGGTTTTTCCTGCCTTGCCGCGTTCTGCAATCATTTTTTGTGCCAAAGGCTGACCTGCAACTACGTTCTGAATTTTATTCAATTCCTTAAAATTCATCTGACCGTTGGCAGCTTCCTTTACACGAAGTTTTGTTAAATCTGTTTCAAACTGATAGGCTATATAAGCATCCCGTCCGTCAACAGGTTTTATTCCGGACATTATTTCGTATTCCTGATCGTAAATCGGATTATCAACAAATTCAGAAATACGTTCTGTATCAAGAGGAATCTGAACGCCCTGAGTATTAAGAACCCTTTCAATCTGTTCGCTGGAAATATCACAACCACCGATTGCAGGTGCAGTTGCCGTAAGCATAGCGTGCATTTCATCATTGGAAATTTCAACAACAACAAGGGCATCACCAACACGAGAATGATTGAATTCCCCAACTTTTACATAGGCATTACCAGAACCTTCTGCAACGATTTTTTTAACAAGATTTTCATCAAACGAAATTGTATCAGACCGTTTGATTGAAGAAATAACATCCTTAAATAATACAGGAACACCCTCGCCTTCAGGCAGGGTAACTTTTAAGTTTATGCCGTCTGCAAAGCGGCGTACATAGAACATTCCGTCTTTATTAACAATCTTTTCTTCAACTTCAAGTTCATCCTGAGAATCTTCAAGCCCTGCAACAAGTTTTTTCTTTTTGGCAACAGCTTCCGCAGTCTGATAAACCCTGATTTTCCACGGGTGTTTTGATATTCCCAGAAATCCTTTTGAGCCTTTTTCTACAATCTCGTACTGTAAATTTGAAGAACGCTGGTCAAGCTGAATAGCCGCATCCGCAAGAGCTTCTTCAAGAGAATCTGCATGCACATCTACGGAATGAAGCTCTTTGTCTAATAAGAGCTGAGCCTGCATATCTTTGCGAATGACATCCAGCGTAACCATCAGACAATTCCTTTTCTAAAATTAGTCAGCTTTGCACGAAGACGAAGATTTGCCTTAGTATGCAGCTGAGAAATACGGGATTCACTTACTTCAAGTACCTGCCCGATTTCTTTAAAAGTTAAATCTTCATGGTAATACAAAACAATTACCATTTTTTCTTTTTCAGGCAGTTCATTAATAGCCTGAATAATTACTTTTCTGATTTCTTCCCGTTCTACCTGAATGTCAGGATTTAAACTTGAAGGTGACTCAATACTGTCGCCTATAGAAAGATTATCGCTGTCATCAGAAGAATACCAAACATCATTCAACGAAAGAACACTGGTTCCAGAAACCTTCATAACTTCTTTCTGATATTCTTCTTCGCTTATTCCCATATGAGAAGCAACTTCTGCATCCGTAACGGTTCGTCCGAATTTTGCTTCAAGTTCTACAATTGTATCTTCGATTTCTCTTGCTTTCTGCCTGATAGAACGAGGAATCCAGTCCAACTGTCGCAATTCATCAAAAATAGCTCCACGGATTCTTGTAACCGCATAGGTTTTAAATTTTACGTTCTTATCCGGCTCAAACTTGTTAATCGCATCTAGAAGTCCAAATTGACCAAAACTAACAAGATCGTCAAATTCAACGCTATTCGGCATTCCTACAGACATTTTTCCGGCGACGTATTTAACCAGCGGCATATACTGCCGGATAAACTTATCACGCAACGCAGGAGAATTTGTTTTTTTAAATTCCATCCAAAGTTCTTCTTCTGTTTTCTGATCGTCAAGCGCTTCTGACATATTTTATTCCCATATATTAATTATCATTAGCAATTGCAGTTCTTATTGCCTGTGCAAGCAACTCAGTATCTTTTATATCAGACACAGAGCCTTTGCTTTTTGTTTCCGTTTTAACAGGAGCAGCTGTAGCAAAATCCGAATCACTAACCATTGCCCCACTTTCTTTTACATCATCTTCAACAATTTCCGACAAATCCGGCAACTCGTCAAGTTCACCATCTTCAGAACTGTTAAACGACGAAGATTTCGGCTTAGCAGATTCTTCCTTTTCCAGAGCCGTTTTTTCAGCTTCAGCTACGGAACTTAAATCCGGCACAAAACCTTCAAAACCGCCTTCTTTTTTTTCTTTAGAAGCAGAATCTGAACTAACCGGCTGTTCTTCAGGTTTTGAAAGAACTTCCGGAGCCTTTTCATTTACAGCAGGATTTTGAAGTGCTGCTTCATCTTTTTTTACTTCAGGAACAGGTATTCTTTCTCTATTATACGACGGAGTCTGTTCTTTTGCCACCTTAGAATTATCTAAAATTCCATGATAAGTACGAACAGCATTTGTAACAGAAAAATCCGGTTCCTGCTCGCCGCCTGGCAGATTTTCATCTGCAATTGTAATATCAACCGTATTTGCAGTTTTTTCAAGCGGAGAATTAATACTTTTTTCAGATGAAGAAGAGAGAGAAGAAGAATCTGAAACGGAAATATCTAGAAATTTTTCTGCAACAAATCCAACGCCCCACCCTAAAACACCAAAAATCAAGCCAAAAATTAAGGCCCTTAAAAAAATGACAAGGAGACCTGCCCCGCCGATAAAACCGGCCAGACAAGAAAGACAAAACCCCATCATTGCCGAACCGGCAATGAGTTTTTGATTTTTCATCATTCCCCCCACATTTTACATATAAAATTATATACTACTTTACTGAAAAACTCTAGTAAACATTTTATTTTTTTCTGCTAAGAAAGCGTTTTAAGAAACTTGCCACGCCTTCATTTTCTACAACTTCCGTATTTTCAATTTTATTTACAAGATGTTTTATGCATACGGAAGGTCTTGAAGCCGGATTCATTACTATAAAAGGTTTCTGCCTTAAAACACCTGCAGAAACAACCGGGTCATCATAAACAAAACCAAGATAGTCAATTTTATAATTTAAAAACTGTCCTGCAATATTTATAATACGGTCAGCAATTCTTTTTCCTTCTTCCGCAGAATGAACCCTGTTTACAAGAAGCTTTAAATTCAGTTCACGGTCAATAATTTCCGTAGTAATCATTTTTATCATTCCATAAGCATCTGTAATTGCAGTAGGCTCCGGTGTAGTTACTACAAAAATTTCATCAGCCGCAGAGACAAACTGAAGTACATTCTGTGCAATACCTGCACCAGTATCTATGATGATTATATCTGCATTATCAAGAGAACAGAACTGCTTTGCAAAATAATCAAGTTCATCAACATTAAGATTTGCAATTTTTGAAAAACCATTGGCACTGGCTATAAATTTTATTCCATATTCAGTATCAAGAATAATCTGCTGCATGGTTTTCTGCTTGTTTATAACCTGCATAAGATTATAGTGAGGAACAATATTTAAAAGAACATTTACATTTGCCATTCCAAGGTCAGCATCTACCAGAATAACTTTCTTACCAATCTGAGCATACGCTATTGCAAGATTTACGGAAATATTGGATTTTCCAACTCCGCCTTTGCCGCTTGTAACCGCAATTATGCGGGTTCCGCCTGAACTTTTTTTTGTATCCTGATTTCTGCCATTACCCATTAATGCCCGTAATTCAGATGCCTGTTCTTCCATAATTATTTTACTCCAAATTTATCATCTATATGTGTTCGATCAATTTTAAAGTCATTTAAGAACATTAAAAAATAACTGACGCTCGCCTTCTGTATATTCTTTGGAACTTTCTGTCCGTCCGTAATATAGGAAATACTTTTCCGCTTTTCATGCAGAACGCTGATTACATTTCCATACTGTTTTGTTTCATCACACTTTGTAATTATAACAGACTTAAAATTAAAAGGCTCATAGTTTTGAATAATATTGCTTAAATCACGTGCTTTTGTTGTGGCAGAAAGAGCCAGATAAACATCTGCATGTAAATCATCCAAATCAAGAACAGAGCGCATCTGTCCAATATTAACCGCATCATTTGGGCTATAGCCGCTGGTATCAATCAGAAAAGCATCGGTCATATCACGGTACTGATTGTAAATAGTCTTTACATCGTCTAAAGTTTCAGCCTTATCAACAGGAACTTCCATAATTTCACCGTAATTTCTAAGCTGCTCAAGAGCTCCAACCCTTGTTTTATCAATTGAAATAAAACGCATCTGAGGACGCTCATTTCCATTATCCCTGGCCGAAAGAATAAGATTAGCGGCAATTTTTGCGATTGTTGTAGTTTTCCCGACACCGGTAGGCCCCACAAGAATAATCACATGCGGCGGCCTGAAAGTTTTTTGCGAATGAATTGAAATAGTTTCTCCAATCCAGTCAACAACAGTTTTTTCTACAAAATCAAAATCATCAAGCTGATCCAAAGAAAATTCTGACGCCATACGTTTTGAAATTTCTGAAATATACGAAAAAGAAAATTCATTATGCTCAAGCATTTCTTCTATTTTCTGAATCGAAGGATGCTTAGAAGGGGTTGCAGCAACAGACATTTCAAGTTTCTGCTTCAGCAAATCCTTTAATTCTTCTACTGACTGCTTAACCTGCGCAACCTGTTTAATAGAATCAATATTTCCGCTGGCATTGCGGAGCAATTCATCACGGTTACGCTGAAAATCTGAAGAATAAGTTTCTGAACGATAAGAGTCTGGCGTCGGTCTGCGGGAAATTCCATATGGACGAAGAGTATATGTAACTTCTATAGCTTCTTTCTGGCCAAAGCCTAAAAATCCGCCCAAAAGAATCTGTTTTTTATTTAAAATCTGATAATCTTCACCGTATTTTTTCCACAATTGAGCTTTACAATCATCGTAATTTTTACCTTGTAAAGTAAATACAGGTTCTCCTCTATCATCAGTATTCATCCTAAACCTCTTTTATTTCCCCAAGAATCTCAAGATTTATATTGTTTCCTGCAGCCATAACTTCATTAATTGAAAGAACAACAAGGCCTGGGAGTTCCCTTTCCGTAGAAGATTTTACAAGCTGGCGTACTTCAGCAGCGCACAGAATTATAGGCATCATATTTCTGTCCTGCATAGCAACAAAAGCATCGCTTACTGTCTTTATCCACTTACGTCCGTCAACAGGATCAAAAGCAACAAACGGTCTTGATAAATCCGGAGGTTCAACCTTATGTTCCAGTATTTTCTCGGATAAAGCCTGCGAAAGATTCATAACACTCAGTTTATGATCATTATCCGCATACTGCATACAAATCTGAAGACCTAAAGCTTCACGTACTTTTTCTATTAATATCCATGTATTATGCGTAATTGAAACATAGTTTGCAATAGTTTCAAGAATTGCAACCATATTTCGTATAGAAACCTGCTCGCGCAGCAATCCCTGAAGGATTTTTTCGATTTCACCGTAAGAGAATCTTGAATCATCCTTTCGGTCGCCTTTAAGTATAACTTCATCAACAACAACAGGATTGCGTTCCTTGATTTTATTAATGATTGCGGCAACTTCCTGGCGGCCAAGAATATCAGCCGCATGATTTTTTATAATCTCTGTTAAATGCGTTGCAATAATTGTAGGCGGATCTACAACCGCATAGCCTGCACGCTCAGCTTCTACACGTTTATCTTCAGGCAGCCATATTGCAGGCATACCAAAAGCAGGGTCTTTTGTTGCTTCGCCCTGAAGTTCTTCTGTAACGCTTCCGGTATTCATGCACATATAATAACCGAGGCGGATTTTACTTCGTCCTGCTTCAATTCCACGGATTTTAAAGCTGTATTCACTTGGCTCAAGAGTCATGTTATCAATGATACGGATACTTGGAACAACAAGACCAAGGTCCAGAGCTGCTTCACGCCTTATTCTTAATACGCGTTCAAGCAGTTCTGCTCCCTTTTCTTTATCTACAAGCGGAATAAGGGCATAGCCAAGTTCCAGCGAAAGCGGATCTAAAGGAACTACAGGGCTTACATCTTCAGGACTTCCGCCAGTCTGATTTTTACTTTTTTCTGCTACAGCGGCAGCAAGCTGTTTTTCTTTATTGATTTTTTCAGATCTAATAATTCTGTAACCGGCATAAACACTGGCCGCACCCATAGGAATGAGCAGATACCACGGCATTCCCGGAACAAATCCTAAAAGAACAATAAATCCACCGCCAATACAATATACATAACCAGAAACCGTAAATTCCCGTTTAATCTGGTCTGTAATAAGTTCTTTAGATGAACTTCCTGTAACAAGAAGACCCGTTGCAAAAGAAAGCAAAAGAGACGGTATCTGACTTAGAAGTCCGTCACCAATTGTAAGGCGACAATAAACGGAAACTGCATCTACAAACATTTCACGACGCAGAACCATGCCTGTAATCAAGCCTGCAACAAGATTTAAAACCGTGATAAAAATTCCGGCATAAACATTACCGGAAACAAACTTAGAAGCACCGTCCATTGCTGAATAAAAATCACTTTCCCGGCGAACATCAGCTTTCTTAACGGCAGCCTCTTCAGCTGTAATTGTTCCAGAATTTACTTCGTTCTCTATATCGAACATCTTGGAGTTCATTGAATCCAATGCAAAACGTGCAGCAACTTCTGAAACACGGGTAGCACCTTTAGTAATTACAACGACCTGAATAACAATCAAGATAATAAAAATTACAAATCCAATTACAACGCCACCAAGATCATTTGCATTTCCAACAACAAATGAGGAGAAGGTCTTTACCATTTTTCCTTCAAACCTCATACCCTGAGAAAGAATCAATCTGGTTGATGAAATATTTATTCCAAGGCCAAACAATGTTGAAAAAAGAATAACCCGCGGGAAAGAAGAAAAATTCGGAGATTTTATTGTATAAAGTACATTTAGAAGAATGACTATTCCAAGACCAAGATTCATAGCCATGAAAAAATCAAGGAATACAGGGGGCATAGGAATAATGAACATAAGAAAAATAACAATCACAGAAACTGCAATTATATTCTTCTGCATTAATTCAATAATACTTTGTGTTCTATTGTTTGCCATCAGTCCCACCCAAAAAGCAAGCTTATTCTTTACGTTTAGAGATATAATCTATTTGTCTATATATTAAAGCAATAGCATTAATATAACTATATGGAATTATATCACCGACTTGCGTTTCTGCATAGAGTCCGCGTGCTAAAGGCCGGTTTTCTACTATAGGAACATCATTTTCTCTTGCAATCCGTTTCATCATCTGGGCAACTTCATCTGCTCCTTTTGCTGTTACCTGCGGAGCATCTGCTATATCAGGCTGATACTGCAATGAAACAGCAAAGTGTGTAGGGTTTGTAACAATTACGTCAGCTTCGGCAACAGCTTTTGGCATATTCCGGCTTAATAATTCCCGCTGTCCCTGCTCCAAATGACGCTTAACATCCGGATCTCCTTCCATTTCTTTATATTCCTGCTTTACTTCCTGCTTTGTCATTTTTAAGCTTTCGCGGTGTTCATGACGCTGTACAAAATAATCAGGGATAGAAAGCAAAAGAAAAAGAACTGCAACTATAATAAGAATCTGAGCTGCAATTGAAGCAATTTTTCCAACAGCAGAAAGAATCTGACCGTTGCTTACAATTTCAATAAGAGTAAAAATATTTCTTCGTATAGTTATATAACCAACAAAGATTATTATAAAAACTTTAATAAATGATTTTGCAATATTAAAAAGGCCCTTGCCCGAAAAAATTGTCTTTCGAAAATATTCACCAAACTTAGGAGTAATTTTATTAAAGTTAGGTTCAAGGGGTTTTGTAGAAAAAATGAATCCTTTATTCTGAACTATATTTGAAATGATAGCGGCAATAACTGCAACAGCCCCTACAGGCAAAAGCAGTTCAAAATAGTTATAAAGAAAAGCAGACATAAGATTTGCATCTGTTACATCTGGAGAATGTGCACGCGAAAAATAAAAATTAAATATATTAAGGCATTTAGACAAAAACCATTTGCCCAAAAAGATGAGAACAAGTATTGCTAATAGCAGAATAAGTGCGCTTGAAATATCCTGGCTTTTTGCAACACGTCCTTCTTTGCGAGCCTGTTCAAGTCTGTATTCCGACGGTTCTTCCGTTCTGCCTTCATCTTCGGCTGCCAATTATTTTACCTGTCCTCCTATTCCTAAAAATAAATCCTCCAATGATTTAAAGCCGCCTGCAAATGAACGCACAAAGAAATCTGTAATTGCCGGAAGCATAAGCATGATAAGCAGGAATGCGGTTAAAATCATAATTGGGAATCCTTCTGACAGAAGGTTCATCTGAGGAGCAGCTTTTGAAAGAAGTCCAGTACAGATTGTAATAAGCATAAGTGTTCCCATAATTGGTAACGCAATTATAAGAGCATCTGCGAAAAGCTTTGTAAGTCCTTTTAACATAAAGGTAACAAGAGTATCCTGGCATGAAGCAACAGATATTGCAGTTAGAGTTTTAAAGCTTGCAGTAAGTCCCCCAAGAAATAATTTCTGGAACCATTGATTCTGCATAAAAACAAGCATGGCAATAAAGTTGAAGAATTGACCCATAAGAGGGTTTTCAACCTGAGCCATTGCATCATAAGTACTTGCAGCACTAAAACCCATCTGGAAAGCTGTGAACTGACCTGCAGTACTAAAGGCGGCAAAAATTATTGTTATGTAAAAACCAATTATAATTCCTATAAAAGCTTCACCAACAAGAAGCATAATAAAATAAAGAGAGAATGCACCGTCTGTTCCAAGAAACATTCTGTAATCAGAAAGATCTGCTGTTCCTAAAAGAAAAAAAGCCATGTATCCGGCAAAGGCAACTTTTGTAACACGAGAAACTGCTCTTGTAGAAAAAAGAGGCAGAGTCATTATGAGGGCAAAGCATCTTACATAAATCAGGAGGTAGACAGGAGCTTTAGAAAGAATAAGGTCTATCACTTTCCAAATCCCCCTTTATTTTGCAAAATCCGGAATTCTACTAAACAAGGCTACGGTATATTCACTTAAGTTACTGAAAATAAATCCGCCAAGCAAAGCGACCATTAAAAGAATTACAATAAGCTTTGGAAGAAA
>JAEEWW010000132.1 GCA_016287815.1 Treponema sp. | reverse complement strand
ACTCCAATTAGAGCAAGGATGATTGAAGTAATCAGGCGGGGGTGTTCTTTTTTTGCCAGCTGCCAGAGTCTCCTTAGAGAACTTGTATTTTCATTGTCAATGATTTTTTTCTGCTTGTAGGTACTGGTTCTTAGGAGCCAGCGGTTGTAGCTGGCCTGGGTAAGCTTTCCGTATTCAAGAACCTTTCCGTTCTGCATATACATAAGCTCATCGCAGCACTGGGCAATAAGCTCGGGGTCATGGGTAATAAGAAAAATTGTTTTTCCATTTTCCTTTAATTCTCGTATAAGCTGAGCAACCCTTTTCATGTGACGGTAGTCAAGGCCGCTGGTCGGTTCATCAAAAACTATAATTTCGCGGTTAGAAATAACGGCGCTTCCAATTGCAACCCTCTGCTTTTCTCCGCCCGAAAGTGAATGCGGATGACGCTCGGCCTTGTCTAAAAGATTAAGCCTTTCAAGAATGTTTTTGATTTTTGCCTCAGAGGTTTCTTCTGCTTCTGTTTCATCAATACAGGCTTTTAATTCCTCTTGTACTTCATCACAAAAAAGCTGATGTCCTACATCCTGCATAACCATAAAGGTTTTTCTAAGGCGTTTCCTTCTTGCAAAGGTTGTGCCTTCAATTGTAAGACCTCCGCTTGCAGCTCTTTCAAAACCACAAATGGCTCTGGCAAAGGTTGATTTCCCGGCTCCATTATCTCCGACAACACCAATTACGGCATTTCTTGAAATCTTAACATTTTCAATATCAAGAGTTGGCTGCAGGCTTCCGGGGTAAACATAGCGGAAATTTGTAAGTTCAATTTTTTCACTGCTGGTTAGGTGCGGCTCTTTTAATTCAAGCTTGTAAATATCTGTGCTGCGCAGTCCAAATTCTTCAAGCTTTTCTTTTCCAAGTTTTTTAAGCTCCTCAGCTGTGCATTCCATTTCTATCTGACCGTCTTTTAAGTAAAGAACTCTGTCGGCAAAGGGCAGCATATAGTAAAGTCTATGCTCGGCTACAATAATGGTTTTACCGTCTTTTTTCCACTGACTGATTATTTGTGCCAGCTCACGGATTGAATGTAAATCAAGATTAGAGGAAGGCTCGTCCAGAACAATAACCGGTGCATCAGAAGTGTCGGCACAGGCGCAGGCAACCTTTTGTTTTTCTCCCCCGGACATACGAAAGAGATTGCGTCCCAAAAGATTTTCCATCCTGAGTTTTTTTACTGTTGACTCAAGGCGGGTTTTCATTTCTTCCCGGGGAGTACCACGGTTTTCGAGGCTGAAGACCATTTCTTCTGTAGAGTCTACATTATAAAACTGAGTTTTAGGATTTTGAAAAACCGAAGCTACCTCTTCTGCAAGCTGATAAAGTGGAGCTTTTTGTGTGTCCACTTCATTAACAAGAATCTGCCCGGACAGCTTACCCTGGTAGTAATTTGGAATAAGACCGTTTATTAATCGGATAAGGGTTGATTTTCCACAGCCCGATTCTCCGCAAAGAAGAATTACTTCTCCATCTTTAATTTCTAAATTTATATTTTTAAGGATTTTTCGTCCATCTGAATATTCAAAAGAAACGTCGTTGAATTTAATCATAAAAAATCTTCTCCCTGGCGCGGTTTTATTTAATTACGAGTTTTGACAGAAAATAAACAAGTGCCAGTCCAAAAGTAATAAGGAACATTATTAAATAATCTTTTTTTGTCATTCTGACTTCTGTATAGCAGGTATGCTTTGCCGGATTGTCCAGGCCCCGTGAAAGAGAAGCCGCAGACAGATCGCTTCCAATATTTGCTATGGAAATCATAAGAGGAACAATTCTGAATTCCAGAGCCTGAAAAGGATTTTGCCAGAAGCGTTTTCGTCCAATTGTCAGTCCCCTCATTTTTGCCGCATCATGAATTGATTTGCCTTCCTGCTTTATTGTAGGAAAAAATCTGAACATGACAGAAAGGGGAATGGTGATTTTTCTTCCAATCTTAAGCTTTTCCAGGGCAGAAATTGTTTCGCTTACGCTTGTTGATTTTAGAATATAGTCTCCTATTGCAAAGGCCGGAAAAAGTCTTAAGACCAGTCCGCCGGCCAGAACAATTATCATATTTAAAACCATATTGATTTGAAAATCTGCCCTGAAAATATGAGCAAGCACGGCAAGTGAAAAAATCACAAGGAACTTTATGGCTCCAAAAAACTGCCGGTTGCTCAAAAACAACAGAAACGGAATAATTCCTAAAGATGCAGTAAGAATGATGTTTGAATCCACCATTTCAAGACTGGCAATCAGCGTTATGATAAAAAGCTTTGTCCTTGGATCTAAATGTAATTTTTTCTGTTTCTGTTCACTTTTCATTATACTATCCCGGCTTTCTTAAAATGTTTGTTCATGAGCTTACGACCAAGCAGGGCTCCCAGAATTGCTCCAAGTGCTACCAGTACAAAAGAAAGAGGAAACATCCAGACTGGCATAAAGCGGGCAAGCTGGTCTGTATACTGGCTTCCCATAGATTCTTCTATTTTGGCCCAGTAACTTTCTCCTGCAAGCCAGAGATTTGCAGGACCACCAATAATTCCTAAAGAAAAAACAATGTAGCTTACAAGCATTGAGCGGAATTTTTTATAACCCATGAGCTTAAGAATTATATCTGCAATAATTGCGGCAGGAGCCAGGAATACAAGACATACCCAGGTATAACCTGCAATGTAATAAAAGGCTGCACAGATAATTCCTGTTAGAGAAAGCATTCCAAATTTTTCTATTTTGGTGTAATAAAGCATAATTGGAATTCCATCTACAATTGGAATTAAAAAGAGAATAGGGGGATACAGAACCGGAATTGCATTTAACATGCCAACCAGAAACTGAACTACAACATTTAATGCGGTATAGATTCCGACGGTAATCAGATCTTTACCTGTAATTTTATTGTTTTCCATTGGAAAACCTCCTTTTTTATATGATGTTAGTATGGACTAACATTAAGCGTAAAAAAAAACAGGGCCGTTTGCCAGGTCCTGATTATTTCTTTTTATATTCCCAAAAGCTGTTTATAGCCGCCAATGCAGAATTCACTTACTTCTCTTGATTCTTTAATTATTTCCTGAGCAGAAAGGCCTCTTTTAAATGAATTTAAAATGCTTGTTATAAAGAAAGAGGAACCAAGCCCGATAGTACTGTCCGATATATTCTGTGGATTTTTTACAAAGGGTTTGCAAAGTTCAAAAAAGCTCTTCATGTTTTTGCTTTCTTCTTTTATTAAGGACGCTTCAAAGTTTTCCCAGGAAGTGCCTCCGCTGGATTCCAGTATCAGAAGAAAAATATCTTTGTGGCTGCAGATAAAGTTTATAAGATTATCTGTGGATTTATAGGATTGTGTAAAGGCTTTTATAATATCAGCGGAGCTTTTAATTTCAAAAAAGCCTTCCTCTTCAACTGTATATAAAGAGTTAAATTCTTTGATGCAGGGACTGACAAGAGAATCAAAAAGATTTTCTTTGCTCTTAAAATGTGCATAAAAGGCTCCGTTCGTAACGCCGGCATCCTTACAAATGCTCCTGATAGAGGCTTCTCTAAAACCATGTTTTTTAAAATGTTTTTTAGCGCTTTTTAATATGTTATTATGGGTGGTTTCGTAATCGTAAGCCAAGGATTTTCTCCTGAAATGTATGTTTGTAATATTACAATGTAATATTACTTTGTAATACATGCGTACTTTAACGACTTTCATTTTTTTTGTCAATTAAAATTCTGAAAAATGTTAGTTGAATATAACAAATTATTGTGTTAAAGTTAGAATATACTAACAAAAAAGTTAGTAAAAACTAATAAATTTATAAAGGAGCCTGATATGACAGACGGAAGTAAGAAATTTCTTTGGGGAGTAGTTGCAGGTTTTGCTGCTGCTGCATTTATTAAGACAGATACCTTCAGAAAAGGCTGTGCAAAGGTTGTAGCAGGCGGTCTTCAGCTCAAGGATGATGCTAAAGAATACTTTGAAACAATCAAAGAAGATGCCGAGGATGTAAAGGCAGAGCAGGACGCTAAGGCCTAGTTGTCATTGTCGGGCTTGACCCGACAATCTTTTTTTAAGAAGTGAAATATGGATTTCATTATAAGGCATTCAATTCCAGGGCGGATCCGAATCCGCTATGATAAATCAAAAATTTCTAAGCGACAGGCTGCCCTTGCCTACAGTCTGCTTTCTGTTCAGGAAGGAATGACAGATGTAAGCGTTAATTACACAACAGGTTCCTTCCTAATCTACTACGATACAAATCAATTATCAGAAAATCATAT
>JAEEWW010000039.1 GCA_016287815.1 Treponema sp. | reverse complement strand
AATGCCGGCCTTGTTAAATTCCATAGCCATGTTTAAAGCAGTCTGACCACCGAGGTTTGGCAAAAGTGCATCAGGGCGTTCCTTTTCAATAATCTGAGAAAGACGTTCAACGTTCAGCGGCTCAATGTAAGTTGCGTCCGCCATAACCGGGTCAGTCATAATAGTAGCCGGGTTTGAGTTTACAAGTACAATCTTGTAGCCAAGTTCGCGCAAAGCCTTACAAGCCTGCGTTCCCGAATAGTCAAACTCACAAGCCTGCCCAATAACAATCGGCCCCGAACCAATAATCAAAACCTTTTTGATGTCTGTTCTCTTCATATATTTAAAACTCCTTAAAAACAAAATTGGGGTGGCGCTATAATCCGCTTAAGCCAAAAAAAAGGCGAAATCCTTAGAAAAGAATTCCGCCGTTAATTCAAAAACAAAAATTAAAACCACAATAAGCAAATTTGAGAATCGCCATGTAATTCATCTGTCCAGTTTTCATACTGGAACGATACTATATCAGAAACAGATTTTTTATTCTAGAGGGCACAATCCCGTACAGAAGTCCACTTTGCGACCCAGTTGCAAGACGAATCCTCAAGCAGTTTTATCTCAGTCTTACGAATTTTCCATTTCCTTAAAATAATTAACTGTCTTAACTTTCAGTTCTTCAGTTGCCGCTTCATCGCAGACAATGATGGCATTTTTATGAAGCTGCAAGGCAGAAAGAGGACAAGCCTGACTTACACAGCCTTCAACAGCCGCTGCAACAGCAAGAGCCTTTGCACGACCAGTTGCAAGAATAAGAACTTCATCAGAATCGCAGACTGTTCCAATTCCTACGGTCAAAGCCTTAACAGGAACTTTAGAAACATCACCGCCCCAGAAACGGGAATTAACCACGCGTGTATCTTCTGTTAAAAGCTGAACATGAGTTCTGCCTGTAAGTGAAGTTCCAGGTTCATTAAACGCAATGTGGCCGTCATTGCCAACACCGCCCATAAAAAGCCTGATTCCGCCGGCAGCGGCAATCATCTTTTCATAATTATCACATTCTGCCTGTAAATCTTTTGCACAACCGTTTAAAACGTGGGTATTCGATTTAACAATATCAATATGATTGAAGAAATTCGTATCCATAAAATAGCGGTAGCTCTGGTCATCTGCACCGGTCAAACCTACATATTCATCCATATTGAACGAAATAACATTCTTAAACGAAATTTCCTTAGCTTCGCATTTTTTAATAAGTTCACGGTAAGTTCCAAGAGGAGTGCTTCCTGTCGGCAGCCCGATTATAAACGGATTTTTTTCATTTGGCGCAGCGGCATTAATTACTTCTGCAATATGATTTGCAGCCCATTTTGAACAATCCTCATAAGTCTTTTTTATAATAAGACGCATTTTTCCTTCCTTCAAAGTAAAAGAAATAGCCCGCCGAAAGAAGACGGACTTAAATATGCATTTATTTTACCCCGAAAAAGAAAAAAAATCTACGTAATCGTTTTAGTTAAATTGAAGGCATCAAGTGCGGCAATTCTGGCGCAAAAAATACGGCAAGGCGACAGCGCCATGTATTATGGCCGCAGTGTTAATGCGCCCAGTTTTACGTGCGCCGCGAAGCGTCGCACGGCTTGTCCGATACTAAGACTGCGGCATCTTCTAAAAAAATCTTCTATAAATAATGCTTTTATCAGGAAAAAATTGCTCAAGCAATGCGGTTTTACTTTACTACTCACTTTAATTTAGGTATATTTAACTCTATGATAGATAAAATTATGACCGCTCTTTTTGGCTCGCAGTCAGAAAGAGATATTAAAGCGATTAAACCGATAGTTGAAAAAGTTAATGCAAAAGAAAGCTGGGCTGCTTCCCTTGCCCCAGAGGATTTTCCTAAACAGACACAGATTTTAAAAGACCGTCTTAAAAACGGCGAAACTTTGGATGATATTCTTCCAGAAGCTTTTGCTCTTGCCCGCGAAGCTTCCAAACGTGTTTTAGGCGAACGCCACTATGATGTTCAGATTATGGGTTCACTTGTTCTGCATTCAGGCAGAATCACCGAAATGAAAACCGGTGAAGGTAAGACCCTTATGTGTGTACCGGCAGCTTATTTGAACAGTCTTTCAGGTAAAGGCGTACACATTGTTACTGTAAACGATTACCTTGCAGAACGCGATGCAGACTGGATGCGCCCTGTTTATGCATATCTTGGTCAGACTGTAGGAAGCATTCTTTCCAACATGGATACAGAAGCACGCAAAGCCGCCTATAACTGCGACATTACTTACGGAACAAACAACGAGCTTGGTTTTGACTACCTACGCGACAATATGCAGGTTGATTTAAAGCACAAGGTTCAGCGCGGTTTTAATTTTGCTATCGTAGACGAAATCGACTCTATCTTAATCGATGAAGCCAGAACTCCGTTGATTATTTCAGGCGCAGCTGAAGATGATACTTATAAGATTTACGAAGTTGAAAAATATGTAAACGAGCTTACAGAAGTTGAAAAAGATCCTGTTACAGGTCTTTATCCTGATGAAGTTGAAATGGATCCGGAAGAGCGCAAGAACATGAAAGGTGACTACACTCTTGATGAAAAATCAAAGCGTGTTTCCTTTACAGATGCCGGTATGAACCATATCAACGAAATTCTTTTGAAGCACAACGTTATAAAAGGTTCTGTTTTTGATGAAGAAAACTTTGAATACGTTCATTATTTTACTCAGGCAGTTCGTGCACACAGACTTTATAAAATAGAAGTTGACTACCTTGTTCGCGACGGACAGGTTCAGATTGTAGATGAATTTACAGGCCGTGTTCTTGAAGGCCGCCGCTATGGTGACGGTTTGCATCAGGCTATTGAAGCAAAGGAAAAAATCCGTATTGCGCGCCGCAACAGAACAATGGCAACAATTACGTTCCAGAACTTCTTCCGTATGTATACAAAGCTTTCGGGCATGACCGGTACAGCCGCTACAGAAGCAGTTGAATTCAACAAGATTTATAAACTTGATGTTGTAGTTATTCCTACAAACAAACCTGTTGCACGTATTGATGAGCAGGATGAAGTTTATCTTAACGAAGAAGATAAATGGAATGCTATCTGCAAAGAAATTGCTGCCGCACACGAAAAAGGTCAGCCTGTTCTTGTCGGTACAATTTCCGTTGAAAAATCAGAACACCTTTCAGCATTGCTTACACGCAAAGGCGTACGCCATGAAGTTTTGAATGCAAAGAACCACGCACGCGAAGCTTTGATTATTGCAGAAGCCGGTGCAAAAGGTGCCGTTACTATTGCTACAAACATGGCTGGTCGTGGTACAGATATTAAGCTTGGCGGAAATCCTGAATTCCGTGCACGCAAGAGAGCGGGAACAAACGCAACACCAGAACAGTTTGAAGCAGCTTATAAAATTGAAAAAGAACAGTGGAAAAAGGATGCCGAAGAAGTGCGTGCCCTTGGTGGACTTTACGTTATCGGTACAGAACGCCACGAAAGCCGCCGTATAGATAATCAGCTGCGAGGTCGTTCAGGCCGTCAGGGTGATCCTGGACGCAGTAAGTTCTATATTTCAATGGACGATGATTTGATGAGGCTTTTCGGCGGCGAGCGCATGAAAAACCTTATGACAAAAATCGGTATGGAGCCGGGAGAACCTATTTATCACCCGTGGCTTACAAAAGGAATTGAAAACGCACAGCACAAGGTAGAAGAGCGCAACTTTGAGATCCGTAAACATCTTCTTGAATACGATGATGTTTTGAACGAACAGAGAAACGTAATCTATGAACAGCGTGATGCAATTCTTGCAGATGAACATCTGACAGACCGTGTAATGAATAATGCAAGGGACATGGTTGAAGACATTTTTGACGACTATGAAAATGCAAGTCGCCACAAGAATGAAAACGCAAAGGCTGTTCTTATTGATCAGTTGAAAAAAACATTCGGAATGCTTTTCACGGGTGACAATATTACAAAAGAATCTGTTATTGCTGCCTTGCAGAATGATTTAACTGAAAAAGCAACTCTTGCAGGTTCTGAAAACTTAAATATGTTTATCCGCTATCAGTACATTCAGTCTATAGACAAGAAATGGCTTGATCAGCTTGAAACCCTTGAATCTTTGCGCGAAGGCGTAAGCTTGCGCTCTTACGGTTCAAAAAATCCTTTGACCGAATACAAGATTGACGGTTTCAATATCTTCTACGATATGCTTGATACTATCCGTGCTGAAATTGTTTCAAGAATCTTTAAGGTTCGCATTCAGGTAAATCCGGCTGTTCCGCGTGAACAGAAAGCTCCGCAGCAGGTTGAAGCAACTCATTCACAGGCACAGTCTTCGTTTAACGGAGACCAGGCTCACAGGGATGCACGCGGAAGCGCCATGCAGAAAGCAACGACAGGTGCCGGCGTTACTGTTCGCAGGACAATGGAAAAAGTCGGAAGAAATGATCCGTGTCCATGCGGCAGCGGCAAGAAATATAAAAATTGCTGCGGAAGGAATATCTAAAAGCAGCAATTTTGTTTAATGTTGCCCGTCAAGGGCAACTCCCTTGCTGCGGAAGAAACCCTGCACTGAAAAAATCATTAAAGCAAACGTAAAAAGGCGGCCGATAACTCGACCGCCTTTTTTGAAAAAAATCTTTACTACGTTATAATTTTAGTAATGAAGTACAGACGTACTATTACACATAAACTTATTACTGTTCTTTTTTCTGTCCTATTACTGAGTATTTTTGGCTGGATTTTAAATCACCTTATATTAGCTCACATCACAAAATCAAATGAAATTAAAATTGATGCCGGCATTCACCAGATGAGCTTTACACAGGACATGATTGAGCATGATTTGCAAATTATAAACGAACTGCTTTCGCTAAGCCATTTAACAACTGCACAAACCGGCTATCTTTCCATGCTGAAGTCAAATCTATTTTACACAAACAATGACATGAAATCTTTCTTTGGAATTGTCGGGCAGGCTCTTTTTTATTCCGAGAAAGCAGGAATTACAGATAATGTAGTTTATCTGTATGCCAATATGGCAAAGTATTTTCATGAAATGGGGGATTTAGACGAAGCTGAAGCAATGATAAAAAAAGCCTACTCTATAAAATCTTTTTATGAATGCGGTGATATTTTTACAAAGCTTCAGAGCCTACAGGTTTATTCCAGAGTTCTGGCTGAAAAAGGCGATTATGAAAATGCTATACGTGTTGCAGATCAGTTGATTGAAGCTTCTGATTCAGAATACATAAATTCTTTTAATAAAAACTTCAGCATGTTTTACAGGCGGTCAGGAGAGGTAATAAAAGTTCTTGCTTTACTTGGAAATAAAGCCTATAAAGTAGCTTTTGAACAGGCACAGATTTTACGCGATAAATATTTTAATAACGACGACGTTATATCGCAGTTCAATGCATTTGATTTTTATCTTCCTCTTCTTTATGCACAGGCAGTAAGTTCCTGTGAACTTGGGAACTACAAGGAAAGCCTTAACTATCTTAAAGAATATTCTGACTTCTGTGACATGTACTTTTTTACAAAGCTGAAACTGGCACTTTCAAAGAAAATCATGCTTAGCCTGCCGCTTTCAATGGATAAAGAGCGGACTGAACTTTTTATTGCTATATCAGAAACAGCGGAAAGGTTTGAACAGGATTTGCTTGAAGGATACACCTTGATGACAAAGGATAAATTCCTTTCAATGATTGATACACTTTCTATAAAAACAAGTGTTCAGGAAAACAGGACACAGGCTTTAAAACGCTATTATTTTTATTCAACAATATTGCTTTTCTTTTTCTTAATCATAATTGTTTTATACAATCAGATGCAGCTTGACGGACTTACACGGCTTAATAACCGGGCTTCACTGAATGCAAAAATAAAACGTTTAGCATTCATAAATAAAAAATATGCGGCTATCATGCTTGATATTGATAACTTTAAGCGAATAAACGATACATACGGCCATGCATACGGTGACTATGTATTAAAATATGTTGCAGGCATACTTGCAGCTTCTGAAAGGCAGGGCATTACGGCCTATCGTTACGGCGGCGAAGAATTTGTAATTCTGCTGGAAAAAAATGATCTTGAAAAAGCTATCCGCGTTGCAGAAAGCATGCGCTCAGAAATTGCCCGCGGCGTTCTTGAGCAGAATGTAAAAGTTACGGCAAGTTTTGGAATAGGAACTGCTCCAGAAAATCCGATTGAACAGGCAGACAAAAACATGTATAAGGCAAAAACCAGCGGTAAAAACTTTACTGCCTACGAAAAAGACGGAAAAGAATATCTTGCCGAACGCCGCTTAGACATTCGTAATCCTATTCCGGTTCCTAAAAATTAAAGCCAGCAATAGATACGGCAATCTATAAAAGATTGCCGGAGTTTATTCCAAATGCGAACAAAGAGGGCATCCTAAAACTTCTTGATTCTGTTTACAGGCCAGAAGCGTATTGAAGCTGTTCCCAAAATATAGCGGCGGTTTACAAACTGCGGAGCCATATTTGAATAATAGGTTACGGCGTATTTATCATACTGAGTAAGCGGAACAAGTTTTTCATCGTAAGAATGGCGCATATCAAGTGAATTAAAGCGGTTGTCACCCATCATAAAATAGCAGTTTTCAGGAATATAATTAGCGCTTCCGTCCGCATTGTTTGCAGGAAAAACAGGCATATTTCTGCGGTCAAGCAGCATTATGTAATAGTGAAGCATCTCGGCTTCTTTCATAAATTCAATGCGGGCGGCATCAGAATTTTTCTTTTCTAACGGCATATCAGAAAGCAAAAGTTCTGCGTTTCTCAAAACAAGACGACCGACGCAAAGTTTTATCATAAGATTAAGGCGGAAATTAGCATCAGAATATATGTCACCGCCGATAAGTTTATTTTTACCAGCACTGATCATTTGCAGCGAATATTCAGCAGGAAGCGAAGAAATCCAGTCTGTCATAAATGACGCAAACCACGCTGCCCCGCCTGCCGCAGTCAGAAGTTTTTGAGAAAGTGCAATATTATCCGCAAAAAGTTTGTATTCAAATAAATCAGTTCCGGTAAAAAAGTTTTCAGCAGGCTTTTTATCCATTGCAGACGCACCTGCAACATTCTTTGCGTACGCTGCAAAAGAATCTGCAATTTTGCGGCATTCCAAAGCCGTTTCAGACAAGTCCAGCTCACGGCGGAGTTTTTCACATTTCAGCATGGAATCATATTCTTCCTGCGTAAAAGGCATATACTGGATTTTCTCCTTTATTTCAGCTGTCTGCTCATTCAAATTCCATGCGGCTTTCTGACTGTCATATTCAACCGGAGCAAACTCCTTAGAATCTTTTGTGCGGACATAAAGAATTCCGTCCTGCATTACAAGCTGTTCACCAGGAACGCCAGCAACACGTTTTACAAGAGGGTCAGCCTTTGGATTTCCTTCTGCATCTACATTCAAATTGATTGTTGTAAATGAAAGCATGTAAACAAGTTGAGAAAAAAAGGTTTTTATTTCTGATTTACGGTCAATTACATAGTGAGGATTGCGGAATACAACTATATTTCCGCGTTTATAGGATTTTAAATAAGGAAGTCCTACTTCTGAAAGCGGAAATTTAGGACCACTTAAGGATTTTACAACAACAACACGGTCTTTGATTAAAAATTCAGGTACCATGGATTCAGACGGAATCTGGTATAACTGGAACAAAAAAACATGGAGCAAAGTTACCATGAAAACGGCCTGCAAAAGTGCATCGGCCCACTCTAAGGCTTCTACCAATACTTTTACTGTAACCGGGCGCACAGGCTTTTTATAATTTTTTTTGTATTCTTTCCATGCAGGACAGTATGAATAAATGCGTTTTTCGCTGAAATAATACTGCAATACAAAGGAAGCAGCCGTTAAAATAAGCCAGAATAAAACAGTGAATAAATCAAGAACAAATGAAGTTCCGTCTTTTCCTGCCCGGCGGAGTATAAAAACAGCTAAAAAAGCAAACGGTTCATATTGAATGATTTTACTGACAAGTGGAATATAACGGGGATCTTGTTTTTTTAACAAAGGGATAAGTGAAAAATAAGCGATTATCGCTGTAAAGATTAATGAAAGCGGAAAAGCAAGCAGCGAAATATCTGCATGAAAACTTATATTAAGAAATGAAAGACATACAGCAGAAATTATCGTGCACCAGCTAAAAACTTTTATTTTATTCATGGCACGATTATAGCAATTTTTGAAATAAAATACTACCATAGGATTTATGGAGATTTTTGACTTAAATACAGCGTTCGAAATGGTTGATAATGACAAAGACCTTTTACAGATTCTTTTTGACGGATTTTTAAAAGAAGCCCCGTTTGATGAAGAACATCTTTTTGAATTGATTGAAAAGAACGAAAACGAAGAAGCGGCACATTATGTTCATCGTGTAAAAGGAGCTGCAAGACAGCTTGCGGCAAAAGCACTGGCAGCAAAAGGTCAGGAACTGGAAGATATTTTCCGCGGTAAGGCACAGGGCGACAGCACAAAAACCGCACAGGAATTCTGCACGCTTTACAAGGAAACTTACAAAGTGCTGGAAGAAGAAAGAAACAAGCTGTAAATTGCTTTATGTTCTGTGACGCGCATTTTCACTTAATTCCTTCTATAAATTACCTCTTTCTGGAAAGAACTGAGCAAAGTGTTTCTATGGAAAAACCTGGTAAGAGTGAAGGAACTCTTTTGCCGGAGATTTCTAAATATTTTGCTGATTTTTGCGGCTGTTCGTGTGCGCACAGTCAGGAAGAATATTCAAAACAGAAAAAAGTGCTTGGACTATTGAACGGTGTTTTAAATGGCGGCCGGCGGAACAGTTCTGATAGTTGCCGCATTTTCAATTCTTTTGGACTGCATCCTCAGATGCCGCTTATAGAAAATGCGGATTTTCTGGAAAAGCTTTTGCAAAATGGCGAACTTGATGCAATTGGTGAATGCGGCTTTGATTTATTTACCCCGGAGTTTAAACAGACTATTGAACAACAGAAGCAGGCCTGGCATATACAGCTGGAACTTGCAAAAAAATATAAAATGCCGCTTGTAATTCATCTGCGTAAATCAATGGAACTGATTTTCAGATATACAAAGGAACTAAAACAATTGCCGGCCGTTCTTTTTCATTCATTTCCGGATAATCCGCCGGCAGCCTTTTCATTACTGCGCCACGGCATAAACGCTTATTTCAGTTTTGGAAAGCAGATTTTAAACGGAAATAAAAAGGCTATTACCTGCGTGCGTGAACTACCTCTTGAAAATCTTTTGCTTGAAACAGATGCGCCTTTTCAGACTTTAAAAAATGAAGTCTTTACAGCTCCCAAAGAAATAGAGCGCGTATATAACGCGGCATATAATTTATATATAGAAGAAAACGGCAACAAATGTACTTTTGAAGATTTTTGTAATAGAATACAGGACAACTTCTTCAGCCTGCTTAAATTATAAATGTTATTTAATTTCAATTTATTTGCATAAAGTCTTCACATTAATTACTGCTGTATATCAAATTATTTACAGCAATAAATGAATACTAGGTAAACTTAAATCGCGGATTAGCTAAACTTACCTGGCAGATTAGGTAAGTTTACCTCACCGATAAGGTCAGCTTACCTATTATGAAGAATTAGAACACTATAAGCAGGATTTTTTTTATCTGCCACCTAAAACCAAGTTTTTTCGTCTAGTCGCTAAATATAAATCTTCAAGCGGAGTTTTTTGAGTCTTTTTTATAAATGCATGAAGTAAAACCATTTTATTTTTATGTATCGTAAAATAAAATCTACAAATCCGTTTGTCAGAAATGTCAGTCCGCAATTCCCATAAATCAGACCTAAGTTTTCTGACTTTTGGATAGCCTATTGGCCATGCCATTTCTACAGCCATAATATCAGATCCGATTAACTTTTTATCATCGGAAGCTAACGATTTAAGAAAATCTCTTACAGGTTTATTACCCATATCGGTTTTGAAAAAATCAGCCTGTATCCTTTTTTGCAGCTTAACTAATCGCATCATATTTGGTACACCCCTGTCAAATAGAAAATTGATGAAATCGATTTTTTATCCATAAATCGATTTACCCCACTCCACCAAAAGCTCTAACTATATATTTGAAAAGATTCTAAAAAACATGAAACTTTTTGAAAATTTTAAGAAAACACTAAACAAGATTTTTTATATACCGAAAATATAAGTGTGAGTTATAAAAAGAGCCTGCAAAACTGACCAGGGGCTTCGTTGCAAATCAGTTTTCGCAGGCAAAAGATTCACTATGTCACTGATTTTACCTTGGGAGGTACAAAATGGGAACTTATACACTTAAAAGCATCGGAAGTGCTAACGATTATATGACAATCGAACGTGAATTGGATGATGGCTTTGTAGTACGTATTGTCCGTGACAGAGACGGTTATGACGAAGTTACTACAGACTTTATCAGTAGAACTCTGTTCGACAGTTGTGTAAGAACAGGTTACATCACAAAAATTGAAGAACCTGTAAAAGTAGCCGTTAATGCGTAGCATTAACCTAACGCATAAACATTTGAAAAATGTCGCATTTGAAAATGTACCATTTAGAAAATGCAGCGTTGTACGAATGCAAAAAGTAGCACTTTGACAGAAAATTTTAATCTAGAAAAGCAGATTTAATTATATCGAGGGCGGCAATGAATTTTATATTTCCGTCAGGAACAGAAGGGAGCCAATTAATTTTGACTCCTTTTTTTTCCATTCCGCGGAACCAGGTTTCCTGCCGTTTTGCAAACTGACCTATTGCAAGATTGAGCCGTTCAAAAAGCTCATCTTTATCCGAAATCTTTCCTTCAAGAAATTCCGAAATAAACTTATATTCCAAACCAAGACTTTCAAGACGTTCCCAGCTTGCACCGTTTTTGTGCAGTTCAGCAACTTCTTCAATCATTCCCTGCTCAAAGCGCTCTTTAAGGCGTTTTTCTATGTTTGCCCTGAGAAGCGGGCGTTCAATTGTTGTGCCTAAAATTAAAGGCTTAAGAGCCGGGCGCGGCTTTTGTGTTTTACGCCATTGCTCAAGGGCTGGACTTTCCATGAATTTTTTAATTTCTATGTGGCGGATTACTCGGTTTCTGTCACGAAGATGCGCAGTTGTATGAAAATCAGGACATAGTTTTAATAGAAGAGAATCAAGTTCTTCGAGCGACATTTTTTCTAATTCGGCACGCAGCTCCGGGTTTTCCGGGACAGGAACAAGATCGTAGTTTCGTATAAAGGAATCAAGATACATTCCCGTTCCGCCAACCACAACAGGGATTTTACCGCGCCCGGCAATCTCGCCAAAAACACGGTAGAAATCTGTCTGATAGTCGAAAACGTTATATTCATAGCTTAAATCGGTTATATCGATCAGATGATACGGAATCTGTGTACCGTCAGAAAGTGTGTATTCTGCTAAATCCTTGCCGCTTCCTAAATCAAGATGGCGGTATACCTGCCGTGAATCAGCAGAAATAATTTCTGTATTCAAAAAGTGTGCAAGGCGAACACCAAGTGAAGTTTTACCGACAGCAGTTGGTCCTAAAACTACAATAAGGTTGTAATTTTTTGCCGGAAGAGGATCTGGAAAATTATATTTTTCTTTCAACTGAATATCGCTTAACATTATTTGCAATCTTAATCGATTGTCATTCTGAGCTTGACTCAGAATCTAGATATATTTATTAGATGCTGAAACTCCTGTCCGTCCAGCAGACGGAAGCTCAGCTCATCAAAATAAAAACCTGTTCTATATTATTACAATTTTCACGATTACTAAATTACACGCGTAATTGCGCACTTTAAATATTCAGACTTTGGATAGCCTGCCAGAACCGGATGATCCGGCCCTGCCCCGCGTTTTTCAAGAATCTGAACGCGTTTGTGGCTGTCCATTGCCGCATGCATAATCATGCTGTAGAACGTATTCGGGTCAAAGAAATACGAGCAGGAACATGTAATAAGAATTCCGCCTTCGTTTAAAAGGCGCATGGCACGCAGGTTAATTTCCTTATAGCCGCCATAGGCCTTTTTTATCATTTTTATGCTTTTTGTAAATGCCGGCGGGTCAAGGATAATTACGTCAAATTTTTCACCATCGGCTTCGTATTTTTTAAGCAAATCAAAAACATCGGCACATTCTGCGCGCATTGTTTTTGAAAGTCCGTTCAGTTTAATATTTTCGTTAACCAGCTCTACGGCTTCAGGCGAAATATCAACGGAAATTACTTCTTTTGCCCCGGCTTTTGCACAGTTTAGTCCGAATGCTCCGGTATGAGTAAACGCATCTAAAACTTTTTTGCCGTGACAATAGGAAGCGGCAACCCGCCTGTTAAATTTCTGATCGAGGAAATAACCGGTTTTCTGTCCGTTAGCAAGGTCAACTTTCAGTTTTATACCGTTTTCTACTATTATAATGCTTTCAGTTCCGGCATCGCCATTACCATTGCCTGCCAAACCTGATTTATGGTGAGGTTCAAGAATCCAGCCGGCTTTCTGTTCAAGTCCTTCTTTTTCGCGCACTGCAGCATCACTTCGTTCATAAATTCCGTAAGGTTCGCAGACCTTTTTAAGAGCCGCAATTATTTCTTTGCGGAAAACTTCGCAGGAAAGAGCTAAGAACTGAACGACAAGGTAAACTTTTTTATCTTCAGTGCAGTAACGTTCTACAATAAGTCCCGGAACAAAATCAGCTTCGCCAAAAATCAGTCTGTAAGAATCTTCTTTAGAATAATTTAACTGACGTACATTGTATGCATCGCTGATTTTTTTATACCAGTATTCTTGGGTATCCTCAAAAATTTTATCGGCATGCTCGCTGCCAATCATGCGTACAGTAATCTTTGATGCGCGGTTAATAATTCCTGTTCCTAAAAATCCGCCTGCTTTTGTGTAAACTTCTACACCACTGCCGTCTTTAACGTTACAATCTTTCAGAGATGCCTGTTTCCACCCTTCGTTTTCAAAATACTTTACGAAGGCAATCTCATTGTCAAAAACCCACGGGAAGCCCTGGGCAACTTCATTTTCTTCTTTTGCCTTAAAAAAAACTCTTGCAAAATTATTCATGTGCGAAGTATACACTTTACGAAAAAACTATACAATTAGGAAAAACAGGTATATTATATAGCAGTGTAGTCCAAAAAATAATCATAATTGCACAAATTTAAACATAATGGAGATATCCGCATGGAAAAAACTAAAAAACTTGTTGACACAGCTGCAAAACAAAAGAGAACAAGACGCCCTTCTATTATAAAAAGGCTTGTCCTTGGAATTTCAGCCCTAACCTTGATTCTGCTTGCTGGGCTTGGAACAATTATTTATTTCCGAATTTCTAAGTTAAATACAATCCAGTTTGAAGATAAACTGAATACAACTATTCAGATGACTGACAGTCTGATAAAAGATGTATTTGAAAGTATCAGAACTTCTGTTTCAACAATTACAGAAATTGATTTAGTCAGAAGAAACGACGACCGTATCAAATCTTATGTAAATTTAAAAGACCCAAGCGGTAAGATTCCTATGAAACCGCTTGAAAATTCAGAATACGAAGCTGAAGTTTATAAAATGGCAAGAGCTTTCGTTCAGGAAAAAGCAGAAGTTCTGGGGGTTTCAATGTCTTTGCAATCAACAGGTGCTTTTGTACGATTCCCGGAAGAACCTCGTTCAAACGGATACGATGCAAGAACACGCTCATGGTATAAAGGCGCAGTAAATGCAAACGGTAAAGTAAACTTTTCTGCAGCTTACACAACATCTGCCGGCGAAATGGTAATTGTAGCTTCCAAAATAATCAAGGGATTAGACAATGCAATGCGCGGTGTAATCACAATTGACGCAGACCTTTCTAACCTTTCAAAAATCATTGTCAGCGATAAAGACGGAAAACTTACAAAAACTTCATTACTTCTTGTAGATCACACAGGTTCAATTCTTGTAAATAATATTGACCATTCTGTTGAATTCAAAAAAATCAACGAAATTGGAATTAAAGGCCTTGAATCATACACGCCGGGGGACACCGTT
Source organism: Treponema sp. (assembly GCA_016287815.1). Taxonomy (GTDB): domain Bacteria; phylum Spirochaetota; class Spirochaetia; order Treponematales; family Treponemataceae; genus Treponema_D. The sequence goes on along the minus strand of JAEEWW010000039.1, from coordinate 7,791 downwards.
ACATTTAATGAAAAAGTTTACGGAGTTCCTTGCGAAGTAAGAACAGTTCCTTCCCAGAACGGAATCATTCCTTTGAACTATATCGTACTTATTCCTCAGACAGAAGTTAAAGCTTCTAACAATGCAGTTATTACAACTATGATTGTAGTAATGTTTGCAGGATTTATTCTTTCGATTATAGTTGCAGCATTCTTTGGAAACTTTATCGGTCGTCCGCTTGTAAACGTAACAAAGATTCTTAAAAATATTTCCGACGGAGACGGAGACTTAACAGAACGCCTTCCAGTTCTTTCTAAAGATGAAATCGGACGTCTTTCAAAATACTTTAACAAGATGATGGCAAAGATTTCTAATACACTTTCTGATGTTATTCAGGAATCCAACGTAATGAACACTGCCAGCGAAAACGTTTCTGACGGTATGTCAAAAACAGCTTCTGCGCTTACAGAAATCAGCGCAAACGTAGAGAATATCCGTAATCAGATTTTAAATCAGTCTGCCGGAGTTGAACAGACATCGCAGACAATGCAGCAGATTGCAGGCAATATTACAAAGCTTAAAGAAAGCATTGAAAGTCAGGCTTCAAATGTTGTTCAGTCATCTTCTTCTATTGAAGAAATGGTTGCAAATATACGTTCTGTAAATACCATTCTTACAAAGAATTCAGAATCTGTTATGGAACTTTCAAATTCTGCCGAACAGGGACGTGCACTGGTTTCTAAAACAGTTGAACTTACAAATAATATTTCTGTAGCTTCTGAAGGTCTTATGGATGCAAGTAAGATGATTCAGAGTCTTGCAAGCCAGACAAACCTTCTTTCTATGAATGCGGCAATTGAAGCGGCGCACGCCGGTGAATCTGGTCGAGGATTTGCTGTAGTTGCAAACGAAATCAGAAAACTTGCAGAAGACTCTAATAAACAGGGTAAAAAGATTTCTGAAGTTCTTGAAAACCTTAGAAAACTTATTGTTACAGTCACAGAAAGTACAACAAACATTCAGAAACAGTTTGACGTTATCTTCAGCAATACGCAGACAGTTACACAGCAGGAACAGGTTATTAAAAATGCAATGGACGAACAGGCTACCGGCGGTCAGCAGGTACTTGAAGCCATTCATCAGATTAATGCCATTACAGAAGAAGTTAAAGACGGAGCTGCTACAATGCAGCAGGGCGGTCAGGAAATCCTGATTGAGATTGAAAAACTTACTTCCGTAACTTCTGAAATTAACAATGGAATTAAAGAAATAACAACAGGTGTTCAGGAAATTAACAACACAATGCAGAACATCAATTCCCAGACACAGGAAAACCACGAAAGTATCACAAAGGTTTCTACAGAGCTTTCTAAGTTTAAGGTTACAAAAGAAGAAACTGAACAGGAATAAAACCTGACATATTATCTTTTTAGTAATCAGGCATAAAAAAACTGCGCTTTGCAAATTGCATCGCGCAGTTTTTTTTTAGTTTAAGTATTTACTTAGCGTTTCAGGCTTAATACTGTTTCTAGCAAGGTATCAGCAGTCTGGATTGTCTTTGCGTTAGACTGGAATCCACGCTGAGTTACAATCATATCAGTAAACTGTTCTGTAAGGTCAACGTTTGACATTTCCAAAGCACCTGCCAAAAGTTTACCATTTCCGGCAACTCCGCTTTCGCCGATTTTAGCAATACCAGAGTTGTTTGATTCTACATAAGTATTGTCACCGGCTTTTTCAAGACCACCCTGGTTTGCAAAAGAAGCAAGGGCTACCTGACCGATTGTTCTGTTTGTTCCGTTGCTGTATACACCAGTGATGATACCTGTTGAATCAATCTTGAAGTTATCAAGATAACCCATTGTGTATCCGTCCTGATCATAAGCCTTTGTTGAACTTTTTGAAGCAGACTGAGTTACAGTGTTTCTCTGGCTGCCGATTGTTCCAAGATTAATATTGAATGTCTGGCGGGTCGGAGTTCCATCTGCATTTGGATTTGATTCAGGAACATTGAATGAAGCCTGAAGTACAATTTCTCCTGTAGGATTTGAACCTCTTTCAAGGCTATCGTCAACGCTTAAAAGAGTTCCTGTATTGTCGAAGTTTACATAGAAGTAATTCTGTTCTCCGTCAGTTGTACCAAGACCTACGCGTGTATCTGTAAATTCTGCATTTTCCGGGTCGATTACAACATTTGCGCGCCAGCGGTTAGGAGTTCCTGTTACTCTTGTAAAAGAAACAGCTAGGTTGTGTGTGTTACCGAAGCTGTCATAAATCTTGAATTCTGTGTTCCAGGTTCCGCGGGCAATATCTGCTTCGCTTGCACCTTCAAGAATTTCCGGAGTATTTTTGTTAAGGTTACATGCGAAGTTTACGTTTGATGTAGCGCGCGCAGGATCTTTTGAACCAACAGGAATTGTAATATCTGTAGGACTTGCTGCTGTTGTAAGAACCTGTTCACCATTTATATCCTGTGCCATCCAGCCCTGAACGCGAAGTCCGTTTGCAGGATTTACCAGAGTTCCGTCTACATCTACTCCAAACGTACCTGCGCGCGAATAGAATGATTCTTCACCATTTTTCAAAACGAAGAATCCGTTTCCCTGAATGGCAAGGTCAGTAGCTACACCGGTTGTCTGAAGATTTCCCTGAGTAAATACTGTGTCAATTGAAGCAACAGTCATACCAAGTCCAACTTCCTTAGGATTTACACCACCAACTTCTGCAGTTGGAGCTGCAGCCCCTGCCGTCTGCTGGGAAATCATATCCTGAAAATTAACACGACCGCGTTTAAAGCCTGTTGTGTTTACGTTTGAAATGTTATTACCTATAACATCCATACGTGTCTGATGATTCTGCAAACCTGAAACACCAGAATAAAGTGATCTCATCATATAGCTACCCTCTTATTTATTACCTAACTTGACCTTAATTACCATAAACTGCGTTGATTTTTTCCATATCGTAAAAAACGCCGTTAATCTGTACCTGAGGATTTGCACCTCTTGTTGCAGCTTCTACAACTCCTTTTACAGTTGTATCACCGACATTTACTTCTACTTCTTTTCCGATTGTATTAACCGCATCAGAAGAATTCAGAAGAGCTGCCATTTTTGCAAATGAAGCACTCATATTATTTATCTGTTCAAGTGAAGAGAACTGTGCCATCTGCGCAATAAACTCATTATTATCCATTGGACTTGTAGGATCCTGATGCGAAAGCTGCGTTAAAAGCAGTTTCAAAAAATCATCTTTTCCCAATTCCTGGGTTTTTACACGACCATTTACAGCTAACTGTTTATTGATGTTGTCAACAGCAAGCTGGGTCTGCAATTTATCTGCTGCACTCATTGTCGGATTAAAATCCATTCTGTTACTCCTAATAAAATCCTGCAAATTGCTAAGCTACAATATCCACTGAATAATCTGAACGATATCCTGAAAAGACACTTTCATTTTCCATGGCAGCAGCCGATGAGCTTACAGTATAATCACCGTAAAGCTTATCCGACATTTGCTGCATATTACGGGAATCACTATGCGTTCCGTTGCCAAATCCACCGGCATTCTGTCCGCTCATCGAAAGATCGAACGATGCATTTTCAAATCCGCTCTGTGTAAAAGCGTTTTTAAGGTTGGTAAGGTTACCTTCAAAAGCCTGCATAGCTTCTTTTGAAGCAACGGTGATGTGTCCCGTAACTATCTTATCGGAAAGTTCAAGATTTATCTTAACGTTTCCTAAAGAATCCGGATGAAGAATAAGGGAAATGTTTCCAACATTATTATCCCTTAAAACTATTGAACCGGCTCTTGCAAAATCCTGGGCATTGCTTTCTATAAGATTTTCAAGCATAGCCTGAAAATTAGAACCTGCTGCAGAAGCTGCCAGAGCATTTGAAGAAAGAATATCCGCATCTGCAATTTCTTTATTCATTGAAAAAGTGAACTGAATATTATTGTCGCCGGAATAGGCAATATCTGTTTTAAAATTTGCTTTTGGCGAATCAACTTTTACTTTTGAAACATCCTGGTCAACTTCTGCCGGTTTTGTTCTAAGGTCTGTAATATCAAAAGAAATTTTTTCGCCGAATTTTAAAATTTTATGCTGCATTTCATCTTTTTCATTTCTTTTATCAGTTTCAGATATAATATGCCTTGTATCCAAATCCAAAGATTCAACAAGTTCTGTTTTATCTTCTGAAGATGCATTTTTTACAAATTTTTCAAGACCTGTATTATCCGCATTATTTAGAGCTTCAAAATCCTGAATATTTGCCATAGAAATGAGATTTGAATCTATAGTATTTTTAATTTCGGCATCTTCCAACTGCTCAGAAACTGCCATCTTTTCTATTGATTTTTCAGTTTCGTTAGCGGCTTCCTTTTTATTCGTTCCTAAAAGCTGATTAAGCATTGAATAGCGTGCATTCAAAACCTTATTATCTTCGTTCTGAGTGTTATCGCTAATTTCTTCAGCTATAACTTCATTTTTTTCTGAGTTTTCCAGTTTTTCATTATCTGAAACGGAATTTTCAGTGACGGAATCCTTTTTTTCTTCACTTTTTTCAGAAACAGCCAATTTTGTCTGATCCTCTTCTGTCTTTTCAGATTTTACAGAAGGTGCAGAAGATTCAATATCCTTGTTTTCGGCTTTTGCAAGCGTTTCTTTCTGAAAATTTCCAGTATCAGCTGTTTGAAAATTATCAGAATCTGAAGGAACACTGCCTTTAACAAGATCTAAAAACGATTGGCCGGAAGTATAGTTTTGTTTTTCCACAAATGCGGTCTGTGTTTGCGTTTGCGGACTTTGTAATGTCAAAAAATTGTCAACTGCAAAATTGACATTTTGCATCTGCTCTACCTCCAATGCGGCTGAAAAAAAATATCAGCTCTTTCTAAAACATCGGATTTTTTTTTAGAGCACTTAAGAAAAATGAAAAGGATTTTTTAGATAAACACTAATTGAATCACTAATTAAGGGATTCCGGTTTGCTTGCCATTTTGCGCTGAATTTCTGCGGCACGTTCAGCCGGCATTAAAGAAAGCCAGTAAGAAACCATTGAAGAAGTTCCGTTTTCTCTGGCAATTTCATCTACACGGCGAAGTACATCTATAACCATCTGATCATCCATAGCAACAAGAATATCTACAGAATTCTTTGGTGCCATACCAGTTAAATTTGTTGCAATCTGAGTTATATTTGCATTACGGTCATCGTATTTTTTTACAGTGTCGTTAAACGTTTTTTCACGCTCTTCCTGTGTTTTTATGCGTTCGCCAAGTTCCAGAGCAACCTGCTGATTCTGCTGCTCGGCAGAAGCAACGTCTTTTTCGCGCTTATCAAGTTCCTGGCGGTAAATATCCAGAGATTCGCGCTGTTTATCCAGCCTGTCCTGATCTAAATCGGCAGTTAAAGGATGTGTTGAAGTAGCTGTTACGGACGTTTGCGGAGCTTTGCCTAAAAGTTTGTAAAGAGGAGCAAAAGACTGCTTTAAGTGAAGAACCCCCAGGTAGTCAAACCATACAAGTCCACCGAGGGCAAGAATTATAATCAAAAACAGAAGAACTATTGATTTTCCTAATGAAGAACCCCGTGCCAATTTTCCCCACCTTAACTTTTTAGCCTACATTTCATTTTATACCATAACCCAAGAATTCGCAAGCGGCGCGAAGTATGCAGCGGCGCTTTATTATCAGGCTGATTTCTGCTAGTATCATCGCATGGACATAACCGACAAGGAACTTGCACGCAGAAAATTCATTCTGGAAGGCAATGAATGGAAAGTCATTTTTACAATCAGCTTTCCGGTTGTAATTTATAACAGCCTTAGCCAGATTTTTCAATTTTTTGATACACTGATAGCCGCAAGCATAAGTACAAAAATCGTTTCCATTGTTTCATTTATAAGCCAGATTTCCTCAGCTATGCAGACTATAGGTTCCGGTCTTGCAATCGGCTCTGGAATTATAATTGCACGTTATTTTGGTGCCGGCAACATGGAAATGGTCAGAAAAAGAATAAGTTCCGTTCTGTGCCTTGCAATTTCAATTTCACTGATAATTGCAGCAATTTTTATTCCTTTTTCAAGACAATTCCTTCACTTTTTACGCATTCCAGATGAACTTCTTTTAGATGGAAGCCTTTACTTTGTTATAGAAATTTGCAGCATCGCATTCATTTTTATAAACACAATCTATTTTTCAATAGAAAAAGCATGCGGAAACACAAAAACTTATATGTGGGGAAACCTGCTCTTTTCGATTCTAAAAACTATATTCAATATTATTTTTGTGTATGTTCTAAAAGGTGGTGTTATTGCCTTACCCGGAGCAACTTTTGCAGCTCAGTTCATAATCGCAGTTATTTCTTTTTCAAGACTGCTTTCACCAAAAAATCCGTTCAGAATTTCTATTAAGCTCTGTTCTTTTGAAAAACCGTTTGTAAAACGCCTATCTTCACTTTCAATTCCGATTTTTCTTGAAAAATTTATCTTTGCATTTGGAAAAGTTATTGTAAATTCTATGTGCGCTTTCTACGGCTCGGCAGTAATCGGAGCTTTGGGAGTTTCTAACAGGCTCGGAGGTCTTTCTACACAACCGCCGGGAGGTTTCCAGGAAGGTGAAACAACAATAATCAGTCAGAATCTTGGTAACGGAAATTTAAAACGGGCATTAAGCATATTTTACAAAGTTCTGTTCATAAATTTCGTTTTTTCGATTATATGTTTTATCATTACAGGAATATTTCAGCATCCGCTTGTTGAAATATTTGCCAAAGGCGATGATAATTTTGCAAAAGCTATTGCAAAAATCTATTATTATGAAAGGCTTGATACTATTCTGATTGCAATAAACACAAGCGTTATGGGGCTTCTCTACGGATTCGGCAAAACAAAAATCGCCCTTTATCTGAATATTTTAAGGCTTTTTGTTTACAGAATTCCACCGTTGTACTTTTTTATACATTGTACAAATCTTGGAATTGAAGCAGTAGGAATAGCAATGCTTGTAAGCAACGGATTTGTAGGCTTAACTTCAGGAGCAGTTGCAATTCCGTTAATTGCACGAATAAAAAAACAGCATGAAAAATATGAAAAAGCAGGGGGCGAATTTTGAGCGGAAATACTTACGGAACATTATTTAAAGTAACCACATTCGGAGAAAGTCACGGTGCAGCTCTTGGAGCAGTTGTTGACGGTTGCCCTGCGGGTTTAGAAATTAGCGTTGAACGGATTCAGCAGGAATTGAACCGCCGCCGCCCCGGAGCTTCTGCCGACGGAAAGCTAAATGCTTCTGTAACCGCAAGAAAGGAAGCTGACGAAGTTGAAGTTTTAAGCGGAATCTTTGAAGGGAAAAGCGAAGGAACTCCTATCGCAATGGTTATAAGAAACACTTCTCAAAAGTCAAAAGATTATTCAAATATAAAAGATACTTTCCGGCCCGGACATGCTGATTTTACCTATGACGCAAAATATGGATTCAGGGATTACCGGGGCGGCGGCAGGTCAAGCGGCAGAGAAACCGCTTCCCGTGTTGCCGCCGGCGCAATTGCCCGCATTCTTCTTGAAAAAGCAGGTATAAAGGTAACAGCCTATACAATCAGAGCAGCCGGCATACAATGCAAAACAAAAGATTTAAGCCAGATAGAAAAAAACTCTTTGAGAGCCTGTGACAGCGAAGCAGCCCTTCTCATGGAAGAAAAAATTGCAGAACTTAGAAAAGCGGGCGACAGCGCCGGCGGCATCGTGGAATGTATTGTCCAGGGTGTTCCAGGCGGTTTGGGCGATCCCGTTTTTGACAAACTTGATGCAG